>JAFSCK010000174.1 GCA_017436785.1 Oscillospiraceae bacterium | reverse complement strand
CTTCAGCAGATTCTCCCCATCCAGAATTACCTCGCCGGAATCCGGCTTCAGAATATGGTTAAAGCATTTGAGCAAGGTGCTTTTACCAACACCGTTGTTGCCCAGTATTGCCAGAAATTTGCCAGGCTCTATATCAAAGGATACATCTTTCAGCACTTCCGGACAGCCTTTGTAATGATAACTTAGATTTTTGACTTGCATCATTGCTTCTTACCTCCTTTGAACAGCAGGTAAAGGAACAGCGGGCCACCGAGGAAAGAGGTGATGGCACCGATGGGTAAAATCACAGGGCTGATGACCGTTCTTGCAAACAGATCGCCCAGCAGGAGCAGTGTTGCACCGCCTAAGATGGAACCGGGGATCAGGTACACGTGGTTGTTGCCAACCACCATCCGGACGATATGAGGCGCAACAAGGCCGATAAAGCTGATCAAGCCTACATTGGAAACCACTACAGAGCTGGTCAGACAGCACAGCACCATACCCACGAGGGTCAGCCTCTTTACATGGATGCCAAGGCTGATGGCAGTTTCTTCGCCACTGAGTAAAGCGTTGTAATCCCACCGATGGACAAAACAGTAAATGCACAGAAGCGCCACAATTACGGCCATACCACCCAAGTCATCCCAGCCTGTGCTACCCAAATCACCGAAGGTCCAAAAAACCAAGGTGGAAAGCTGCACTTCATCGGCAAAATACTGAATGAGCGTGGTTGCGCCGGTGAACATGGAGCTGATGGCCACACCTGCAAGCACAATGCCTTCCGGGGATACCTGCCGGAATTTGCTTAGACCCAAAATCACCAAGGCCACCGCAATGGAGCCAACAAAGGCGCACAGTGGAATGCCAAATCGGTCAGAAGCGCCCATTCCCAATATCACGATGGAAAAGGCAGCACCAAAAGTCGCGCCCTGTGACACACCCAATGTAGAGGACGAAGCCAATGGGTTGCGCAGCACCGCTTGCAAAATACAGCCTGCAAGGCCCAGGCCGCTACCGGCAAGGATCGCGGTAACAATACGGGGCAGACGGTTGTTGCGCACAACGATATTGATCTTTCTGTCAGCAGACATACCAAAGATGCCTTTGATCAGTTCCCCAATCGGAGTTTCATAGGAACCTGCCCGCAGGCTCAGCAGAATCGTCAGCAGCAAAACACCGCTGAGTATCACAAGAAAGCTAATGCTTTTGACCTGATTCTTTCGGTATAGCTCGTCGATATTATTCTTCTCCAATTTTGATGGGACGGAATTCATAACCGGCCTCCTTCAGATCTTTGTAGGGATTGGCTCCCAGCAGCATTTCAAAAATCTCTCCGGCTTTTGCCACCGGGTCTACATCCTTGAACTGCTCCGGGTACATGATGCATGCAGCATAGTAGGCATCTGCCAGAGCAGTATCCAGATTGGATGCATAGGAGCGGAAGGAAATCTGAGAGAATACCTTTCCATTCTGTACGGCGGTCAAAGCATTGTAATAATCCGGGTTCTGGGCAAAGCTTTCGTTGATCAGGTCCATGCCATTAAAATCCAGGAAAATGATATCTGGATCCCAGGAAAGCACCTGCTCCAAATCGATGTCAAAGGCACCGCTCTGTCCGGTGGTGTTGGCAAGATTATTGGCATGGATCAGCTCAAAAGGACCGTACCCGGCCTCCGTACCTTCGAAACCGTGCAGACCCCGGAAGGAAACGCCAGCCACATAAACGGACGGCTTGTCGCTGTCGGGAATATTCTTTGTTCTGCTATCCAAATCTTCCTGGACGCCCTTTAGGTAAGTGGTCAGTTCCTCTGCCCGGTCCTCCATACTGTAAAGCTGCCCCAGAATACGGATGGTTTCATAGGCGTTGTCGTCCAAAGTAGTATCACTGCCCGGAATCACCACAACCGGCGTACCGGTCTGAGCCTGCAGGTCATCGGCATCCGCATTGGCAGATTTGCTCACGACGATCACCTGAGGGGCCACAGCGATGATTTCCTCCGCATAGGGTACACCGTTGGTACCGGTAATGGGAAGATCCTTAAACTTCTCGTGATTCACATAGTTATATAGCCGATCGATGCCCTGTTTGGTTTCGTGGTCTTCCACGCCAACAACCAGGCCCGCAGCACCCATGTAACAAGTGTAGCGCAGCGCGCCAACACCCACGCAAACGATAGATTCCACTTTTTCCGGAACTTCCACCTGACGGCCCGAACCATCTGTAATGGTGCGGGTATTATCTTTGTTACTTCCAGCTGTACCGCAACCTACCAGCAAACCAACACAAGTAGCTACAACCAAAATCAAAGCTACAATTTTCTTCATAGGATTTGTCCTCCTTGTTTTTCATTGCACTAATTATAAATTGCGGCAAGCGCTGTCACAAGCCGGGTGGGGGGATATTTTTCGATATAGTTTTATCAATATCCCCCGGTGGGGGTTGTGGATGTTTCCTGTCTGCATTACAATGAAGAAAACTTTGGGAGGTTGTTATATGGACAGCGTAGCAGCAGTGGTAAAGTCAAAGATCGATATGTTACTGGGAGAAAAGGATTTTGTGATCGTGGCCATTGATGGCAAATGCACCTCCGGCAAGACTACCTTGGCTTCCAAACTGGCAGAGCTCTATGATTGCAACGTATTTCACATGGATGACTTCTTTCTCCGCCCGGAACAGCGCACACCTGAACGGTTTGCGGAGGTCGGCGGCAATGTGGACTATGAGAGATTCCGGGAGGAAGTTCTGCTTCCCCTGAAATCCGGAAAGGCTTTTTCTTACCGCCCTTTCGATTGCAGCACCTTTACCCTTGCCATGCCTGTTACTGTTACTCCCCAAAAGCTGATCATCATAGAAGGCACATACAGCCACCATCCCTATTTCGGCACCCCCTACGATCTGAAGATCCTGCTGACCGTGGATGAAGAAACCCAGCGGCAGAGAATACTGGAGCGCCCCGCATTCCTTCATAAGCGGTTCTTTGAAGAGTGGATTCCTATGGAGAACCGATATTTTGAAGCTTTCAGGATTTCTGATCGATCAGAGATAATCCTATAGCGCAGAAATGGCCGCTGATGCAAAATTCGCACCAACGGCCTATTTTAGCTATGGAGTTCTGAAATCAAATGTGCGCCGTATTGTAGGCCATCCAAAAATGCTTTATGCTCGTATGCAGTACAGAGGCTACAACAGAGGTTGAAGACGGCATTGTTATCTTCTAATGACAAATGCCTCAGAAGATCATCCAGTTCCCGGAATCCATCCCGGATGTCCGGTGGGTCGGATTCATGGGATTCCTGATAGACTTGGTATAGCTGATCCAGGACGGTTTCGTAGTTGCTGTCGCCGGGGTCAAAGGGGTGTGCTTCGATGTAGGCTTTCAGCCGCAGGGCGATGTTATCCATTGTAGATCAGCTCCTCCCGGATGATTTCTTCTGCTCTGGCGGTGATGTTGTTCATGTGCTGGGTCCAGCTCATGGGATCGGTTGCTTTCAATACTTCCGTAATGCCCTCTGTGGATTTCAACTGGGCAACTAGGGTTTCCATGCGCTGTTGGGCTTGCTCGTTCAGGTCAGCAAGGCATGTCCAGAGATTGCCAGACAGAGCTAAATTATTAAACTGGACGGGATGGTGTTCTTTGAGGTAGTCCCGGTGCATACGACCCCACTTGCCGATGGGCCGGGTTTCCTCCGGCAACTTCAGATCCGGGATGAAATAGTCTCCGGAGCGGATGTATGGGATATTCATGTGTATTCCTCCTTTGTTGGTTTCATTGTACAAAGGAAAAGTCTATGCGTCGAATGTGCCACAAAACGAAAAAATCCCGGGCTACCATTTCTGGTAACCCGGGATAAAACTTATTCAGATAAAAACCTCACATGTGAGATCTTCACACTGAGAGGGTCTTAGGTACTGACCCTTGGCTTTTCTGTATGCAGCAGCTTCCTCGTATCCGATGGAAAACTTGAAGTACAGATTAGGCCTCCCCAGTTTTGATAGCAGCCTGAGCGGCAGCATATAATCGTAGGAAATTAACAACAGGATTTTTTTCCGTAATCTCTATATCTTTCGGCATGATTCATTGTTACTCAACTTTCAATACCGCATTAACATTTTCTGCTGCCTTGTGATACCGCAACTGCATTATCACCATTTTATTATTGTAGGCTGTCTACCCTAAACTTCCTCTTGGCTACCGATAATAGCATCCATTTTTATATCAACACAGGAAATATAGAATATCTCCTCATTTCAAGCCTTCCATATTTCTTTTTGTCGACAGTAGAAGCCCCCATTCGGCTTTCGCCGAATGGGGGGGATTGGATTTTCTAAAAATTAGTTGCTGGGAACAGCCTCAGTTGCAACAATGGTTTCACCAGGCATGTACGCATCCCAAGCTTCATTTGCGGCACTAGCAGTTCTGTTGAAGCCCTTAATGACATTAACGTTAGCACCCTCTGCAGCATCGATGTACTTAGTATAAGAGGGGATAGCAATAGTAGCCAGGATGCCGAGGATAGCGATAACGACAATCAGCTCAACCAGAGTGAAGCCGCCATTTGCCTTAAACATGTTCATAATAATCTTTTCCTTTCAATTGTAAAATTTTATATCACGGGATATTCCGGGATACACGGTAAATTATTCGCCGTCAGCGGGAGTAGCTTCGGTCAGGGTGATGGTGATGGTGGCAACCTTGGTATTGTTTTCGCTGATAGCAGGTGCATTTGCGGGGACAGTAACGGTAGCTTCAACAGAATCCTCCTGAGGGCTACCAACAGAGCTCTCTTCGAAGGTAACACCATCAGCAGCGTTGCCCATTTCCAGGACATTGTCCTGGCCATCAGCGAATGCGATAGCAGGCTCGATACCATCAAGGACTTTATTAACAGTAATGGTTGCATTCACAGCAGCGTTAGAGCGGTTGACAGCATTAATGGTATACTTTGCACTGCCAGACCAGCCGTCATCGGCCTGAGTCGGAGAAGCTTCGTACTTCAGCGAGGTGGGATTCCAGACATAAGCAACGCCATTGTCGGTATAAGTCAGATTGTTATTCACGTCAGGTTCCCAAGTAATTGTGACGGCGTAGATAGTACTAGGGACCGCAGCTGCAACTTCCTCGAAGTCGGCAGTAACATCGATAACGGTGTCTTCGGGCAGTTGGCTAGCCATAACAGTCAGGCTCAGGGAGAAGATCATGGTCAGGGCCAGGATCATGCTGATCAGTTTCTTCATTGTGTTTTGCTCCTTTTTGGATTAGATTTCTTCGGTTATTTCAAAGGGTCATACCCTTATGCCGACGCGATGGTGATGGTGATGGTACCAACGCTGGTGACGCCGCTGTTCAGGGTGCCGGAAGCGGTGATGTCAGCAGTGATGGTATCGCTCTTTGCAGAGCCGGTCAGGATGCCGGCTTCGACCTCAGCCTGGGTGGGGGCAGCGGAAGCGATGGTGCAGTCGTTATTCTCGAAGGTGCAGTTGACGGTGGCACCAATGCCATCTGCCTTGACGAAAGCAGCTTCGGCAGTGATGGCATCGTTGGACTGGTTGGTGATGTTGATGGTGAAGGAATCGCTGGCATCGGACCAACCAGCATCGGTACTGCTGTCATGCTTGACATAGGTCAGGTTCTCGGAATCCCAGTAGTAGTAGGTGTTGGCTGCCTCATAGGAAACACCAGTAATGGCGGTCCAGTTCAGCTTGACGGAATAAACGGTTGCGGTGGTGGTGGTTCCGTCGGGACCAACGATTTCCACGGTGCCTGCGGTGAAGCTGGCGGGAACATTGATGGTCTCGCTGTCGATTTCGTTGGCAAAAGCGCTGATACTCATGCTCAGTACCAGGGCCAGCACCAACAGGATGGAAATTGCTTTCTTCATTTGTTGTAACCTCCTAGATTATTTGACTGTGATGTCTGCGGGGATATTGGTATCGACCACGGCACGTTCGCCGGTGTCGGGATCGAAGAACAGAAGTCGGATCACGCCTTCGTAAATACCTGCCGAAAGCTTCAGATCCTTCTCCATGGTCAGCTCAGTCACCATGTATCCGGGGTCAATGCCGCCGGACTGGGCCACCAGATACTTTTCTTCGCCCCGGATGATCAGAATCTGCACCACGATGGAGTGGCTGGAATCCGAGGGGTTCTGGTAGAACAGGCCTACCTTGCCGGTGGCAAGATCCACGCTCACTTGATCGGAATAGATCAAGGTCATGGAACCGCCACCCTGTTCAACCTCGGGCTTTTCCGCAGGCTCCGTTTCACCGGGGATGGTCTGTGCCTGCTGGTCCTGCTCCACCAGTTCAAAGTCAGGTTCCAAAACAGGTCCTTCCTGAGGGGCATCGCAGGAACGCAGAAGCAGCAGAATAATAATGATGATCAGCAGGATGATCAAAATCAGCTTAAACAGGAGGTTGCTGTCTTTCTTCTCCTGCTCGCCAGGATTCTTATTGAACATTCCCATCTTGTTTTATCTCCTTTTCCAGGGTAATTGTGATTGTACCCAGAACAATTGTGGTTTCGCCGTCCTCCGGTTTTTGGGGCTTGGCATCCGCATCGGGGGTAACCGCAAAGCCTGCCTGGCCGGAGCTTCCCTTTTCTATGGTCAGATCCCAGTCATCTGTCAGGTTTTCCCAGGAGAAGGTACCTGTCAGAATGGGGGTATAGCGGAAGCTGGCAACGATTCCGGTGTTAGAGCCGGTATTGTCAATGGTGAACTTCACCTGAGACTTTCCACTCCAGCCTGTTCCGGTGGTTTCGGAGGAATAGGTCATTGTACCGGGGTTCCAGGTGTAGTTGACAATTCCTTCGGAATAAACAGCAGATCCCGTCTGATTCCAGGATATCTTTACTTCGTAAATATCCGGTATCTCCTTGGTATCCGTAAACACCACACCGCATACGGTGGCCACCGCAGTGTAAACCGTTTTGTCTGCCTTCTGTACGACGTTAACAACACAGTTAACAGGGAGGGATTCTTTA
>JAFSCK010000173.1 GCA_017436785.1 Oscillospiraceae bacterium | reverse complement strand
TTCCGTGTACTAGTGGTATGCTTTTGCATAGGTTTGGTATATGCAACTGTGCTTTTCTCTTATCTGGCCATTTTTGAAGGAAGCTTTACTGATCCGCTTCCTCGCTTTATGCGTTTTTTGGTTATCCTTCTTCCTGTTGCCTGTCTTCCCATTAAGGCATACCCGCTTGGAGTGAAAATAATGCAGCTGGCAAACCGAAATCGTGGTCGGAGAAGTAGCTGTAAAACCCCCTGATATAATAATAATTAATTTAATATAATAAAGGATGATACATATGATTGAATTAACTGTAGCAGTAATTGCAATGGTCTTTATGCTTATACTTTCGATAATTGCAGCATACCTAGTGGTAATTCATAAAAAAGAAGTATGCGCTCAAGATCGTGATCAAAATGGTGATGTTCATCTAGATGATATCTGCAAAAAATACTTACGCCTAACTAATATTGATTGATCTTTCGTTACATTATCTGGAGGGACTTAATAGTATGACAAACGAAACATTCAATAACATCTGGAAGACTATAATTAAGCCCACCTACAACAGACTACAAAATACACACGGAAATCTTCATCTTCCCGATTGTGAAGCTGATGTTATTAAGACGCATTATCTTGATGCAATTAATTACGCCAAAGAGCACTATATGATGGACGAAAATGGCGTGTTAAACCGACATAAGGTCGCTGCCGCAATGATGATTGCTGTCTTAAAAGCAAAACCTATAAAGAAAACCGACCCTATATTCTACCAGACTGACGAGAATGGGAAACTTCCGATTTGGACATTCAACGAACATTTGGCAATTACGGTTGCACTTTCGATGCTATGTACTTTTATTGATGCGAGAGTAGATTTTGCATTTTCTGGGAAGTTGGTTTCCAGAGCAATTTTTGAAGATGTATGCCTTGAAGATAAAGTTATTTTTAAAAATGGAGTTCCAATCTCAAAAAAGGAGCGTAATGCCTGGGAGCGTGAACTTTACCAGATTCGTCAGGATGGTGCATACAATCTATTGTCGTTTGCACATATTATCAGTGGAATTGAAGAGCGTGGAAGGATGAAGTATTTTCTCGATAATCCCAATGTAAAACCAACATATCCAAATCCTGACTGGCTTACTGATGAACCTGTAAAAATGCTAACAGTAGACGATATACTTTAAAATTTGATATGGTAAAAAAGCAGGCATTTTTTAGAATGCCTGCTTTTTTGTAAATTATATCTTTACCATTTGAACGCAAAATATAAAAACAAAAGCAATTCAATATTCTCAGCATCAACCGGACAAGTTTTCTTGCCCGGTTTTTTATTTTCCAAGGAAGGAGTTTTCCATGAATAAGCAAAACCATCTCATGTCACCGGATGCTTCCGTGTGCAGGCGATGCCGAAAATACTGTCCAAAGGCAGGCTGTACCGCCGAAAGCTGCATTTGGCTGGTATCGAAAATCGCCAACGGAACCGTGACATACCGGGATGCCCTCATGAGTATTCAGCCGCAGCCACCGACCTTCGGGTGGAAGATCCAGGAGCTTGCAGGCACATATCTGGGCACGCTCTGGAAAGACCTGAATCATCTTACACGGTTTCATCGCCTTATTACCCGGCTTGACCCACCAGAAGGCATCAAGCCCAGTGAGGGGCGGAGATACTTCAGTGTCTTATTTCTGTGTACTACAAGCGAAGAACTCTGTAAGCGCACCCGTCCCTGTTTCCAGGCAACTGGAATTGATTTCACCCAATGCTATACCGCAAAAATGACCAGAGAGCATTCCTTCATACTCTACGCTGCCCAGTGTTTATACGAGCATAAGGATGAAAAGCTCATTATGAATCTGGGTTATTCCAGAGCCGTCTATTCTCAGAATCTGCGGATCATTTTACACGGGATACTCATTGCCAAATATGGCTCCGCTGTTCTCAAATTAAAAGGCGACGGAGGATGCTGATGGGAATTAACTCTGAAATCATCCATGGTCACGATCTTCTCGCTGTGGAGCGGTTCAAGGATGCCACCCATCACATGATTATCTTCGATATTCTGTCCCGGAATACCCCCTACGGAGAAAAGGGGCAGCGTATGCGCCTGTTCCTAACCGAGTATGAGTATTCCCAGGCACAAACCGCCCACAAGCAGCGGGAGATCAAAATTCTTCGCCACGCATCCATCATCGAAGGGCATATCGTCCCGGATAAAAAGCACAAACGGCGCAATGCCAGAAAATAATCAGGAGGAATCCATATGAACACCATCAAGAAACTCAAGGATAACATCACCCGCTTTCTGACGGAGATCGCCAGTTATTACGGTATCCCCAAGTCCGAAATCGTGTCCACCCTGCGGGAAATCAATTTCTACTCCCTCTACCAGACTCTGTGCCGGGAAGCAATGCCCATCCATGTTTTTCGTGCTTATGGAGAAACGGAGCGGCACCAGCCTTACTGGGGTGATAAGCTTTTTCCCTGCAACGCCATCAATCTGTACCGGGAAGCAGACCTTATTGCAGGTGACGACAGCATGGAAACCATCCATTTCATGGAGGTATGGCTGCGGGAGGATCTGACCCTGGCCATTACTTCCTGTTTCCATGTAGTCAATAAGACTGCAGGCTACTGCACTTCCTACCGGGTCCACAAAGGCTCTGAGTGGCCTTTCGAGGAAGATACCTTCGACTTTGAAGCCTTTGTGGACGGGCTGTTTGAAGCCGCTCCCGGCATTGCAGAAGGACAGCCGTTCTTTGAACCCTGATCGTAAGAAAGAGGTGAAAACGAGGTCATTCCTGCATGGCAGGAACATCTCAGAATAACTTTCATGCAGTCTCCCTGTCTGGTGGTAAAGATTCCACCGCTATGCTCCTGCTGATGATCGAACGGGATATGCCCATTGATATGGTGCTGTACGCCGATACCGGCATGGAGTTTCCCGAAATGTATGACCACCTCGCCAAGCTGGATGCTTACCTCTATGAGCAGCGGGGCATCCACATCACCGTCCTGCGGCATCCCAAAGGCTTTGAGTATCTTATGTTCGACGAACCCAAGGTGAAGCCCAGCAGCATCGAAAACCGGCTCAGGCTGGGCGTACCGCTGTATGGCAATGGCTGGCCCGGTATCCGTGTCCGGTGGTGTACCGGAGCTTTGAAAACAAAGCTGATCGATAAAGAGGTCAAGCGACTGAAGGGCGAACTTGGGGCCATCCACTACATAGGCATTGCTTACGATGAAGCATGTCGGTGTAAGGGTGAACGATACCCCCTTGTAGAGTGGGGCATCACAGAAGCCCAGGCACTCCAAATATGCTATGACCGTGGCTATGACTTTGGTGGCCTTTATGAAATCTATAACCGGGCATCCTGCTGGTGCTGCCCCTTCCAGCGGATCGGAGAGCTGCGGAAACTCCGCAAGCATCACCCGGAATTGTGGGCAAAGCTGATGGAACTGGATGACCGGGCCGGAAAGCAGTTCGGTCCCGGCCCATTGGGACAATTCAAAAAAGATTGGAGCGTTCTACGACTGGAAGAACGGTTTGCACAGGAGGACAGCACAGCAGCCTGACTGTCCCCTTGCAGAAAGGAATGGATGGAACATGGCAGTGTTCAGAATTGATAAAACCAGGGATTATACCGTAATGGCAAATTTCCACCTGCGGGATACGTCCCTATCGTTGAAAGCAAAAGGTCTTTTGAGCCTTATGCTGTCCTTACCGGAAACCTGGGACTATACCACCAAAGGTCTTGCCCGGATCTGTAAGGACGGTGTTGACAGCATCTGCGCCACAGTGAAAGAGCTGGAAAAGGCAGGATATGTCCAGCGCAGGCGGCTGAGAGATGAGTTGGGAAGGCTTGCGGAGGTGGAGTACACCATCCTGGAAAAGCCCGTCATTCCTGCCCCGGAAGAAGAACCGCCTAAACCGGAAAAGCCCGTACAGGCGGAACCGGAGAGCGAGGAACCCATTTCCCCAGCATCGGAAACACCTAAACGGGAAAATCCAGTCTTGGATAACCCTGTTTTGGTTTCTCCTGTTCTGGATTCCCCAAAACTGGCTTCTCCAAAACAGGCTTGCCCTGAACTGGAAAATCCCGCACAATTAAATACTAATACATCAAGTAAAGAAAAATTAAATACTGATCTATCAAATACTCATTCATTCTTTCCTTCTGCGGAAGAAACTTGCAACAGCGGACGGACAGAAAGACGGATAACCTCTGGTGAGATCCGAGCGCAAATTGAGTATGAGATCATGGTCCAGCGGTATCGACGGGATCAGCTTGATGAATTGGTAGAGATCATGCTGGAAGTGGCACTCAACCGAAGTCCCACGATTCGGATAGGCCGTGATGCCGAATACCCCACCTACTTTGTCCAGGAGCGTTTCCGGAAGATCAACGCCCTGCACATTGAGAAGGTCATGGAGGGCATCGCGGAAAACCGGACCCGTGTGTATAACACCAAAGCATATCTCATGGCGGCGCTGTTCAACAGCGTTTCCACCATCGATCACCACTACACGATGCAATACAACGCAGACGCAGATGATTACGGCAGCTTGTAAAAGCTGTCAATTTTTATGTCCGGACATAACCGGAAGAAAGGCTATGATTATGATTTTACCTCTTGCTTACATCACTGCCGCATGGGGTAGCGGCATGGATTTCGACGAAAAGTGTGATACCTATTCCAGAGCGCTGCTTGAAGCCGGGTATTACCCCATCTGTCCCAAGGCTCACCAGTCCATCTTTCTCCATGAAGATAATCCCCGTGAGCATCAGCTTGGTCTGGATATGGGCCAGCATATTCTGGGCCGCTGCCGCATCCTGGTCGTTTGCGGCAACACCTATGACGAGTATGTGAAAAGCGACATCGCATACGCAGAATCCCATCGCATTCCCACAACAACCCTGGAGGGTATTATGTCAGTGAAAGGAAAAGGACGAAAGCGTGGTAAATAAAGCACTTCTTCGCCGTCTGGTGGTTCCACCTTAGCCTTACCTGCCCACTTTCCTGCAAATCTTCGGAAAGGAGCTGAAATACCATGCAGGAAGAAGTGGAACAGAAGGTCGTAACTCTGATCGTCAATTGCAGTAAGCTGACGGAACAGGAACTCAGAAAAGCCCTCGCAAAGCTCCTGGAGCAGATGAAAACCGCCCGTCATACCCAGAAACTCCCCCAGGGTAAAATGACGGTGAAACAGCTTGCAGCCCAGAACAAGGGTATGCAGAGCATTGAGGTTTCCAGCAAAACCCTCGGTTCCTTCAACCGGATCGCCCGGAAATACGGAATCGACTATGCCCCCTTCAAGGTCAAAGGCGAAAACCGCTATCTGATTTTCTTCAAGGCACCGGACACCGATGCCATGAACGCAGCTTTCAAGGAGTACACCGCCAAGGTCATCACCAAGAGCGAGCGTCCCTCCGTTCTGGCCAAACTGGAACACTTCAAGGCACTTATCAAAAATGCCGTGGTGGATCGTTCCAGAAGAAAGGAGCGGGAACGCTGAAACCCATCAATTACAAGAAACTGATCCTTCCCAACATTCCTTATGTGTTCATTGCCCTGTTTGCCACCAAGGTCGGACAGGCTGCACGGCTGGCTCCCGGATCTGACTTCTCCGGGAAAGCCCTGCACATCATGGAGGGGCTGGTGCTGGCGTTTGAATCGTCCATGCCCAGCTTCCACCCTATAGACCTGTGTGTTGGTATTCTGATCGCTCTGGCTATCCGTCTGGCGGTCTACATCAAGGGCAAGAACGCAAAGAAGTTCCGGAAGGACATGGAATATGGCTCCGCCCGCTGGGGCACCCAGGCTGACATAGCACCCTATGTTGACCCGGTGTTCGCAAACAATATCATCCTGACCCAGACGGAAAGCCTGACCATGAACAATCGACCTTCTGACCCGAAAACAGCACGGAACAAGAATGTGCTGATTATCGGCGGAAGCGGCTCCGGTAAGACCCGCTTCTGGCTGAAACCAAACCTCATGCAATGCACTTCCAAGAAATACCCGGTCAGCTTCGTTGTGACTGACCCCAAGGGCAGCATCGTTACCGAGTGCGGAAAGATGCTCCTGCGGTTCAAGTACAAGCTGAAAATCTTCAATACCATCAACTTCAAAAAATCCATGCACTACAATCCCTTCGCTTACATCCACAGCGAAAAGGATATTCTGAAGCTGGTCACAGCTCTGATCGCCAACACCAAGGGCGAAGGCAAAGCCGGTGACGACTTCTGGGTGAAAGCAGAAACCCTGCTGTACACGGCATTGATCGGCTACATCCATTACGAAGCTCCGCTGGAGGAGCAATGCTTCTCCACCCTCATTGAGATGCTGAACTCTATGGAAGTCCGGGAAGATGATGAAGAATTTCAGAATCCGGTGGATCTCATGTTCGCAGAACTGGAAAAGGAGAATCCCCAGCACTTCGCAGTCCGCCAGTACAAGAAGTACAAGCTGGCTGCTGGCAAAACAGCGAAATCCATTCTGATTTCCTGCGGCGCACGGCTGGCTCCCTTCGATATCCAGGAGCTGCGGGATCTGACCGCTTACGATGAGCTGGAACTGGACACCCTGGGCGACCAGAAAACCGCCCTGTTTCTTATCATGTCCGATACGGACGATACGTTCAATTTCCTCATCTCGCTCATTTACACCCAGCTTTTCAATCTCTTGTGCGAAAAGGCAGACGATGTGTACGGCGGCAGGCTCCCCGTTCATGTCCGCTGTCTGATCGATGAATGTGCCAATATCGGCCAAATCCCCCGGCTGGAAAAACTGGTCGCCACGATCCGCTCCAGAGAAATCTCTGCCTGTCTGGTCTTGCAGGCCCAGTCCCAGCTCAAAGCCATCTACAAGGACAATGCCGACACCATCATCGGCAATATGGACACTTCCATCTTCCTGGGCGGCAAAGAACCGACCACGCTGAAGGAATTGGCCACTGCCCTTGGAAAAGAAACCATTGACACCTTCAACACCGGAGAAAGTCGGGGCCGGGAGGTTTCCCACAGCCTTAACTATCAGAAGCTGGGCAAAGACCTTATGAGCCAAGACGAGCTGGCCGTTATGGACGGCGGCAAGTGCATATTGCAGCTTCGTGGTGTCAGACCGTTCCTGTCGAACAAGTATGACATCACCAAGCACCCCAACTACAAGTACACATCCGACTATAACAAGAAAAACGAACTGAGCATAGATCGTTTTCTATCCACTCACCTCAAGCTGAAGCCGGACGATGCTTTCGAGGTGTATGAAACAACCGTGTCCGGTACAACTGCCTGAGAAGGCAGAATCTTCAGAAAGGTTCAGAGAAGTAAATCGTAAAATGTCCCTTCAAAAATTTCAAATTTTATGGAGGTACATTTTATATGGCATTTTTCAACGCAGCTGTTGGCGTTCTTCAGACTCTGGTGGTTGCCCTGGGCGCAGGTCTTGGCATCTGGGGTGCGATCAATCTTCTGGAAGGCTACGGCAACGATAACCCTGGTGCAAAGTCCCAGGGTATGAAGCAGCTCATGGCTGGCGGCGGTGTGGCCCTCATCGGCATCACTCTGGTGCCCCTGCTGTCCGGTCTGTTTGGCTAATTTAACCCCAGGGCACCTGTCAAATTGGCAGGTGCCTTTCACAATCTAAAGGAGAGGATTTTTCTATGACTAAACGCTTACGGGGACTTGTTTCGTTTCTGTTGGTGTTGGTTCTGTGCTTCGGCATGATCCCGAACGTATCTGCCGCTGAAATTGGTGCAACGGAAAGCACCTTGGAAACAGAAGCCACGGAAGCGACCACTGCGGAAACCACAACTCCCCCCGATGAAACATCACCAACGGAAACTTCCGGGGAAACTAACCCGCCCACAGAAGAATCCACAACACCCACCACAGAAGCAACTGTTCCGCAGACGGAACCCGATGACGTTTTCTCTGACATCGTAATTTCCAGCGGTGTGGCCGCAGCATCTACGGATGACTATGGCATTATGACTGCTGCCAGCACCCAGTCTGGTATTCTGCTGTTTGACTTCTCGGACAACGGCGACTATACCAGCCGCTTGAACAGTCAGCTTACCGTAAAATACAAACCTAACGGCACCGGTACTACCCGGACTGCCTACATCAAAAATCTGGGCTGGCATTTTGCCCGGTATAACAACACCCCCTATGCAGACGATCCGCTGTACTGTATTGAGCCTTGGCGGGATTATGCCGCAAGTACCTCCGGTAACTCTGTTGACCGGGACATTACCCTGGACGGCAGCAGCAGTACCACCGGCGGCAGCGTGTGGTACGCCATGCCTGCAGCACGTCGGGAAGCCATTGGTCTGATTCTGCTGTACAGCGATCAGATGTGGGATGATTCCATCAGTGTTTTCAACGTCAAGCGGGATTCCAACCCCAATGTACCCCTCCGTGTGGCGACGCAGTTTTTGATCTATGAAATCGTCTGCGGCCTCCGGGATGCGGAAACCTTTACGCTGAACTCCACCAACGAAAGCGGCACCGCTGGCGACATTTTCTACAATGCCGGTGCTGCGGCTATCTCCAACTTCGCCCCCAACTACAACACTCTGGTGTCCTATGTTCAGAGCGCAATGGAGATTCCCAGTTTTACCAGCAGTTCCAGCAGCACCGCTCCCACCATCACCCTGACGGGGGATGAAACCAGTGTCTACGATTCCAACGGTGTCCTGTCCAACTTCACCTTCACCGATGGCAACGGCGCTGAGTTTTACAAAAGCGGCAATACCTTGTACATCTATCAGACGGGAACCATTTCTTCCTCCACGGTGTTCAAGGCTACCCGCTATATCCCCTCCGCAAGTAATTCTACCTATAATCTTTGGTATATGTCTGGTTCCTCTTATCAGACAACCATTTCTCTTGCCAGTGCATCCAGCGGAAATCTGAACGCCTATTTCAAGTTAAAGGCACCTTCTGCTGCTACGCTGGGCATCCAGAAAACCACAGAGGATGGTAATAATCTGTCTGGCTGGCAGTTTGGCATCTATTCCAATTCTGCCTGCACCAGCCTGGTTTCCGGTCCTCACACCACAAATTCTTCCGGTGCCATCACCGTATCTAACCTTGCCGCAGGCACCGTGTACGTCAAGGAGCTGGGCCACAGCGACAGCACCATTGATGCTATGTATTCCTGCACCAGTACCAATCCCCAGAAGGTCACACTCACCGCTGGTCAGACTTCCTCTGTCAGCTTCTACAACGAGCTTGACCCCAGCGGACTGGAACTGACCAAGACCACGGAAGATGGTAAGAATCTGGCAGGATGGCAGTTCGGCATCTACTCCAATTCTGCCTGCACTACCATGATTTCCGGGCCGCACACCACCGATACCAACGGTAAGATCTCCGTTTCGGATCTCTCCGCCGGTACTGTGTATGTCAAGGAGCTGGGTCATACGGACAGCGCCATTGATGCCATGTATTCCTGTTCCAGCACCAATCCTCAGAAAGTCACCCTTACAGCAGGCCAGACTTCCACGGTCAGCTTCTATAACGAGCTGGACCCCAGTGGATTGGAACTGACCAAAACCACCGAGAACGGTCTGAACCTGTCCGGGTGGCAGTTCAGCATCTATTCCGATGCCGCTTGCACTGACCTGATCTCCGGTCCTCATACCACGGACGCCAATGGTAAGATCTCTGTTGCTGACCTTTCCGCTGGCACGGTATACGTCAAAGAGCTGGGCCACACAGACAGCAGCGTCAATGCGCTGTACACCTGTTCCAGTGAAAATCCCCAGAAAGTTACCCTTACGGCTGGTCAGACGGCAACCGTCAGCTTCCATAACGTTCTGAACACTGGCGGCGTGAAGCTGGTCAAGGAAACCAACACCGGAGAGAATCTGGCGGGATGGCAAATCGGTCTGTACTACGATGCCGACTGCACCCAGCCCATTGACGGTTCTCCCTTCCTCACCGGAGCCGATGGCACCATCACCGTCACCGATCTGGACCCCGGCACTCTGTATGCAAAGGAAATTCCCACGGATGATCCTTACTGGGAGTTCGATACCGAGGTCAAGAAAGTGACCATTGCCGTCAATCAGACTGCCACCGTAACCTTCACCAACACCCATTACGGACGCATCGAGTTCCGGAAAACCACCAACACAGGCAACCACCTGGACGGCTGGACATTCCGAGTGCATGACAGCAATTACGATGTAGTCGGTGAATACACCACCGACGAAAACGGCTACGCCTGCACAGAAAATCTCCCCCTGGGCCGATACACGGTTATCGAGTTGCAAACGGAAGATACCTACTGGAACTTTGAACTGGGCTTCCATGATGTGACCGTAAAAGTCGGTGAAACCGTTGTAGATGAATGGCTGAACCGGGAACAGGGTCTGGGCTGGTTCTATAAGAGCACCAACACCGGAGAATCCGTAGAGGGCTGGCACATCACCATCTACGCTGATGAAGCCTGCACCCAGGAGATCCGCACCATGATTACCAACGAGGATGGTCGCGTGGGTTATTACATGGACCCCGGCATTTACTGGGCCAAGGAAACAGGTGACGAGTACGGACGCTTCGAGGACGAATACTGGATGGTAGATGAAACTGTCCAGAAATTTGAGATCAAGCCCCACGAGGATACGTCAGTTTACTTCACCAACGTCCAGTACGGCAAGGTGAAAATCATCAAAACGGTGGAAGGTGACGGCAGCGTTGCTGGCTGGCAGTTCAAGATCACCGATGCAGACGGTGAGGAAATCGAAGGTTCTCCCTTCACCTCCGCTGAAAACGGCGAGATCCTGACCAAGCTGCTGCCGGGTCAGTATACCATTGAGGAGCTGATCCCTGCGGACAGCCTGTATATCTGCACTTCTGAGAATCCCCAGACTGTCACCATTGCCCAGGGGCAAACAGCAGAAGTGACCTTCACCAATGCCCTGCATCCCGGTAAGATCACTTTGGACAAGGTGGACATCAAGGGCAACTCCCTGGCAGGTGCAACCTTCCTGCTGGAATGGAGTGAAGATGGCTCTCTGTGGTGGCCCATTGAATACTCCGAAACCTTCAAGGAAGGCGGCTGTTCCAATCCCAATGTGGTGGATGGTCTGCTGACCACCGGAGCAGACGGCAAGCTGGAATGGGATAATCTGCATCCCGGCTTACAGTATCGGCTGACAGAAACCCAGGCTCCCCGTGGCTATACCAAGCTGAGAAAGCCTGCCTTTGAGGGTGAGCTGCCCGAGGAAGATTTCTCTCTGGAAGTCAAGGTCATCAACAGCCGCACCTTTTCTCTGCCCGAAACCGGCTCCAAGTCCCTGCTGCTTTCCTCCATCAGCCTGTCTGTTTGTCTGTTCGGACTGATCGCATCCATGCTGTATCTTCGTAAGAAGGAGCAGTAAATGACCCATGTTCTATATCACGCCAGGGACCGTCCCTGGCTTTTTTCATTCCCCAACAAATTCAACTAAATCTATCTTACTATTTTTTTGAAAGGAACTTTTGAAATGAAAAATCTGAAAAAGGCAATCGCCCTGTGTCTTTCCCTCATGCTGATCCTGTCCTTCCCTGTCAGCGTTTCCGCACGGGACTATGACGATCCCACTGTGCCTGTCCGCATCGACGAAGATGCGCTGGGCAGTCTGACTATCTACAAGTACGATCTGACCAACGCCGAGAAGGACGGCGTGTGGGACAGCTCCTATGTTTCCACTGGCCGCTACGATGAAGAAGGAGTCAACAACATTCTGGGCGGCGCTGTCCGTGCCGGTGACAACGATAACCAGTCTGATCTGGGCAACGGCGAAGTCAGCTACGGCTATGCCATCAAGGGTGTTGAGTTTACCTATCTGCGGATCGCGGATATTGTCCAGTTCTCTGAATCCGAAGCTGATGGCCGTACCGACAACCATGTGGAAGTGCTGTACGGCATCGACAAGGTTAAGGGTGCTGACTTCCTCCGGGCACTGGGTCTGGAAAACGGTGCCAAGCGTTATACCAATGCTGACCAGCTTGATGAAACCAAGTATTTCTATCAGTCCGATGTGCTGATCGATGCTCTGGCTGCTGGTCTGGAAGCCAACTCCACCACTGTGAAGAACGCAATGGAGAACTACATTGCTGCAAACGGCGGCACCGCAATGCCCCTGACTGACAGCTACGGTCACACGGAAGCAACCGATCTGGAACTGGGTCTGTACCTGGTGGTGGAAACTCGGGTTCCCGAAATGGTCGTTTCCACCACCAATCCCTTCCTGGTATCTGTTCCCATGACCACCGTTGATGGCACCAATGCCGAAGATGGCGGTGAAAGCTGGTTCTATGACATTACCCTGTACCCCAAGAACCTCACTGGTATTCCCAGCCTCGTTAAGGAGCTTCGCGAGTCTGAAAATGACACCGGCAAGCACAATGGCTCCACCACCGACATCACCGATGGCTTTGCCCACACCGGCACCGCTTCCTCTGGCGATGTTATCGACTACCAGATCATTTCCACTCTGCCCTCCATCACCTCCGAATCCACCTACCTGTCCTGCTATACCTTTGTGGATACTCTGTCCAAGGGTCTGACCTACACCCAGGGCGACGTTGTTCTGGAGTTCTATAAGGATGCAGCCTGCACCGACCTCATCACCACCTGGAAGGAAGCTGACGGCTTCTTCTCTGCTGCCTACAACACCGCTGCCACTGGCGAAGGTGTTATGACCATTGAAATGACCGAGCGCGGCCTGTCCGAGATCAACACTTCCAAG
>JAFSCK010000172.1 GCA_017436785.1 Oscillospiraceae bacterium | reverse complement strand
GGGTTTCAGAATGCTCGTTGCAAAATCCTTATTTCGGGCAAGGATCTCACGCAGCTCACGGTATGCTTGTCCCACATAAGTATGATAGTCGGCAGCAACACCGTAAGCCTCCACGCCAAGGGCATTGGCAATATGGAGCGCACGGTAGAGGTGGTATTCCTGCGTGACAATGATGATCTTGTCAGCGGCAAACACATCCCTTGCCCGGAAAACACTTTCGTATGTAGAGAAGCCAGCGTGATCCATGAAGATATCCTCAGAGGGAATGCCTTCTTCCATGGCCTCAAGCTTCATAGCTTTGACCTCGTTGTAGTCCTTCTGTCCGTGGTCGCCGCTCATGAGCAGCTTCGGAGCCGCACCGGACTGGTACAGTTCAACGCCTCTGCGAAGCCGATCCGCCAGCATATCGCTGGGGCGACCGCTATCATGGACATAGCATCCCAACACAAGGATGCAATCAATATCCGTCAGTGCGGCAGCTTCTTCGGGAGAAAGGATTTGGCCTGATGTGCTTTTCTTCACATGGCCATTGATGCCCAGGACGGTGATGCCGCCAATCAGCGCAAGGCAGATCAGCACGATGAAAAGGCGCTTCCATATTCTTTTTTTCATGTTACCCGCCTTTCGTGTTCAGTTCGCATTTTATTTCAGATCAATCAGATAACACACTATCTGCCGGAACACACAAATACCATTTGTCCATATATAGAACCACAATACCCTCGTCTACCTTTGCGTATTTCATCTCCAGGTCAGGGTCGTAATACCCAGCTTCGGGTTTACTTTCGATGTAAGGAATGGCGTGCTCAAGGAATGTCATTGCCTCAATCTCTTCAAATTCAAAATAGATCGGATCACCAACAACATAGTAAATTTCACCCTCGATGGTGACTGCGGCTCGGTTGTTGTCATACGCAGAGTTTGTATCTATCTTGGCGTATTCAATTTTTCCATCGGCAGCATAATATACGATCATATTTGTGCCGTCGTCAACTGCCCAGCGATCTCCCCAAAAGCCGGAGAGCATACTGTCAGGTTCGCCCCAGATTTCACGCAGTTGGTCACGGTTGTAACCGATAAGGTCGTTGCTGTCAACGGTGTAGGTTCCTTCTTCAAATGCAGCAACTACAGATTCCTTGGATGGAATATCGTACATACTCCTCGCACCCAAATTGCCATGCCAATCGGTAAAAATAGCTGCGGCAAACACCAACAGCGGGAATGCCACCATAAAAACATAGCTCCGTGCAGACACCGCATAATCCCGTTTGCGCCATAGCCGGTCTGCTACAAAACCGATTATGCAACCAAGAGCAGGTCCGATGCAGAGTAACAGTAAGATGAGATAACCAAGCGTATCCCAGCCGCTGGCTGTAGCACAGCCCACGGCCGCCACCATTGCTACGATGGCGACAGCCAAAAGTGGGAGAAACCTCACCCATTTTTTCTGAACTACCTTGCACAAAAGCATCTGTAGAAACAGGAACGGCACGGCAGGAAAATAGAACGCGCAAATCTCGATGGCACCGTAAATCTCAAAGGGAAATGCTACCGCTCGAACAAGGAATAGGCCTATATTAACTGCAACCGATGCTGCAAAAAACACCACCAGTATCCTGTTGGAATGGTTCTTCATAAAACTGTTCCTCCTTAGCCCAGTTTCAATTCCGGTGGAAATGCTTCTTTTCTCATAACTCCCCACATCTTGTCAATGTAAGAAAGGGTGTAGAAGTTCTCGTAGTAGTGATAGTAGAACGCGCCCTTCAGTGTCATGCTGTATACGCCATTCTCCTCAGTCACAAAGCCAAGCAGCTTTGCCAGCTTCAGTTCCGCGCCGTACATCTTTTTCAGCGGCACACCAAAGAACTTCTCAAAATCACCGGCAGCGACCTTGGTGCTGTATGCCGTCCAGAATAGGTAGTAAATCATTCTCTGGCGCAGCGTGAAGCGGAGGGTCAGAGAGGTAGGTAGCTTCTCTTCTGCAATTCGGTTACAGTATTCCTCCACGGAAAAGGTGTTGATTTTGAACTGATCTTTCAACAGAGTGGTTGCCGAGCAGCCGAAGCCGAGGAAGTTATCGCGGGTCATAGATGAGTATCTGGCGTCGGCCTTGCTGGAAAAGGTCCAGATGGAGCTGCGGGTGTATCCCTGATCCATACAGTATCGGGTGATGGCATCCAGCAGCTCCCGCTTCTCCTTTTTGGGCATGGTGGTCACTGTGCTGGAGGTAAAGGTAAAATCAATGAAGGGATAGATCGCCACATGGTTTGCGCCGTTCTGGAACGCAGCATCAACATCGGCCTTCAGATCCACAAAGGTCTGATTCGGCAGCGCAAAGATAAAATCCATGGAAACCGTCTCAAAGGGGACTTCGGACAGGGCCTGCTTCATGGCTGAAATATCAACGCTTGTTCTGCCGAGAATGCTCTGGAACTTGGTCTGGAAAGACTGGATACCAATGCTGATTTTGGTGACTCCTGCAGCCTTCAGCGTCCGCAGGACATTCGGCGTGACATTATCGGGATGCAGCTCCACGCCAATCCCTTCGGTAATAACAAAGTGTTCCTTGATGGCATCAATGATTTCTCCGAGCCGATCTGCCGCAAGCGCCGGTGTGCCGCCTCCAAAGTACAGGCTGGTCGTTTCCTTCTTACCGACATACTGGCTGCCCACAGCGTGGATCTCCTGCAGCAGAGCATCTATGTACTGGTCACACAGTTCCTTTGAATACCTGACTTTACAGTACGGGCAGAAATTACAAATACTCTTGCAAAAAGGGGTATGCACATACAAGCCCAGATTGTCGCAATCCTGATAAGGCAACACCTGGTCATATTCATTTTTGAAGATAAAGGGCTTGGTCGAACGTGTCAGCCACATTCTGGTCAGCGATGTAATGATACTCATATGGCTCCTATATGTATCTCAGGTAGGTTGTCAGCATCTCAAG
>JAFSCK010000171.1 GCA_017436785.1 Oscillospiraceae bacterium | reverse complement strand
TGCTTGATGACTTCCTTCTTGGGCAGCATAGCGAAGGTGCCGTCCTCTTCCATCTTCTTCAGCTGAGCCAGACGGTCGATACGGGAACGCATGGTGCGGAAGTTGGTCAGCATACCACCCAGCCAACGGGAGTTGACGTAGTAACCGCCGCAGCGGGCAGCCTCTTCACGGATAGCGTCCTGAGCCTGCTTCTTGGTGCCGACGAACAGGATGTTGCCACCGTTAGCAGAGGTCTCACGGACGAAGTTGTAAGCCTCTTCCAGCTTCTTAACGGTCTTCTGCAGGTCGATGATGTAGATACCGTTACGCTCGGTGTAGATGTAGGGAGCCATTTTGGGGTTCCAACGACGGGTCTGGTGACCGAAGTGGACACCGGCTTCCAGCAGTTGCTTCATAGATACGACAGCCATTTTAATAAATCTCCTTTTGTTTTTCCTCCACCCCGATCATCCCGCGCGGCCCGCCATAAGGCACAAGGGTGCGCGATCCCCGGGTGTGTGGTTTTTAGAATGTCGTGGGCCAAATCCCACGCCGATACATTATAGCCCAAAGTTGCACAGAATGCAAGTAGTATTTCCAAAAAAATTCAATAAAATTCAAAGAAAATGAATGTAGGGGGCGGCCTCCCGGACGCCCCGCATGGTGGTAACTTCGTATTTGCCGGAAAATGGAGCGAATATCTTCCACGTACTGCCGGGGCGTCGGGGACGCCGCCCCCTACATCCTGAGAATCAAAAAGGCTTCGGCCTTGGGACCCGGCATTCGTTGGGCTTCGCTTCCACCAGCACGATGTCCGGGCCGATGCGCTTGATGCAGTTCCATGGGATCACATAGTCATCCCGTCGGCCTGCCATACCGAAAAAACGGCAGGGCCCCGGCACCACGATGGCGCAGACCTCTCCACCGGGCACCTCAATCTGCACATCGCTGACAAATCCCAACCGCTGGCCATTGCTTAAGCAGATGACTTCCTTGCATTGCAGGTCCGTAAACCGGATAGACATGAAAATCCCTCCCCTTTTGGGAAGCCTATGCAGGACGGAAAATGGATATGCTTATATTCCCGTAGGGCGGGGTCATGACCCCGCCCTACAGTGGCTGTGCGATTTACGAAACGCTGACGGATTTGCGCATGGCGGAGATGGCGCCTTTTTCCAGACGGGATACCTGGGCCTGTGAGATACCAAGGGTGCTGGCTACCTCCATCTGCGTCTTGCCGTCGTAAAACCGCAGGGAAACGATCTGCTTTTCCCGGTCATTCAGGGAGCGGAAGGCGTTGCGCAGGGTGATGTGCTCCATCCAGCCGTCCTCGGTATTCCGGGTGTCCCGGACCTGATCCATCACCGTGAGGGGGTCGCCGCCGTCGGAATAAACAGGATCATACAGGCTCACCGGAGCGCAGACCGCATCCAGCGCCTGGGAGACCTCCTCCAGCGGCAGGTCCAGCTCTTTGGCGATCTCCTCCAGTGTTGGCTCCCGGCCTAAGCGCAGAGTCAGGGCCTCCTTGCACTGCAGCACCCGGTAGGCCACATCCCGGATGGATCGGGAGACCCGGATGGCACTGTTGTCCCGGAGATACCGCCTGACCTCCCCGGCGATCATGGGAACGCCGTAGGTGGAAAAGCGGACCTGCTTGTCCGGATCAAAATTGGAGATTGCCTTAATGAGGCCGATGCAGCCCACCTGAAACAGGTCGTCAGGATTTTCCCCCCGCTTGTCAAAACGCTGGATGACAGACAGCACCAGCCGCAGGTTGCCTTCGATGAGCCTTTCCCGGGCTGCGGTGTCGCCCTCCCGGGCCCTGCGCAGCAGCATGTCCATTTCTGCTTGGGACAGAACCGTCAGTCTGGATGTGTTCACGCCGCAGATCTCTACTTTTCCCTGCATGTGTTCCTCCTGTTGATATCGTGTCATTGCGAGGCGCGTAGCGACGTGGCAATCCCCTTCAAGGAAACGGGCGGGACTGTGAATACTTCAGACAAAATGACGCAGGAGATTGCCGCGTCGTATTCGCTCCCCGCAATGACAGTTTAGGTTTGATAGAAAAAGTATTCCCAGTGCCTGACATTTGATACCTTGGCGTATTTTTGGCGGTTTTTCACAAAAAATTTCAGAGGGATTTCAGATGGTGACAAAATTTGGCAGGCAGATTTTACAAATTGTAAACTTTCCTGCCTTCTTTTGACTTTCACACAGAAAAGTGCCATGGTAACGTAACATAAGAAATCCGCAACCTGGAACCGAAGTATGCATGCGGATATGCAGTGCTATCCACAGCGGCGGGGCAAACGGGAAAGGGGCGAAATACCTGTTGATAACTCAGAGTTTTCCACATTCTCCACAGCTTTTTCCACAGGAGTTATCCACAGGAGAGTTGGATTGTGGATATTCATTTTTAGTTCACATAAAACAAGCCGACAGACTTCGCCACTTTTCCCACTTTTTCGCAGGTGGTGGATTTTTACCATGGCCGATTCTTTGTGCAAAAAATAGGACTTGACAGGATGTGCGGGGAGGCAGTATGGGCCTGTCTTCCCGAGCGGAATGACATGGCGTCGAGGGATCTACGCACTTTCTGTGCGGCATAGCAGACATTTGGTGTATAGATCCTCCAGCTCGCGCGGGATGACAAAAACGCTTTTGCTTTAAAATACAAATTTTTTGAAAAAAGGGGTTGATTTTGTTTGACGAAAGCGCTATAATGTGTGTCTGTATGGAAAACTTTGAAGAAGGAGGTGCGCTACATGCCCAACATTAAGTCCTCTAAGAAGGATGTCATCTCTTCCAAGATCGCTTATGAGAAGAACAAGGCTAACAAGTCCGAGCTGAAGACCAACCTGAAGAAGTTCGACGCCGCTCTGGTGTCCGGCGACAAGGCTGTCGCTGAGGCTGCTTACAAGAACGCAGTCAAGGCTGTCGATCAGGCTGTCAACAAGGGTCTGCTGCACAAGAACAACGCAGCCCGCAAGAAGAGCTCCATGACTCTGAAGATGAACAAGCTGGCCTGATTTCTCTGAAAATATCTCCCTCCCGAACTTCCGGAGGGAGTTTTTTCATGCCCTTTTTGCAGTGTGCGGTATCGAAAGATAAATGTCATTGCGAGCCAGTGCGCACACTGGCGTGGCAATCCCCTCCAAAGGTCCGCGCAGAATCGTAAAACAATTCCCTACAGAAACATGGAGGGGATTGCCACGTCGGGCTTTGCCCTCCTCGCAATGACATGGATACACCGACAAATCCCCGCAAAAATCCCGTTGCACTTTTTTGCAATTTTTATTATAATAAGGAAAAATTCCCCGGAGGTGAGGCTTTTGGCGCGGCTCAGTGATCCCATTACCATGTTAAAGGGCGTTGGCCCTGCCAAGGCGAAGCTTTTCGCCAATCTGAATATTTTCACCCTTGGGGACCTGATCTGCCATTTCCCCCGGGGCTATGAGGACCGGACCCAGATGGTGCCCATTGCCAGCTTGCAGGTGGATGTGCCTGCCTGCTTTAAGGCTACGGTGATGAACACGCCCCGGACAGCCCACATCCGCAAGGGTCTGGACCTGACCAAGGTGCAGGTGGCGGACCATTCCGGGCGGCTGAGTCTCACCTTTTTCAATAACCGCTATGTGACGGACAACCTGATCTACGGGCGGGAATACATCTTCTACGGGGCGGTATCCGGGGATTTCATCGGCTACAATATGACAAATCCCGTCTTCGAGGCTCCGGACTCCCAGCCGGTGACCACCCGCCGTATCCTGCCCATTTACCCCCTGACGGCAGGGCTGACCAATGCGGCGGTGCTGAAAGCCGTGCGGCAGGCGCTGGCGGTCTGCGATCCCCCGGCGGAGATTTTGCCGGAGGAGGTGCGCAGGCAGTACGGCATCCTCCCGGCGGAGCGGGCTTACTTTGCCATACATGAGCCAAGGGATATGGCCGAGGCGGAGCAGGCAAAAAAAAGGCTGATCTTTGAGGAATTTTTCGTATTTTCTGCTGGCCTTTCTCTGATGCGGGCCTCCCGGGCGGAGAAGAAAGCGCCGCCCTATACCAACTTCAACATGAGGCCCTTTTATGCCGCTCTGCCCTTCACTCTCACCGGTGCCCAGCAGCGGGCGGTAAGGGATATTTTACAGGATCTGGGCAGCGGTGCCCCTATGAACCGGCTGGTGCAGGGGGATGTGGGCAGCGGCAAGACCATGGTGGCAGCAGCTGCCGCTTACTGTGCGGCCCAGAACGGAAAGCAGAGCGCCCTGATGGCGCCGACGGAAATTCTGGCGGAGCAGCATTTTGCTTCTCTGGAACGTCTTTTTTCTCCCTTGGGGATCACCGTGGCCTTGCTGACCGGCTCCATGACTGTTAAGCAAAAGAAGATGGTAAGAGAACGGCTCCTTTCCGGAGAGATACAGGTGGTGGTGGGGACCCATGCCCTGCTGACGGATGCTACCCAATTCTGCGACTTGGGCTTGGTGATCGCTGACGAGCAGCACCGCTTCGGCGTGGCCCAGCGGAGCAAGCTTTCTGCCAAGGGAGAGGATCCCAATCTGCTGGTGATGTCGGCCACCCCTATCCCCCGGACGCTGGCGCTGCTGATGTACGGCGATCTGGAGGTGTCGATTTTAGACGAACTGCCTCCCGGGCGGGAGCCGGTGGAGACCTTTCTGGTAGGAGAAGCCTACCGGGCCCGGATCAATGCCTTCATCCGCAAGCATGTGTCGGAGGGGCACCAGTGCTTCGTGGTCTGCCCTGCGGTAGAGGAAAGCGAAGAGCTGGGCATCAAGGCTGCCTCTGTCTGGGCGGATACCCTGCAGCAGACGGTGTTTCCCGACCTGCGGATCGCCCTGCTCCACGGCCAGATGAAGGGTGCAGAGAAGGAAGCGGCCATGGCCTCCTTCGCCCGGGGCGAAGCCGACGTGATGGTGGCGACCACCGTCATCGAAGTGGGCGTGGATGTGCCCAATGCCACCTTGATGGTCATTGAGGACGCAGACCGGTTCGGACTAAGCCAGCTCCACCAGCTGCGGGGCCGGGTAGGCCGGGGAAAGGCCAAAAGCTACTGCATCCTGACCTCCCACAACCGCAATCCCGAAACGCTGCAGCGCTTAAAGGCCCTGTGCAAGACCACCGACGGCTTCAAAATCGCAGAAGAAGATCTGAAGCTTCGGGGACCCGGTGATTTCTTTGGTTCCCGGCAGTCGGGCCTGCCCACCTTCCGTGTGGCGGACCTGAGCTACGATCTGACCACCCTGAAGCAGGCCCAGGAGGCCTCTGCCCGGTGGATCGAGGATCACGGCACCTCCGATGCCCCGGAGGCAAAGGCTCTGCGCTCGCGG
Source organism: Oscillospiraceae bacterium (assembly GCA_017436785.1). Classification (GTDB taxonomy): domain Bacteria; phylum Bacillota; class Clostridia; order Oscillospirales; family Oscillospiraceae; genus Faecousia. The sequence goes on along the minus strand of JAFSCK010000171.1, from coordinate 7,948 downwards.
ATCGGCGAGCTGTTCACCCGGGCCGAGGGCACCATGAACTAATATACCATGTAGGGGGTGTCGAGGACGCCGCCCCCTACAGACAGGAATGAATCCAAGAAAAAGGATGGAACATACCATGAAAAAACATATTTTTGTAAACCTTCTGGCGGTCGTGCTGCTGCTTCTGACCATGGCACCGGCGGCCTTTGCCTTGGAGGATAAGCACATCGCCGACGGCGAATGCGGCGAAAACCTGAAATGGTCCTTAGATGGCTATACCCTGACCATTTCCGGCAGCGGTGAAATGATGGATGGCTGTCCCTGGATCGAGCATATGGACCGCATCGAGCATGTGGTGCTGAAGGACGGCGTCACCACTGTGGGCAAGGAGGCCTTCTATAAATTTGACCGGCTGGAAACCATTGATTTTGGCGATTCTCTGGTGGAGATCGGCAAGCGGGCCTTCTATGGCTGTGAAGACTTGGACTACATCCATCTTCCTGCCACCTTCCGGACCTTCGGCGCGGAGGCCTTCCGGGAGTGCACCAACCTGAAATACGTTTACTGCGACGGCGGTATGCCCCGGTTCAATGACAGCTGCCTGTGGACTGGCGAGTACATTTCCGTATTCTACCGGGGCAACAATGTCTGGCCGGCGGACGCGGTGCAGACACTGGTACATAATTTCGGCGGCAGACTGGGCATCATGATGGGCTCCTTCGAGGATTCCGATTTGGTAAATAATTTTGAAAACCAGCAGAAGGAAACCGAAGAAACAGAGGAAACGGAAGCGGAGACTACCGAAGCTACCACGGAAGCCACTGAGGAGACGGTCCCCGAAACCACCGAGGCAGTTGTCATCATGGTGACGGAGCCGGAAACGCTGCCCACCACTGCACCCACCGAAGCACCTACAGAAGCCACCACCCAGCCCACGGAAACCACGGCTGCCGTGACGGAGGAAACCACTGCCCCCATTACGGAGCCGGAGACCACCTTTGATCTGGAGCTGGAAGAAACAGAGGCGGCAGAGCCTGTGGAGCTGCCGGAAAGCAAGAGCTGGATCGGCATGGTGCTCATCATCGGTGTGCTGGTCTTTGTGCTGCTGGGCGTGCTGATCTTCAAGCTCTCCAGCCGGAAGGGCGGCCGCTACCGCAGAAGAAAATAAACAGCCTCCTCTTGAGGGGCGCCACTGGCGGCGTTTAAAACATTTTTAACAACTTCCGGGAAATTCACCCATTTTGTGAGTTTCCCGGAAGCTTTTTTGTTTGGAACAGAAAAAATAAAAAAGTAGTTGTAAGTTCCTCGAAAATGATGTAAAATAGTAAAACCAATACAATGCAAAATTATGCGAACTACTCGCTTTTGGAGGTACTATACTATGAAAAAACCGATCGTGCTGGTGATTATGGACGGCGTTGGCAAGGGTGACGGCGGCAGCGGCGATGCTGTTGTGGTTGCCAAGACCCCCACGCTGGATCACCTGCTTGCTACCTGCCCCCATACTTACCTGAAGGCCCACGGCACCGCTGTCGGCCTGCCCAGCGATGACGACATGGGCAACTCCGAGGTGGGCCACAACGCACTGGGCTGCGGTCAGGTCTACTCTCAGGGTGCCAAGCTGGTGGGTGAGTCCATCGAAAACGGCGCTCTGTACGCATCCAACACTTGGAAGGATCTGGTTGCTAACGCACAGGACAAGGCCCTGCACTTCATCGGCCTGCTGTCCGACGGCAACGTTCACTCCAACATTAACCACCTGATCGCCCTGCTGCGTCAGGCTCACGCCGAGGGTGTCAAGAAGGCTTACTGCCACATCCTGCTGGACGGCCGTGATGTTCCCGCTACCTCTGCTCTGGAGTATGTGGAGATGCTGGAAACCGTTCTGGCTGAGCTGAACACCGAGGGCTGCGACTACGCCATCGCCTCCGGCGGCGGCCGTATGCAGGTCACCATGGACCGCTACGAAGCCAACTGGGCTATGGTGGAAAAGGGCTGGCGCACCCATGTCGAGGGCAAGGGCCGCCTGTTCGCTTCCGCCAAGGAGGCCATTGAGACCTACCGCGCCGAGACCGGCTGCATCGATCAGGACCTGCCTGCCTTCGTGGTTGCACGCAACGGCGAGGCTCTGGGCAAGATCGCCAACGGCGACAGTGTGATCCTCTTTAACTTCCGCGGCGACCGGGCACAGGAAATTTCTCTGGCCTTCGACCGCAAGGACTTTGACAAGTTCGACCGTCCCGGCTACACCGGCGTCAAGTTTGCCGGTATGCTGCAGTACGACGGCGACCTGAACATCCCCGAGAACTATCTGGTCCAGCCTCCCGTCATCACCAACACCCTGACCGAGGTGCTGTGTGCCGCCGGTGTCACCGAGTACGCCCTGTCCGAGACTCAGAAGTACGGCCACGTTACCTATTTCTGGAACGGCAACCGCTCCGGCAAGGTCTGCGAGGAGCTGGAAGTCTATGAGGAGATCCCCTCTGATGTGATCCCCTTCGAGCAGGCTCCTGCCATGAAGTCCAAGGAGATCACCGAAAAGATGGTGGAGAACATGGCCTCCAAGAAGTTTAACTTCCTGCGCTGCAACTTCCCCAACGGTGACATGGTTGGCCACACCGGTGTCATGGACGCAGTTGTTTATGCCATGGAGTGTGTGGACAATGGTCTGAAGGCCATCCTCGAGGCTGCCGACAAGTACGGCTACACCGTCCTCATCACTGCCGACCACGGCAACGCCGACCAGATGACCGAGACCAAGAAGGGCAAGACTTCTGTCCGCACCGCCCACTCCCTGAACCCCGTGCCCTTCATCATCTATGATAAGGATAACGAGTGGACCATCAAGGAAGGCGCTTACGGCCTTGCCAATGTGGCTCCCACCGTGGTCAAGATGATGGGCCTGACTGCTCCCGACTGCTGGGAAGCTTCTATGGTCTAAGCGACCATAATGCAAAATGTAAAATGCAGAATGCAAAATGACAGAATTTAATTTTGCATTTTGCATTCTGAATTCTGAATTATAATTGGAGGGTACTGATTTATGGTCCGTCATGAAAATGAAAACGGCAGCGTCAATGTCAGCACCAATGTTTATACTGACATCGTGGGCACCGCAGCCATCAACTGCTTCGGTGTCAAGGGCATGGCTGCCCGCAGCCTGACCGACGGTGTGTATCATCTGCTGCGCAAGGAATCCGTGGGTAAGGGCGTTCGGGTCCATTTCCACGAGGATGACTCCATTTCCATTGACCTGCACATTGTTGTGGACAACGTGAATATGAACGCTGTAGGCGCATCCATCATTTCCGAGGTCCGCCATCAGGTTACCAAGAGCACCGGCACCGAGGTCCGGGCTGTGAACGTCTACATCGATTCCATGATGATCGGTTAACGGAGGTAAAAAAATTGAAACAGATTATCAACGGCGCCGATCTTCGCAGAATGATCATCAGCGCTGCTGCTGCCATTGAGATCAACAAGCAGGCCTTAAATGACCTGAACGTGTTCCCCGTCCCCGACGGCGACACCGGCACCAATATGTCCATGACCATCAACGCCGCTGCCGGCGACCTGCGCAAGACCGAGGATCCTGCTCTGGGTCAGGCTGCCAAGGTGGCTGCTTCCGCCATGCTGCGGGGCGCAAGAGGCAACTCCGGCGTTATCCTCAGCCTGCTGTTCCGGGGCATTTCCAAGAAGCTGAAGGGTGCTGACCATGCCGATGGCGTTCTGTGGGCGGAAGCTCTGCAGGAGGGCGTGGACGCTGCCTACAAGGCCGTTATGAAGCCCGCTGAGGGCACCATCCTGACCGTGGCCCGTCTGGCTGCTGCCAAGGCAACCGAGGCTGCCAAGGAAAACAACCACATTGAATTTGTCCACGAGGCTGCCATTGCGGAAGCAAAGGTGGCGCTGGCTAACACCGTCAACCAGAATCCCGTCCTGAAGAAGGCCGGTGTTGTGGATGCCGGCGGCAAGGGCTGGCTGGTGGCGCTGGAGGCAATGCTCTCATCCCTGCAGGGCAACGATATTCTCGTTCCCGAGGGCGCAGCGGCAGGCGAAGTGAAGGAATCTGCCAACTTCGACGATTTCGACACCGACGACATCACCTTCACCTACTGCACCGAGTTTATCATCCAGCGGGAAAATGACAATGATCCCGAGAAGCTGCGCCACTTCCTGTCCAGCTTGGGTGACTCTCTGGTTCTGGTGGACGACGAGGAGATCATCAAGGTCCACGTCCATACCAACGACCCCGGTAAGGCACTGCATGAGGCCATCGACTACGGCTCCTTTGTTACCGTAAAGATCGAGAACATGCGCCTGCAGCACACCGAGAAGGTCATGACCGAGAGCGAAAAGGCTCCCAAGATCGCCGAGCCTGAGAAGGCGCTGGGCGTTGTTTCCGTCTGCGCCGGTGACGGCCTTGCTGACGTGTTCCTGAATCTGGGTGTTGATCAGATCATCTCCGGCGGCCAGACCATGAACCCCAGCACCCAGGATATTCTGGAGGCTGTCAACAAGGTCCCTGCCGAGACTGTTTTCGTCCTGCCCAACAACAAGAACATCATCATGGCAGCCGAGCAGGTGGGTGCCCTGACCCCCAAGAACGTGGTGGTCATCCCCTCCAAGACCGTGCCTCAGGGCGTTACCGCCATGCTGGGCTTCAACCCCGAGGGCTCCATCGAGGAGAACACCGAGGCGCTGACCGAGGCACTGGGCACGGTAGATACCATGCAGATCACCTATGCCGCCCGGAACTCCGATTTCGATGGCTACGACATCCACGAGGGTGACTATCTGGCCCTGTACGGCAGCCAGCTCTTCGGCACCAGTCAGGATATCAAGGTGCTGCTGAAGTCTCTGGCCGAGAAGGTCCGGGATGACGGCAAGGAGTATATCACCATTTACTACGGCGCGGATGTGAAGGAAAAGCACGCCCAGAAGGCAGCTGACCTGTTTGCAGACATCTGCCCCAACGCAGACGTGAACCTCCTGAACGGCGGCCAGCCTGTCTATTACTACCTGATCTCCGCAGAATAAGCGGGCAATGCCCGCAGATAAAGCGCACCGGCCTGAGAGAGGATCGTTACTTCCCTGACCCGCCCGGTAACGACAGACTGTGCAGAAACCATGCCCGCTGCCCCAAAGGGCAGCGGGCTGTTTTGAATTATGGAGAACGTGTAAATAATTGTAGGGCGGGGTCATGACCCCGCCGACACACTTTCTCTGTCGGGATGCTTTTGTATTTGGGGATGTGTAATGTCCAGCACCAATCGCCGAAGGGCAATATTCGTTACCTGCTCGGCGGGGTCATGACCCCGCCCTACAGTGGCGTATGAGGGCTCGACTTTCTGCATAAGCTATCCTGATAAGGAGGCGGTAGGATGCGGGAGTTTCCGAAGGGCGGGCTGATCGGGAAAACGGTCCATGTATGGCGGAGCGTGAAGGAATTGCGCATCCCGTTGTATGCAGCCAATGCCTGTTATTTTATTGTGCTGGCGGTGTTTCCTGCGCTGCTACTGCTGCTGGGCTTGCTGCGATATACTCCGCTGGAGGTGGAACGGTTGGGGGAGCTGCTGTCCGGTATCCTGCCGGAGGCCCTGCTGGAAAGCGCCGAGGAGCTGATCCTCATCACCTATGACAATACCTCTGCCTCCGTGCTGGGCATTTCCGCCGTCACCACCGTCTGGTCTGCCAGCCGGGGGATCTACGGCCTGCTGACAGGTCTGAATGGGGTGTATGGGGTGCAGGAGGAACGGGGATACTTCTATACCCGCTTTCTCAGTATGCTCTATACCTTTGCTTTTCTGGTGGTGCTGCTGGTGACGCTGGCACTGCATGTGTTTGGCACAAAGGTGCTGGGCCTGCTGCAGCGCAATTCCCACCCCTTTGTGGCCTTTTTGATGGAGCTGGTGGATTTCCGGTTCTTTCTGCTGCTGATTTTGCAGACCGCTCTGTTTACCGCCATGTTTGTGGCCCTGCCCTATGGAAAGCAGCGCGTCCGGGACAGCCTGCCGGGAGCTTTGCTGGCTTCCTCCGGCTGGCTGATCTTTTCGGATCTCTATTCCATTTATGTGGAGCATTTTGCCCACCTGAGCAATGTCTATGGCTCTGTCTACGCGGTGGTCCTGAGTATGCTGTGGCTGTACTGCTGCATCTCCATTGTCTTCTACGGCGGCGCATTGAACCGCTGGCTTATGGAACGGTAAAATGCAGTTTTTGTAGGGGGCGGCGTCCTCGACGCCCCGAAACGATTTTGCGCCTCGATGGGGCAGAGTCGTTCCTTTTCCCAAAACGGTCCGAAAATCCGCCCGTCGAGGTCGGATTTCCGGTCGGGGCGTCGAGGCCGCCCCCCCCGACATTTCTTTGTTAACGATAATTTATTACCTTTTTGTAAAATTTTCCCTTGTTTATCCTGTGTTCATAGTTTATTCTTAAGATAGAAGAAAAAAGGAGGTGGGCAGGTGTTTGGCTATGTGACTGCCAATTTCGCAGAATTGACCAAGGAGCAGAAGCAGCGCTACAATGCCATCTACTGCGGCATCTGCCGCCGGATCCGGGTGCAGTCCGGCCAGCTTTCCCGGCTGGGCCTGAGCTATGATATGGCCTTTCTGGCGGGGCTTCTCATGAGCCTGTATGAGCCGGAGGAGGAAATGGGAAACTGGGCCTGCGCCCTGCACCCCGTCAAGCCCCGCGCTTGGGTGGACAACCCTTATGTGGGCTATGCCGCCGATATGAACGTGGCATTGAGCTACTACAATTGCCTGGATGACTGGCAGGATGATGGAAAATACAGCGCCAAAATGATGGCGGAGGTATTTTCCAAGCATCTTCCCGAGATCGAAGCCCGCTACCCCCGGCAGTGCCAAGCCATTAAGACCTGCATTTCCCGGCTGTCGGAGCTGGAAAGGCAGAACTGTGCCAATCCCGACGAGCCTGCGGCCTGCTTCGGGGAACTGATGGGAGAGCTGTTTACTTATGAAGAAGACCTCTGGGCCGACACTCTGCGGCAGATGGGTCAGGCTCTGGGCCGATTCATCTATCTGCTGGATGCGGCGCTGGATTATGACAAAGACGCGAAAAAAGGAAAATACAACCCCTATCTCGCCATGGGCACCGGCAAGGACTGGCCCCGGTGGGAAGAATATCTGGTGCTGACCATGGGCAGGTGCACGGCTTACTTTGAAAAGCTGCCTCTGGTGCAGGATAAGGCGCTGCTGGACAATATTCTTTACAGCGGCGTATGGGTGAATAATAGAAGAAATAAGGAGGATCCCAAGTGATCGATGATCCTTACAAGGTATTGGGGCTTTCCCCGGATGCCTCTGATGAAGATGTAAAGCGGGCCTACCGCCGTCTGGCGAAGAAATACCACCCGGACCTGAACCCCGGAGATCAGGAGGCGGCCCGGAAAATGCAGGAGGTCAATGCGGCCTACGAGCAGATCAAGAATCCGGAGAAATTCCAGCAACAGCAGCAATCCGGCTACGGCGGCGGGTATTACGATCCCTTCGGCGGCTATTACCAGCAGCGCAGCTATTCCGGCAGCGAACAGGGAGACCAGTACCAGCAGGCAGCCCAGCAGTACATCCGTTTTGGCCGGTACCGGGAGGCACTGAATGCACTGGAAAACAGCCCCGAGCGCAATGCCCGGTGGTATTATCTCAGCGCGCTGGCCAACAATGGCCTCGGCAATCAGGTGACGGCGCTGGAGCACATCCGCCGTGCCGTCAGCATGGACCCGGACAATCTGGAATACCAGAGCGTCCTGAACCGGATGGAGTACGGCGGGACCGCCTACCGTCAGCAGGCCGGCAACTTCCGGGGCTTCACCATGGGCGGCGACCCCTGCACCAATCTGTGCCTGTGCTACCTGTTCAATCTCTTCTGCTGCGGCGGACGTGGCATGTTCCTGTGTTGTTAATGTATTTTGGGGAAATCTACTGTAGGGCGGGGTCATGACCCC
>JAFSCK010000170.1 GCA_017436785.1 Oscillospiraceae bacterium | reverse complement strand
CCCGTCAGGAAAGATGCCGTGGGGTGGTAAATGTCACAGCCTGCCACTGTGACCGCTTTCGCCGCCTTGAACTGATCCGCGTCTGGCTGCAAGGCGTGGGAATAGTCCCGCCATTCGTAGTCAAAATTGTGGGTCACAAACTGCTCTGGGCGGCGATATTCGTCCACGATGGATCGCTGCCAGAGAAGAAATTCCGTTACCAGATTACGCTGAAAGGCTTCAAATTCTGCCGCCAGAGAATTGTTGATGGTGCCCCGGACATCCGGCAGGTCATCCCAGCTTCCCAGGGAATTGCTCCAATAGGCCAGGCCGAATGCCTGATTCATGTTCTCTACCGTTTCAAATTTGTCCATCAGCCACTGCTTGAACAAAGCCTGCGCACGCTCCCCGCAGGTGTCATAGGGCTTTGTCTCATTGTCCAGCTGAAAGCCAATGACATGCTCATATTGCTGCACTTCCTCCATCAATCGGCGGATAATTCGCTCGCAGTGGAAGCGGTAGCCGGGATGGGTGATATCCATATTCTGCCGGTGTCCGTAGCGGCTACGGCCGGCGTGGGTATCTGCCAGAATATCCGGGTATTTTTTTGCCAGCCAGGGCGGAATGGCGTAGGTGGGTGTCCCCACGATCACATCGATACCGTATTTCTTTGCCCCCTGCAGCATCCGATGAAGGCACCGAAAGTCAAATTCTCCCTCTCTGGGTTCCCATGTGCTCCAGGTGGATTCCGCGATGCGGATTACATTCATCCCTGCCTCTTTCATCAGGCGCATATCCTCGTCTACACGGGATACCGGCATATATTCATCATAGTAAGCTGCGCCGAAATAGAGCTTCTTCGTTTTCATAATGACCTCCGAAAGATAAATTGCGCGGCAGACCCGCTCGCCGGACGGATCTGCCGCTAAATAGGAAGAAAACAAGCAATGTTGATTGTTTAGCGACTGGGGTTCAAGAGAAAATCATCCATGGTACCCCATGCTCCACCTGCTGCTTTTACGCATACGCCAACGGTCATGCTTCCGCCCGTGCATGGGATGCTTTCAATAGAGGGACTCTTCCAGTTGAGCCAGCCATCCACGGTAAAGGGTTGTTCGTAACGTTGTCCGTCAGCGACAGCATAGAGAAACAGCTGCGCATCTTCCCTCATATCGCCGCCCTGGACATGGATGGAAAATGTATAATTTCCTTCAAGCAAACCGGTAATCTCCTGCTCCACAGAAAAATTGACCGCATCCGCGTTCCAAAAATGCAGAGACATACTGCCGGTATAGGCATCGTTGGGCTTGTCCTGAAAATCCGTGGTTGGAGCAGCCTCGGAAATGCGCCACATAGAGGTATCTGCCTCCTCGAAGCTGTAGTTGCGCACATAATTCTCCTCAACCACACGGATACAACATGTCACTTCCGTCCCTTCTGCTGTTCCGGTTACGCAATAGTTGCCAACCTCCGATGCGGAAATGGCGGCAAGGTCTACGTCTTCATCCCAGACCACAGATACAGCTTCCACTTTGCCATTATTGTAAATGGCCGGCACAGTTTCAGGAAGGACAATTGGATTATTTCTTTTTACTGTCACCGATACCGGCTCTACGCTGTCTATCTTGGGCGCTACGTTGGTGCCCCTTCGGACATAGGAAAAAGTCTTCAAGGATTCCAGCGGATGGCCGTTGGAATCAAACAATGCCTGGTTATCGCAGGCGCTGCCTCCGTAATAGATACCCGCGTCATCAGGATCATAGTCGGCAGAATAGGAGCTTGCCCAGCCGGAGCCGTTGGCCTCCCAGAGGGCACTCTTTTCCTCCCATGTTTCACCGGGAACGCTGATCCATGCAGGCTCCCAATAGAACACACCGACAGCATTGTCACCCAAATTTGCCATTGTCTGAATCACATCACGCAGCTGCCTTGCCTGCCCCTGAACGGTAAATGGATAAGGCTTTGCATATGTCGGTTGTTCCCCAACGCTGTTTCCACTGCCGTCTGTATCCTGTAGGGTATAGGCATAAGAGGTTTCCGCAATCATTACCTTCTTGCCGCTGCGGTCAATGACCGACTGAAGCTGCTCTGCCAGATTCTCCAGTGTCCCATGCCAGAAAGGATAGTAGGAAGTGGCGAACACATCATAGTCAACGCCGTAGACATCCAAGGTTGCGGCGATTGTCTTATAATTTTCACTCTCAGGATTGGTATAATGGACAGCAATCAAGATATCCTGGTTGGTGTCCCGGACTGCCTTTGCCGCAGAAGCCATCAGCGTGTACCGGCTGGGAACAGTCGTCTCTCCGCAAAAGCCTTTCGTCGTTTCATTACCAACCTGCACCATACCAATGCTTACACCGGCCTCTTGAATCTTCCGAATGCTCTGCGCCGTGAAGTCATAAATAGCCTGCTGCTTTTCTTTCAATTCCATATTCTGCCAGGCCTTGGGAGCTTGCTGCTTGGCAGGGTCTGCCCAGAAGTCGGAGTAGTGGAAATCAACCAGCAGTCCCATTTTATATTTGGCTGCGCGTTTTCCGATTTCGATAGCTGTCTCCACCGTACAGTTTCCGCCGCCATAGCCACGACCTTCTGCATCAAAAGGATCGTTCCAGACACGGACACGGATGTAATTGACACCGGCTTCGCTGAGGGTTTTGAGCAAGTCCTGGTTTTTCCCCTCAAAATTATAATAGACAACGCCGCTGGCTTCCTGACTTAGCAGAGTGGACACATCTGCACCCATAATAAAGTCCTCAGAGAGTCCCTCCACCTTTGGAACCAGTATTGTCGGTTTTTCCTTTGCGCCGCAGGAACTCAGCAGCACAAGGCTCAGAATCAGAATCACGAAAATCGCTTTTTTCATTCTTCACACCATCTTTTATGGGAGTACATATGTGATCACGCCAAGAATCAGCAGATGCAGCGGATACAGCAAATAGAACAGATACTTATTGGGCTGACTGCCCCGCTGATGGTTGTACCGTTTCAGCACAAAGTTGGAAACCGGCCCGGTGACATACATAAGACTAATAGCGCCGCTGATCCACAGCTTTGCCTTGTGATCATTCAGCAGGTAATAAACCGCAATGAGTAAAACCATGCACAGTCCGAATTGCGTCTTCATCAGCACGCTCCACAGCACCCCCGCTGCAACGATCAGCAGCTTTACGCCCTTCCCGGCAGCAAAGAGCCGCAGTCCATAGAGCATTACAAGACCGATGGCAAGGGTAAAAAGCATATTCTGGCTGGTCCAATCGAACAGCTTGCCGGACATGGCAAAGTCGAAGGGAATTTCACTGAGAATGGCAAAGCCCACCATCCGAATCAGGTATGCCTGGTAATTACTCGTGTGCAGGAAGCCTTCCACCAACAAAAACGCGAATACCGGAATCGCCAGACCGCCCAGCAGCTGGAACACCGCCGCCCAGGAGGACAGCACCATCAGGTCAGGGTCTGCTACCCACATTTCCCGCAGCTGTGTATTGGAGAACTGATTCACATGGAGCAGGCCATTCTGAACCACGGTCATGCTTAGGGAATAAAAGAACATGGTGGCGCAGCCGTACCATTTCAGCGTAGCGGCGGTAACCTCCACAT
>JAFSCK010000047.1 GCA_017436785.1 Oscillospiraceae bacterium | reverse complement strand
GTCGTCGACACCGACATCGATGCTCTGGGCGACAAGATGCTCGCATGCATCGAGGCAAAGCGCGACGCTCTGGGCATCTGATTGGAGGATCTTTTCCCGCATATGTGCGGATTGAAAACCTCGATGTACTTTAAGTACACCTTCGGCTTTCAATCCTTCATCTGCGAAAAAATCTCTCGTCAATTGCATCTTTTGACAATGTAACAAATATAGATGTCATTCCGAGCCAGTCCGCAGACTGGCGTGGGAATCCCCCGGATCTTCCGGGAGGTTCCGTTGACGGAGGAGATTGCCACACCAGCGTGCGCGCTGGTTCGCAATGACACGATTTTTGTGAGATTGCAAATTACTTTAACTACGAGGTCTTTTTCCAATGAAAGTAGCGATTACCGGTAAGGGCGGCGTGGGCAAGACCACCCTGTCCTCCACGCTGGCACGGCTCTATGCCGACGAAGGCCGGACCGTTCTGGCTGCCGATGTGGACCCCGATGCCAATCTGGGTCTGGCTCTGGGCCTGACGCAGGAGGAAGTGGATGCCATCGTCCCCATCTCCAAAATGCGTACCCTAGTAGAAGAACGCACCGGCGCAACTGCCGCCAACAAGTTCTTCAAGCTCAACCCCTATGTTGCCGATATCCCCGACACCTTCTCCAAGGACATCAACGGCGTAAAGCTGCTGGTCATGGGCACGGTGGACGTGGGCGGCAGCGGCTGCGTCTGTCCTGAGCATGTGATGCTGAAGTCCATCCTGTCCGCCCTGACCTACCGCAAGGATGATGTGGTCATCATGGACATGGAGGCTGGCCTTGAGCATCTGGGCCGCGGTACTGCCATGAATATGGAGCAGTTCATCGTGGTCATCGAGCCCGGCGCACGCAGTGTCCAGACCTACCGCAATGTCAAGCGGCTGGCAAACGATCTGGGGGTGAAGCGGGTCCGCGTAGTGGCCAATAAGGTCCGGGATGAAAAGGATGAGGAATTTGTCCGCAGCAACATTCCCGCAGAGGACCTGCTTGGCATGATCCACTACAATCTGGAGATCATGGACGCGGACCGTCAGGGAAAATCTCCCTACGATTTCAGCCCCGCGGCAATCGAAGAGATCCGGAAGATCAAGGAAATTCTGGATCGGGACTAATTTCTGTTTTGAATTGATATGTCATTGCGAACCAGCCCGCAGGCTGGTGTGGCGATCCCCTATTCCGTTGGGATGCTTCCGTTTATCCGGGAGATTCCCACGCCAGTGTGTGCACTGGCTCGGAATGACAGAAAACGGATGAACCTATTCAAATATTATAGGAGGAAAAACCGTGACACTTTTTGATAGAGTTTTTGGCGGTAACGACTACAACTACGCACGTACCGTAGCTGCCATTGATGAAGCCATCGCCGCCAACGGCGAGGGCTGCGCAGTGTCTTTCCCCAGCACTGCATATAACCTGCCCTGCTACTACGGCATTACCGGCAAGAAGATCAATACTCTGGGCGAGCTGAAGGCTGCTCTGGAGAATGATATCAAGCCCATGATGACCCGCAACAACCGTCTGCAGGACGCATTTGACAGCGGTGTCGCTTCCGCTCTGTGCGCTGAATTCCTGGAAGTTCTGAAGTACCTGAACGGCGCTGAGCCCTATGCTGAGCCTGAGATGGGCCACCTGACCGACGCATTCGTCCGTAATCTGGGTGTTCCCCTGGTTACCGGCGATATCCCCGGTGTTGCTGTTATCATCGGCGGCGCTGAGGATCCCGCTGAGACCGTTGCTCTGGCTAAGGAGTATCAGGCTCAGGGTATTCTGGTCACCCTGACCGGCGATGCCATTAAGCACTGCTATGAAGCCGGCATGAAGCTGGGCGAGGGCGTGCGTGTCGTGCCTCTGGGCTACGAGATGCAGTCCGTCATCCACGTCGTTTCCGTGGCTGTCCGTGCCGCTCTGATCTTCGGCAACATCCAGCCCGGCGACTACAAGGCCCTGTACAAGTACACCATGGACCGTGTCCGCGCTTTCGTCAACGCTTACAAGCCCCTGTCTGACGAGATCGTTTCCTACGGTGCCGGCGCTATCTGCCTGGGCTTCCCCGTTATCTCCAACGAGACTGAGAACATGTTCCGTGTTCCCAAGTCCCTGATCCAGCAGCTGGATACCACCAAGTGGAACGCTACCTCTCTGGAGGCCCGCGACATCAAGCTGAAGATCACCAAGATCGACATTCCCGTTTCCTTCGCTACCGCATTCGAAGGCGAGATCATCCGCCGCGGCGACATGCAGGTGGAAGTGGACGGCTCCCGTGTGGACTGCTTCGAGCTGGTCCAGACCAAGGAAGCTGCCGAGGTCGAGGATCACAAGATCACCGTCATCGGTCCCGAGATCGACGAGATCCCCGTGGGCTCCAAGATTTCCCTGTCCTACACCGTCAACGTGGCCGGCAAGGCTATGCAGTCTGACTTCGAGTCCGTCATGGAGCGTAAGTTCCACTCTTGGATCAACTGCATCGAGGGCGTTATGCACACCGGTCAGCGTGACATGATCCGTATCCGTATCAGCAAGGCTGACTTCGAGGCTGGCTTCAAGTTTAAGCACATCGGCGAGGTCCTGTACGCCAAGGTCAAGAACGAGTTCGAGGCTGTTGTTGACAAGTGTGAGGTCGTCATCATCGTTGACGCTGAGAAGAACAAGGAGCTGCGTGCTGCTGCTAATGAGGTCTTCAACAAGCGTGACGCAAGACTCGCATCCATGACCGACGAGTCCGTTGATACCTTCTATACCTGCATCATGTGCCAGGCCTTCTCCCCCAGCCACGTCTGTATCGTCACTCCCGAGCGTCTGGGTCTGTGCGGTGCCGTGTCCTGGCTGGATGCTAAGGCTACCAAGGAACTGGATCCCGCAGGTCCCTGCCAGCCCATCGTTAAGGAAGGCTGCCAGGACGAGAAGCTGGGCCGTTACGACTCCATGGACGCTGCCGTCAACAAGTACTCTCAGGGCGCTGTTGAGCGGATCACCCTGTACTCCCTGTTCCAGGATCCCATGACCTCCTGCGGCTGCTTCGAGTGTATCTGTGGTGTTGAGCCTGTTTCCATGGGCGTTGTCATCACCTGCCGTGAGCATGCAGGCATGACTCCTCTGGGCATGAGCTTCTCCGAAATGGCATCTATGACCGGCGGCGGCGTTCAGACCCCCGGCTTCATGGGCCACGGCAAGCACTTCATCTCCTCCAAGAAGTTCATCGCAGCAGAAGGCGGCCCCGGCCGTATCGTCTGGATGCCCAAGATGCTGAAGGATCAGATGCGCGAGCGTCTGGATGCTACCGCTCTGGAGATGTACGGTGTTGAGAACTTCACCGACATGATCGCTGACGAGACCGTCTGCACCGAGGATCCCGAGGAGCTGCTGAACTACCTGTCCGAGGTCGGCCACCCCGTTCTGGGCTTCGAGCCTTTCGACATGTAACTGGGGATGCCCCCAGAGGCAATTCGAGACTGATGGTTTGGCAATAATCGTAACACCATTGGGCTCACCCGATTCGTTACTGCGGTAATGTAACATAAAAAATGAGAGGAAGCGGTTCGCCGCTTCCTCTTTTTTTGCTATATAACACTGTAGGGGGCGGCGTCTCGACGCTCCGACCGAAAAGCCGCCCTCGACGGGTGGATTTTCGGAACGATACCGCACCCTATAAGGATTTTGCCCCATCGAGGTGCAAAATCCTTTCGGGGCGTCCGGGAGGCCGCCCCCTACATTTCGTTAATATGATAAATATTATTCCGCCTGCATTACTTTTCCAGCCGGTCCCGGATGCGTTTGGGGAGGGGGTCGGTACGGTAGGCGGATTCCTTCAGCAGCAGGGCATAATCCTTGGGGCTGATCTGGTATTCCGCCTTAAAGGCCCGGTAGAAGTTGGAATAATCGCCGAAGCCGCAGTGCTGATACACTTCCGAGGAGGGCTTCCCCTCGCTGAGCATCTGCTTTGCCATGACCAGCCGCTTCTGGATGATGTAGCGGTGGACGGAAGTGCCCACCAGCCGCTGAAATTCCCGAGACAGGTGGTATTTGCTGACGAAGAACTTATTTGCCAGATGATCCAGTGTCAAATCCTCGCTGTAATGCTCGTTGATATAGCCCAGCACGCTGTACACAGCCGAATCCGGTGCCTTCACCGGCTCTTCCTTCCGGTTCAGCAGGGCCAGCCTGTTCAGGGCGACCAACACCTGCGCCAGATAGGACATGGAGGCGATCTCCTGATAGGGATCCTCCGTAGCCAGCTCGCTGAGCAGCTGCTCCAGCAGGAAGGTCAGATACTGCCGGGCTATTCCCTCCGGCCGCAGCAGGTTGGTATGGCCCGGGAGGCCGGTATCGAAGCATTTGGTAAATTCCTGTCCCGGCAGGCTGAAGCCCTCCAGAAACTGCTTGTCGATCCACAGAACGATCCGCTCGTAGGTCCGGTGCTCCTGACCGAACATGGGCTGGTGCAGCTCCATGGGACTGATGAGCAGCACATCCCCGGGGGTCAGCAGATAGCTGCGGTTCTCAATATTATACTGCACATTGCCGGAAAGGAAAAAGTAGATCTCGTAGAAGTCATGGTGGTGCAGCGTAACCTCCTTGGGATAGTCATCTTTGTAGCGGAATATCTCAAAGGTGTTGCCTTTCATATGCTGGCGGTTATCAAAGCGTAATGTTTTTGGGGGCATAGGTGTACCTCGCAGTGTATCAGTCGGGTATGTCATTGCGAGGAGGGCGAAGCCTGACGTGGCAATCCCCTTCAAAGATCCGCACAGAATCAACATAACGATACCACACGGAAATTTACGGAGGATTGCCACGCCAGTGTGCGCACTGGCTTGCAATGACAGGGATTGACGAATCAGGATAAATATAGCATATAGCAATTTTTGCAATGTGTCAAGCAACTTTTACAATGAAGTTTGCAAAAAAGTATGGTATCATGGTAAACGTGAACAAAAAGGCGTTGCTATGCCCATTGGAAGTTGTTCAATTGTACAATGTGCATAAATTTCGCCTGCGGTTTTTGTAGAAACCGAAAAAAGGAAGGAGAACGATTCCCATGATTGAGAAAATCATTGTCTCCGGCTTTGCCGATGAGATCGATCCCCAGCTGGACGTTCAGCTGAAGGTTGTTAAGGAACTGGGCATGGAGTACATCTGCCTGCGCGCTGCCGACGGCAAGGGCGTTGCTGAGTACACCGTGGAAGAGGTCAAGGAGAGCATCCTGCCCCGGCTGCAGGCTGCTGGCGTGAAGGTTTCCTCTCTGGGCAGCCCCATCGGTAAGATCGACATCGACGACGATGCCGCTTACGAAAAGCAGCTGGCTCAGCTGGACACCCTGTGCCAGATCTGCAACCTGCTGGACTGCAAGTACATCCGTATGTTCAGCTTCTGGATGCTGAACAAGAACCCCGATGAGTGGAAGGACGAGGTCCTGAAGAAGCTGCGCGGCTTCGCTGACATCGCTGCCAAGTACGGTGTTGTGCTGATCCACGAGAACGAGAAGGACATCTACGGCGACATCGGTTCCCGCTGCAAGGTCATTCTGGACGAGCTGGCTTCCCCCAACTTCAAGGCTGCCTTCGACTTCGCAAACTTTGTCCAGTGCGGTGAGAACACCGAAGAGTGCTGGGAACTGCTGAAGGAGCACGTTGCCTACATCCACATCAAGGATGCTGTGGCCGGCAAGAACGAGAACGTGGTCTGCGGCACCGGCGACGGTCAGATCGCCAAGATCCTGGCAAAGGCCATCAAGGAAGACGGCTACGAAGGCTTCCTGACTCTGGAGCCCCATCTGGTCCTGTTCGCAACGTTGCAGTCTCTGGAAGTTGTGGACGCTACCGAAGTCATTTCCGAAAACAAGGCCAAGGACGGCGCCGAGGGCTATGCTATGCAGTATAACGCCCTGTGCGAGATCCTGAAGGCTATCTAAGTTTTTGATGTCATTGCGAGGAGCGAAGCGACGTGGGACCGAAGGGAATGCCTATGGTGCAATCCCCATCGTCGTTTGCAGCTCTCCTGAGATTTGAAGGGGATTGCCACACCAGTCTGCGGACTGGTTCGCAATGACAGTGTTTTGTGGCAATGTGTATCCCATAAGTAAGGCTCCAACAAGGGCCAGAAATAAATTGTATTTATACAACAAGTAAGGAGAAATGCAAAATGGACAAGATTCGTTATGGTATCATCGGCTTCGGCGCACAGGGTAGCTCCTATGTCAACATCCTGACCGGCACCCCCGCTTTCCCCGGCTTCCCCGCTGCCGCTATCCCCGCTCACTGCGAGCTGGGCGCTATCTGTGATATCGACCCCGCTAAGCGCGAGGCTGCTGCTGCCAAGTTCCCCAACATCCCCGTTTACGAGGATTACAAGGAAATGATCGCTTCCGGCAACGTTGACGCTGTCATCACCACCGTTCCTCACTACCTGCACCACGAGATCGCTATCTACGCTCTGGAGCATGGCATGCACGTCATCGGTGAGAAGCCCGCCGGTGTCCGCGCTTCCGACGTTCAGAAGATGCTGGACTGCGCAGCTGCTCATCCCGAAGTGAAGCTGGGCATCATGTTCAACCAGAGAACCAACAAGCTGTACCAGAAGATCCGTGAGATCGTTGCTTCCGGCGAGCTGGGCGAGATCCGCCGCTCCAACTGGATCATCAACACCTGGTGGCGTCCCGACTCCTACTACGCACAGTCCGCATGGCGTGCAACCTGGGGCGGCGAAGGCGGCGGCGTTCTGGTCAACCAGGCTCCCCACCAGCTGGACCTGTGGCAGTGGATCTGCGGCACTCCCGTGGAAGTCACTTCCGTGAACATCAACGGTGCTCACCGTAACATCGGCGTTGAGAACGACGTTACCATCGTTACCAAGTACGCCAACGGCGCTACCGGCTCCTTCATCACCTGCACCCACGACGCCATCGGCACCGACCGTCTGGAGATCGACTTCTCCGCCGGTAAGATCGTTGTCGAGAACAGCCAGAAGGCTACCGTCTACAAGATGCACAAGTCCGAGCCCGAGATGAACGCTACCATGGACATGATGGCAGTTGCTATGCTGACCCGTTCCAACTCCTCCGGCGGCGGCCTGTACGACATCGAAGAGTTCGAGAACAACGATGCTTGGGGCGTCCAGCACGGCACCGTTATGGCCAACTTCGCTTCCCACGTTCTGTTCGGCACCGAGCTGCTGGCTCCCGGCGCTGACGGCATCATGGGCGTCCGTCTGGCCAACGCTTCCCAGCTGTCCGCATGGACCGGCAAGACCGTTTCCTACCCCTGCAACGAGGAAGAGTACAACGCTGAGCTAAACAAGCTGATCGCTGCTGAGGGCAAGTTCCCCGTCCGTGACTAATTAAGGTCCGATCCCCCTGTCATTCCGAGGAGGGTACAGCCCGACGTGGGAATCTCCTGCATATTTCCGGGAGATTGCCACACCAGCGTGCGCGCTGATTCGCAATGACATAAAATAAGATTACCAGCCCACGGCGGCACCGCCGCCGTGGGTTTTGGCCCGAATAAGGAGAATTTGCTATGATGAAAGCTGCGATCGTCGGCTTTGGCACCATCTCCATCGTCCATATCGATGCCATTGCCTCCAACCCCGGCATGGAACTGGTGGCCATCTGTGACATCAACGAAGAGCTGGCTGCGAAGGTCCCCGCCGGTGTAAAGTTCTACACCGATTACAAGAAGATGTGCGAAGAGGTCAAGCCTGACGTCGTCCACAATCTGCTGCCCCATTACCTGCACTACCCTGTCACCAAGGAACTGGTGGAAATGGGCTTCAACGTCTTCTGCGAAAAGCCCATCGCCCTGAACACCAAGGAAGCTGAGCAGTTCTGCGCTCTGGAAAAAGCCCACCCCGAAGTCAAGATCGGTGTCTGCCTGCAGAACCGTATGAACGAGACCACCGAGGAGCTGAAGAAGATCATCGAGTCCGGCGAGTACGGCAAGATCATCGGCATCCGTGGCTTCGTGCCCTGGCGCCGGGATAAGACCTACTATGATGCCCAGCCCTGGCGCGGCAAGTGGAAGTATGCCGGCGGCGGCTCCATGATCAACCAGTCCCTGCATACGCTGGACCTGCTGTACTTCCTTGGCGGCGACATCGCTAAGCTGCACGCTGTTGTCGGTCAGACCAACGAGTACCCCGAAGTCGAAGTCGAGGGCGACATCATCGCCCGTCTGGAGTTCGCCAACGGTGCCAACGGCCTGTTCTTCGCCACCAACAACAACTGGACCAACGAGTCTGTCCAGATCCGTGTGGCTATGGAAAAGGGTATCTTCCACATTGAAGACAACACCCTGTATAAGATCGAGGCTGACAGCTCCCGTACCGTGATCTGCAAGGCTCCCAAGCTGGAAGGCATCAAGTTCTACTACGGTGCTTCCCACACCCGTCTGGTGGCCCGCTTCTACGAGGCTGTCAAGAACAATACCGATGACTACATCCACATCAGCGAGGGCGCTATGATCGTCAAGCTGATGGATTCCATCTTCCGTTCTTCCAACACCGGAAGACTGGTGGAAGTGTAAGGCACAAAATATCTGTCATTGCGAGGAGCGCAGCGACGTGGCAATCCCCTCGATTGAAAGAGATTGCCACACCAGTGGTGCTCCGCGCAGCGAATCTACAATGCCAATGATTGCCGGTGGCAATCATACCATAATGTAGTGCGCACTGGTTCGCAATAACATGCGGTTTTTGATACCGCACAAAAACTACAAATATTTAAGGAGTGTATTCCCATGAGCAAAAAAGGTTTGATCGGCGTTCAGATGTCCACCATCGCCCCTGCCAAGATGCCCAGCTTTGAGCCCTTCGAGGTTATGGGCCGCCTGACCGATATCGGCTTCCACTGCGCAGAAGTTTCTCAGGTCCCCATGACCAAGGAAAACGTTGCCGGTTTCCGCCGCGCCATCGATGAGCTGAACTTCAACATCTCCTCCCTGACCGCTTCCATCTCCCCCATGGTCCCCGGCATGCCCGGCGAGTACCTGTCCAACCCCGATGACTACAAGAAGTACCTCGACGATGCCCGCGCTCTGAACTGCGACATGTTCCGTATCGGCATGATGCCCATGAACGCCATCGGCAACGTGCAGAAGTGCATCGACTTCGCTAAGGAAGCCGAGGAGTACTGCCTGAAGCTGAAGGAGGACGGCATCGACCTGTACTACCACAACCACCACATCGAGTTCATGAAGCTGGAGAACGGCAAGTACCTGCTGGACGTTCTGCGCGAGAACGCTCCTCACATGGGCTTCGAGCTGGATACCCACTGGATCCACCGCGGCGGCGAGAACCCCGTTGAGTTCATCAAGAAGTACGCCGGCTCCGTCCGTCTGCTGCACCTGAAGGACTACAAGATCGCCAACGTGGAGATGCCCGACATGTCCAAGGGCTTCGACATGAAGGCCTTCGCCAACGCTTTCTTCGCACAGCCCGTCCGCTTTGCTGAGCTGGGCGCTGGCTCCCTGCCTCTGAAGGCCTGCATCGAAGCCGGTCTGGCTGGCGGTGCTGAGTACTTCCTGATCGAGCAGGACGACTCCTATGGCCGTGATCCCTTCGACTGCCTGAAGGATTCCCGCGCTCATCTGGTCTCTCTGGGCTACGAGGACTGGTTCTAATTTTCTTAAGCTCCTGCGGCCCGCTGTTCCAAACAGCGGGCCGTTTCTCCTCCCCCAAGGAGAGCCTTTTCTCAAACTTTTTTGCAAAATCACAAAAAATGATTTGCATTTTGACTCATTCCTTGTATAATATAATTACGATGATTCGCGATTCCTCGCGATTCAAATTTATGATTTGAAAGAGGTTGATTCCCATGAAGCAGTTTATGGATAAGGACTTCCTGCTGTCCACCGAGACCGCTAAGGTCCTGTACCACGATTACGCATCCAAGATGCCCATTCTGGACTACCACTGCCATATCAATCCCCAGGAGATCTGGGAGGACCGCAAGTTCGAGAACATCACGCAGGTTTGGCTGGGCGGCGACCACTACAAGTGGCGCGTCATGCGCGGCAACGGTGTGGAAGAGAAGTACATCACCGGCGACGCATCCGACCGTGAGAAGTTCCAGAAGTTTGCAGAAGCTCTGCCCAAGTGCATTGGCAACCCCATGTACCACTGGTGCCATCTGGAGCTGCAGCGCTACTTCGGCTACTATGGCGTCCTGAACGGCGAAACTGCTGAGGAAGTGTGGAATCTGGCCAACGATAAACTGCGCAACGACCCCACCATGACCGCTCGTGGTCTGGTCAAGCAGTCCAATGTTTACATGGTCGGCACCACCGACGATCCCATCGACTCTCTGGAGTGGCACGCTAAGATCGCTGCCGATCCCACCATGGAGACCAAGGTCTGCCCCTCCTTCCGTCCCGACAAGGCTCTGGACATCGAGAAGGCTACCTTCGTTGAGTACATGCACAAGCTGGAAGAGGTCGTCGGCTTCGAGTTCCACTGCATCAAGTGCGTCAAGAAGGCCCTGACCCAGCGGATCCAGTACTTCGCTGACCACGGCTGTAAGGCTACCGACCACGGTCTGGGCTACGTTCCCTACGTGGAGGCTACCGAGGAAGAGCTGACCGCCATCTTCAAGAAGGGCATGGCTGGTGAGGCTCTGACCAAGACTGAGATCGACGCTTACAAGACCGCTCTGCTGCTGCACTGCGCACGTCAGTACGCAAAGCACGGCATGGTCATGCAGATCCACTTCTCCTGCCTGCGCAACACCAACGCTGCCATGTTCAAGAAGCTGGGCCCCGATACCGGTTTCGACTGCATCGCCATCACCGACTCCGGCGAGCAGCTGACTCAGGTTCTGAGCAACCTGTACGAGACCAATGAGCTGCCCAAGACCATCCTGTACTCCCTGAATCCCGGCGACAACGCTCAGCTGGGCACCTTCCTTGGTGCCTTCCAGGGCCCCGAGGTCCCCGGTAAGATCCAGCACGGCTCCGGCTGGTGGTTCAACGATACCAAGACCGGCATGATCGAGCAGATGACCAGCCTCGCCAACCTGGGCCTGCTGGGCAACTTCATCGGCATGCTGACCGACTCCCGTTCCTTCCTGTCCTACACCCGTCACGAGTACTTCCGCCGCATTATGTGCAACCTGATCGGCGGCTGGGTCGAGAACGGCGAGTATCCCGCTGACATGGATGCTCTGGGCAAGATGGTTCAGGACATCGCTTCCAACAACGCCAAGCGTTACTTCGGTGTCTAAGCGGCGAGCCGCCGCTGGCAATGCGTGTTCGGTGCTATGCGTGTCGTTACTTCCCTGACCCGCTCGGTATCGTCACATTCCCAAAAAAATAAGCGGTATCCGGCTCGCCGGATACCGCTTTCTTCTATCAAACCGCCACTGTAGGGCGGGGTCACTGCCCCCGCCCTACAGTAGCTTTTCTAAAAATGAGGTCGTTCTATGAAACTTCTCTTAACTGCCTTTGATCCCTTTGGCGGTGCTGCGGTCAATCCTGCGCTGGAGGCGGTGAAGCTTATGGGGGATATCCCCGGAGTGGCCCTCGTCAAGCTGGAGGTGCCCACGGTTTTCGGTGCTTCTATTGCTGCCGTCACCGCCGCCATTGAGGAAGCGCTGCCGGATGCGGTGCTGTGCGTGGGGCAGGCAGGAGGCCGGGCAGGGCTGACCCCGGAGCGCATCGCCATCAACATCGACGATGCCCGCATTGCGGACAACGCTGGAAACCAGCCCATAGACCGCCCCATCCTTCCCGATGGTCCTGCCGCCTATTTCTCTACCCTGCCGGTCAAAGCTATAACCGCCGCTATCCGGGCTGCGGGACTTCCCGCGGAATTGTCCAATACCGCCGGTACCTTTGTATGCAACCACCTGATGTACGGCGTCCTGCACCATCTGGCAACGCACCATCCCGGGATCCGGGCAGGCTTTCTCCATGTTCCTTTTCTTCCCCAGCAGGGAAGTCCCTCTCTGCCGCTGGAATCCATCGTTACCGGCATCGAAGCCGCCATCACCGCCATTCGGGATCATGAGGAGGATATTTCCAGCATTGAGGGCAGTATCCATTAACGCAACCGCCTGTCATCCCGAGCGGAATGAAATGAAGCCGAGGGATCTGCGCACTACCGATCCTGCTTAGCAGATATTCGGTGCGTAGATCCCTCGACGCGCTTCGCTTGCTCGGGATGACAACCCTTGCGCTATTTATTTCACACGTTCCTTGTTCAGCTTGTCTGCCTTGCTGAAGAGGATATAACCGATGATAAACAGCACGATCAGGGAGGAAACGGCAATATTTTCGTTCTGGAGCTGGATACCAAAGACATTCACCGTCATACCGGCGGTGAGCTGGCTCACCACGGAGACCATGGTCATACCCACAAAGGAGGCACCCTTGCCGAAAATGTCCATGAGCCCGTAAAATTCGCCGCTGCGCTCCGCCGGGATGATCTTACCCAAATAGCTGCGGCTCAAAGCCTGAATGCCGCCCTGGAACATGCCCACGCAGACTGCCAGCACCCAGAACTGCCACTGGCTCACGAGGAAAATGCCGAAAATGTTGATGCCCGTATAGGCGATGATGCAGACCTTGATCAGCAGTCCGGCATCATATTTTGCCGACAGCCGTCCGAAAATAATGGAACAGGGGAAGGCCACGAACTGGGTCAGCAGCAGTGCCAGCAGCAGGCCCGTGGTGTCCAGACCCAGCGCCGCACCGTAGGCGGTAGCCATATCGATGATGGTGTACACGCCATCGATAAAGAAGAAGAAGCTCAGCAGATACAGGAAAATATGCTTCTCCTTCCGCACATCCCGGAGTGTCCGGGCCAGCTGCCGGAAGGTATCGCTGACGGGGCTCTTTTCCGCCGTAACAAAGGCCGTCTGCTTGTACCGCTTTAACAGGGGCAGGGTGCAGCCGATCCACCAAATGGCAATCAGCAGGAAGGCAATCACCATGGCCGTGCCCATGGTCAGACCGAAGGCATCGGGCATCAGAACCAGCACAAGGCAGACGATGAAGGGGATAACCGAACCAATGTAGCCGTAGGCATAGCCCATGGAGGAGATCTTGTCCATGCGGCTATCCTCTGTAACCTCCGTCAGCATGGAGTCATAGAAAATGATGCTGGAGGAATAGCCCACTTTTGCCAGCACGAACAGGCCGAGAAATACCAGCCAGTTGGACACAAGGCCCAGCATGGCGCAGCCCACCGCGCCCACGGCCACACACAGCAGGAAAATTTGCTTCTTAAAATTCCGGTCTGCCAGCGTGCCGCAGATGGGACCGATGATAGCCACCAAAATGGTTGCCAAGGAACCGGCATAACCCCAATAGCTTAAGTACAGATCCTCATGGACTCCCGCAGAACTTGCCAGAGAATTGAAGAAAATGGGGATCAGGGTGGATACCATCAGGATAAAGGCAGAGTTGCCGATATCATAAAGGATCCAGCTTTTTTCCAAGGGGGTCAGTTTGAATCTCTCTTTCATGTTGTCTCCTCTTTCTCTTAATGTGAAAATTGTAATTTACGCACCAACCATTGTAGGGCGGGGTCACTGACCCCGCCGACCCGGTGGCAATGATTGCGTTGCTGAAAATTACGCTGTTGTGTCGCATTTTCCACTTAACTAAACTATTCCTATAAACGAAGGTGCGTCGGCGGGGTCATGACCCCGCCCTACAATACACTTAGCCAAAAGCCAAGGCAAAATCCTCACCCAGCGGTTCTCCCGTCTGCATATGGGCCGTCAGCTGGGCAAGCAGGCTGGGATATTTCTCTGCCGCCCGGTCATACAGCTCCTTCAATTCCCGCACATACAGGGCAAGCTCCGGGTCTTCTTCATGGGGGATCCGGTAATCCAGCAGGGAGGGCTTCACCCTTTTCAGCACTGCTTCCCGCCATTTCCAGTTGGGACTGGCCAAAAAATTGGTAGAAAACGCCATAGATCGCAGGCTGATCCCCACCTGTGTCCCGCTGGCAGGAGGGTAAAACCGGGCCACCGTCATACATTCGCCCCGGGTCAGGCGGAGCTTTTTGCTGATGTCATAGGTGTGGGGTGCAGGATGTTTATCCAGCACCAGCAAAAACCGCTCAAATTCCGATTCCAGCGGCACATGGGCAGCCTCCCCAATATCGGCAAGCCTTTGCACATAGGGATGGCAGACAGAATCCAAGCAGTAATGCGCCAGCAGGCCGTACAGATAGGCCCGCCCCGCCTCCGTGTCAGCGGCAGCACAGGCTGCGGGGAACAATTCCTGCCCCGTGATGGCGTGGAATTTGCTTCCCAAGGCACCTACTGCGGTTTTCACATAGGGATTGTAATAAAAGAAAATATCCGGACCCTGCAGTCCTACATCGAACATCCGCCGGAACCGCTGGATACATTGCCGCTCCGGTCCGGGCAGGGAGGGCAGCAGCTGCTTGCCGAACCGGTAATGAGCAAAACTCGCGGGCATTTTTTATCACCTCGTTTTCTTTTTTCTTATTCTACACCAATTTCCCGGAATTGAAAAGAGAAAGTTTTTCATCGGATTATGCAAACTTGCAAACCCAGACTGTCTGTGCTATAATTGCGAAGGTTGCCAGTCATTTTCACAACAGCCACTGTAGGGCGGGGGTCAGTGACCCCGCCGATGCACCATCTGTGTCGGTATGGTTTATTAGGACCAAAAAAGGAAGAATTTTGCGCCGTTTTTACCCAGTAATAATCGTTACCGGGTCGGCGGGGTCAGTGACCCCGCCCTACAATGACATATATAAATGTGACAGAGAGGACCCCGCTATGAAAACACGAACGCTTTACTATGAAGATTCTCATTTATCCGCCTTTTCCGCCACGGTTCTGTCCTGCGAGGCTGTAAAGGGGGGCTATGCTGTCATCTTGGATGCCACTGTCTTTTATCCCGAGGGGGGCGGACAGGCGGGAGATACCGGGACCTTAAACGGCGTCCGGGTGCTGGATACCCGGGAAATGGAAGAGCAGGTGGTGCACATCTGCGAAAAACCGTTGGAAATTGGTGCGTCAGTGGAGGGAACCATCGATTATGGCCCCCGATTTGCCCGGATGCAGCAGCACAGCGGCGAGCATATCGTCTCCGGCATCATCCACCGGCGCTATGGCTACCACAATGTGGGCTTCCACATGGGAAGCGAAATCATCACCATTGATTTTGACGGGGTCATCCCGGCAGAGGACTTGAGCGCCATCGAAGCAGAGGCCAACCGCGCCGTGTGGGCCAATCTTCCCATCCGCTGCTGGTATCCCAGCGAGGAAGAACTCCCCCATGTGTTCTACCGCACGAAGCGAGCCCTGCCGTGGCCTGTGCGGATCGTAGAGGTGCCGGGCTTCGACAGCTGCGCCTGCTGCGGCACCCATGTGAAGGCCACCGGCGAGATCGGCCTCATCAAGCTGTTCAGCACCGTAGGCCTCCGGGGCGGAACAAGAATGGAAATGGCCTGCGGCAGCGCGGCCCTCGCCATCCTGAACCGGACTTACGAACAGAACAAGCTGGTATCTCAGGCTTTTTCCGCAAAGATCGAGGAGACCGGGGCCGCCGCACAACGGATGAACGAGGCACTGGCCTCTGCGAAATACCGCATCACCGGACTGGAGCGGCAAATTTTCGCCGCCATTGCCGCAAGCTATGCAGGAAAAGGCGACGTGGTCCACTTTGCGCAGGACTTGGAAAACACCGCCGTCCGGGATCTGGCGGATGCCATTGCAGAAGGCTGCGGCGGCACTGCGGCGGTCTTCAGCGGCAGCGACGAAGGCGGCTACGCCTATTGCCTCGTGACCCGCAGCGGGGACCTGCGGCAGCTGGGGAAGGATATGACCAAGGCTTTAAACGGCCGGGGCGGCGGAAAGCCCAATTTCCAGCAGGGCCGGGTGCAGGCTGCAAAGGCGGACATCGAAGCATTTTTTAAAATTTGACCCGTAGGGAACGGCCTATGTGCCGTTCCCTTTTCTTGCATTTCGACAAAGGAGCCTTTAACGATACATTCGTAGGGGAGGGGCTTGCCCCTCCCGGTCATTTTGCTATGCAAAATGACATCGCCGTAGGCGATGCCGTCACGCTGCGCCCGCAGGCGCGTTTCGGAACGCAACCGCCCAAGGGGGCGGCTCTTAGCGCGGAGATGATGAGTGAGAAAGATGCTGATATCAAATAACAGGTATATAATTGTTCCCTTGCTATCCCCTCATCAGTCAAAAATCGAAGATTTTTGCCAGCTTCCCCCCTGGGGGAAGCCTTTTATGCTCCTACGGTTTTTTACTTCAAATTGTTCACAAATTCGACTTTTATTCTCTTTACAAGTATGCTATAATACGTTAAATTGGTTTGCTATTGCAATTTTGTATTTTTAAGGAGAATATAATGGGACTTTTTGAAAAGCTGTTCGGCACCCGTTCCCAGCGGGAGCTGAAAAAGATCCAGCCCACGGTGGACAAGATCCTTGCGCTGGAGAAGGAATATAAGAATCTGTCCGAGGAAGCCCTGCGGGGCAAAACCGCGGAATTTAAGAACCGTCTTTCTCAGGGCGAAACTCTGGACGATCTGCTGCCGGAGGCCTTTGCCGCCATCCGGGAGGCTGCGGACCGTGTTCTGGGCCTGCGGCCCTACCCTGTCCAGCTCATCGGCGGTATCGTGCTCCATCAGGGCCGCATTGCCGAAATGAAGACCGGCGAAGGTAAGACGCTGGTGGCCATTCTGCCCTGCTACTTAAACGCCCTCACCGGCGAAGGTGTCCATGTGGTCACCGTCAATGATTATCTGGCAAAATACCAGTCCGAGTGGATGGGCAAGGTCTACCGCTACATGGGCCTGACCATCGGCCTCGTGATCCCCGGCATGACCCCCGCCGAGCGCCGGGTGGCCTACGCCGCAGACATCACCTACTGCACCAACAATGAGCTGGGCTTCGACTACCTCCGGGACAACATGGCCATCTACAAGTCCGAGCTGGTCCAGCGGGGCCATGCCTTCGCCATCGTGGACGAGGTGGACTCCATCCTCATCGACGAGGCCCGGACCCCTCTGATCATTTCCGGCAAGGGCGAGGATTCCTCCAAGCTGTATGAGATGGCGGACTACTTCGTTTCCACCCTGAAAAAGCAGGTCTTCGCCAGAACCGAGGACAAGGAGGTTCACGACGACTACGACTGCGACTATTTCGTGGACGAAAAGAGCCGCACCGTTTCCCTGACCGCCCGGGGCATCGCCAAGGCCGAAAAATACTTCGGCGTGGAAAATCTGGCAGATGCCGATAATACTACCCTTTCCCACCACATCAATCAGGCTATGAAGGCCCGGGGCCTCATGAAAAAGGACATCGACTATGTGGTGAAGGACGGCGAGATCATCATCGTCGATGAGTTCACCGGACGACTGATGTATGGCCGCCGCTATAACGAGGGCCTCCATCAGGCCATCGAGGCCAAGGAAGGCGTGAATGTTGCCAGTGAGAGCAAGACCCTCGCCACCATCACCTTCCAGAATTTCTTCCGCCTGTACAAGAAGCTGTCCGGTATGACCGGCACCGCCCTGACGGAGGAGGAGGAATTTGGCACCATTTACGCACTGGATGTAGTGGAGATCCCCACCAACAAGCCTGTGGTGCGCAAGGACCACTCTGACGTGGTCTTCAAAAACGAGGCCGGCAAGTTCCGTGCCATCGTGAATCAGGTGAAGACCTGCCACGCCAAGGGCCAGCCTGTGCTGGTGGGCACCATTTCCATCGAAAAAAGTGAGATCCTCAGTAAGCTTCTGAAGCGGGAGGGGATCCCCCACAACGTTCTGAACGCCAAGCACCATGAGCAGGAGGCCCAGATCGTGGCGCAGGCCGGTAAGTTCGGCGCCGTCACCATCGCCACCAACATGGCCGGCCGCGGTACCGACATCATGCTGGGCGGCAATGCCGACTTCCTTGCCAAGGCAGAGCTGGCAAAGACCGACCTGCCGGAGGAGCTGCTGCGGGAAGCCGACTCCTACGCCGAGACCTCCGACCCGCAGGTTCTGGCTGTCCGGGCCCAGTACGAGGCCCTGCTGAACAAGTACCGGGATGCCATCAAGGATGAGGCAGAGAAGGTGCGCAAGGCCGGCGGCCTGTTCATCATCGGCACCGAGCGCCATGAGTCCCGCCGTATCGACAACCAGCTCCGTGGCCGCTCCGGCCGTCAGGGCGATCCCGGCGAGAGCCGCTTCTACCTGAGCCTGACGGATGACCTGATGCGCCTGTTCTCCTCTGACCGGATCATGGGCATGATGGATACGCTGGGTCTGGAGGAGGATATGCCCATCGATGCCAAGATTCTCTCCGGCGCTGTGGAAAATGCTCAGAAAAATGTAGAATCTATCCATTTCCGTTCCAGAAAGAACGTTTTGGAATACGATAATGTTATGAATACCCAGCGTGAGGTCATCTATGCCCAGCGTCAGAAGGTGCTGGACGGCGAGGACCTGCGGGAGAACATGCTGTCCATGCTGCGCAGCAAGATCGCCTCTGTGGTGATGGATGCCGGTGCCCAGGAGGACGGCGGCATTGCCGTCATGGAGCGGGAGCTGGAGGGCCTGTATTTCCCCAAGGGCACCATTGCCCGGGTGATGGCAGAGCCTCACGAGGATTTTGCCGAGGCGCTGTACCTGCAGGCAGTGGAAACCTATGAAAAGAAGGAAGCTGCCTATACCCCTGCCGTCATGCGGGAGCTGGAGCGGGTCATCATGCTCCGGGTGGTGGACGAATACTGGATGGACAACATCGATGCCATGGACGATCTGAAGCAGGGCATCGGTCTGCGGGCCTACGGCCAGCATGACCCCGTGGTGGCCTACAAGGAAGAGGGCTTCCAGATGTTTGAGAGCATGATCGAGGCCATCCGGGAGGAGACCATCCGCCGGATGTTCTCCGTCCAGCTGCGGCCTGCACAGGAGGTCAAGCGGGAAAAGGTTGCCAAGGAGACCGGCACCGCTGCCGCCACCAAATCCGAGGTCAAGAAAAAGCCTGTCCGCAATGCTGAGAAAAAAGTAGGCCCCAACGATCCCTGCCCCTGCGGCAGCGGCAAGAAGTATAAGAAATGCTGTATGCAGAAGGATAAGCTGGTCGAGTAAAACTTGCATGTCATTGCGAACCAGTCCGCAGACTGGTGTGGCAATCTCCCGGATCTTCCGGGATGTCTGAAACCACAGGGGATTCCCACGCCAGTGTGCACACTGGCTCGGAATGACAGCCCTAACGGGAGAAATACTATGTCTATACAAACAATCAAACATGGCGCTTTGGAGTATCTCACCGCTGAGGGGATCTCCGTCCCCCACTGCTTTACCACCCGGTATGGGGGTGTCAGTACCGGAAGCCAGTCCAGCCTGAATCTGGCCATCGGCCGGGGAGACAGCCCGGAAAATGTAGAGAAAAACCTGCGGATTCTGGCAGATTCCCTAGGCTTTGACCCTAAAAAGTATGTCCTGACCCGGCAGATCCACTCGGATATCGTCCGGGTGGTGACGAAAAGCGACTGCAATGGCTTCTTCCACCGGGACTACCCGGAGTGTGATGCGCTGGTGACCAATACTCCCGGCGTGGCGCTGCTGGTGTTCACCGCTGACTGCACGCCCCTGCTGTTTCACGATCCGGTAACAGGCGCGGTGGGCGCAGCCCACGCCGGCTGGCGGGGCACGGTGGGAGGCATCGCCGCCAAAACCGTGGATGCCATGGTACAGCACTTCGGTGCCAAGCCGGAGGATATCCGCTGCGCCATCGGGCCCAACATCGGCCAGTGCCACTTTGAGACCGATGCCGATGTGCCTCAGGCAGTGCTGGAGGCCTTCGGGCAGGAGGCTGCTGCGTTCATTGAAAAACGGGGTGAAAAATTCCACCTCGATTTAAAGCAGATCAATGCCCTATGCCTGCGACGCCGGGGTGTGCACCATATCGAGATCAGCAGCGACTGCACCTACTGCCAGCCCCAGCGGTTCTGGTCCCACCGGGTCACCAAAGGTGACCGTGGTTCTCAGGGTGCCGTCATCGTCTGTAAGGAGGCAAGCCTATGAAAAAAGTGGTTTCCCTGTTTCTGATCCTCTCCCTGCTGCTGCCTACACTATCCGGCTGCCGGCAGGATATTGACAATTCCGCCTATGTGCCCACCGGCAACGCTATTTTGCTGGAGGGGCAGGAGCCGGAGGATATTATGATCGAAGAGGAGGAGCCTCAGGAGCTGAATCTGGCCTACTACCCCAACTACTCCCTGAATCCCCTCTTTGGCAGTGACTACACCAACCGTGTGCTCATGAGCCTGATGTATCAGGGCCTGTTCGCCGTGGACAACCAGAAAAATGTGACCCCTATCCTCTGCGGAAAATACCGGGTCTCTGCCAACAACCGTAACCTCTACGTCTATCTGGACGAAAAGGCCACCTTCTCCGACGGCAGTAAGGTCCGCCCCGAGGATGTGGTGGCTTCCTACTGGCAGGCCAAGGAGAACGACTACTACAAAAACCGGCTGCGGCATCTGACCAACATTGAGGTGCTGGAGGACGGCGGCATCCTGTTCCAGACGGACACGGACTACGGCAACCTCCCCCTCCTGCTGGACATCGCCATTTTGAAAGAATCGGAAGTCGCCCTCAACGATGGTATCCCCATGGGCACCGGTCCCTATGTGTTCCGGTCCGACAGCGCCGGTGCAGTGCTGCAGCGCAACAAAAACTGGTGGTGCGGCAATGCCAAGATCCCGGCCACCGATGAGATCATCAATCTGGTGGAGGTAAGCTCTCCCGCCGATGTCCGCGATGCCTTCCAGTTCGGCGGCAGCAACTCCGTCAGCGTGGTCTGCACCAATCCCATGAGCGCCTCCTTCGCGGAATACCGCTGCGACTATGAGCTGTGGGAGATCGAAAGCGGCTATTTCATGTACATCGGCTGCAACATCCTCTACAGTCCCTTCTTTGAGGACAACGGCGGCATCCGAACCTTCCTGACCTACGGTATTGACCGTGCCACACTGGCAGAGGAGGTCTACAAGGGCATGGCAGACCCCGTCACACTGCCCTGTGACCCCGATTCCTACTATTACAGCAAATTCCTCGCCCGGGATTACGAATACGACGCTATGAAATTCATCGACCATATGAGCCGGTTCAACATCCCCCGAAAGGACGGTGCCCCCAAGGAGCTGGAGCTGGTGGTCAACGCCGACGACTCTGCCCGGGTCAGTGTTGCCCGGTCTATTGCCGCCGCATTGACAGACATGGGTCTGCCCTGCTCTACCAAGGAGTACAGCACCGCCGCCTACAACCGCGCCATTCAGGCCTCCAACTATGATATTTATCTGGGCGTAACACGGCTGTCGCCTACCATGGACCTGTCGGAATTTTTCCGTCCTTGGGGCGAAATGAGCTGGGGCGGATTGCAGCACGAGACCATCTACGACATGTGCAAGCACGCGCTGGAGGACACCGGCAACTTCTACAATCTGTACCAGAAGCTGGCAGATGACGGCCGAATCGTCCCCGTGCTTTTCGGTCACTACAATGTCTATGCCCAGCGCGGTCTGATGCCGGACCTCGCCCCCTCCCGGGACAACGTGTTCTACTACGCGCTGGATAAGACCATGGACGACTGCCTGATTCTGGAGGAAACAGAATAATCTTCCGATTTCCCATTGTAGGGCGGGGTCATGACCCCGCCGAGCAGGTACGTTATCTGCACAGGTGAAAAAGCTGCAGCACGATACCTGGTTCCATAAAACCAAGCCCCGACCAATTTTGTAAGTGCGTCGGCGGGGTCATGACCCCGCCCTACAATACCTTTGTACGAAAGAAGGAAAGAAAACCATGAAAAGAATCATTGCTCTGGCGTTGGTGTTTGCGCTGCTGCTGTGCGGCTGCGGCAAAAACGAGGAGCCCCAGCAGCTTGCTGTCCCTACCACGGCAGCCCCTATAGAGACCACCACTGCCCCCACCGAGGCCACCACGGAGCCCACCACGGAACCTACTGAGGCACCCACTGAGCCTCCCATTCCCCGGAATCCCCTGAACGGTGAGATCCTGGACGAGCCCTTCACCGGCCGCGTCTTCGCCAATACCGTCAGCAATCTACAGGAGAACCTCCCCCACGTGGGCGTCATCCACGCGGATATGATCATCGAGACCTTCGTCAACATGAACAACGTCATCCGCTGTCTGGCCCTGTTCACGGACATTGAATCCGTGGAGGCCATCGGCTCCACCCGATCCACCCGGCCCATTTTCAACGACATCGCCCAGCACTATGATCTGATCGTGTCCCATGCCGGCGGCTCCGGTACCGCATTGGAGGATGCCCGGAACCGTGGCATCGACAATTTCAACATTGACTCTTGGGTGGTGCAGGAGGCAGGTGCTTCCTACCGGGACAAGGAGTACAAGCGTGCCTACGAGAATACGCTTTTCGGCATCGGCTCCGGTATCAAGGCCTACGCAGAAGCACAGGGCATCCCCATGGAGCTGGAAAAGGACTACGGCTTCCGCTTTACTGAGGACGGCACCCCGGAGGACGGCGAGATCGCTGACAAAGTCACCCTGAACTTCATCTACGGCCGGGCCAAGAAGGAGACCGTTATGGTCTACAATGCCAAGCTGGATAAATACGTCTGGAACCAGTACGGCAAGGAGATGACCGACCAGATCACCGGCGATATCGAGGCCTTCACCAATGTCATCATCATGCAGGCCGAGATCACCAACAACGGCATTTACCACGCCGCAGACTTCTGCGCCGGCGGTACAGGCTACTATGCCAACGGCGGCAAGCTGGTACCCATTTTCTGGACCTGCGCCGACGAGGATTCCGCTTTCGAGTTCTTCACCAACGATGGCGAGCCTCTGGAACTGGGCGTGGGCAATACCTACATCGCCATCTGCTCCCACGATTCCGAGATCACCTATGAAGAGGTGATCCCCCCCGAGACCGAGCCTCCCACGGAAGCCGCAACGGAGCCTGCTGAGACTGTGGAAGAAACCGCAGCCGAAACCACTGCCGAAACGCTGTCCATCGATGAGACCGAGGACTGCGCCGGCTGACAAAAAACACATATTGTAGGGCGGGGATATATCCCCGCCGGGCAGTTACCATCCTCTGTGCGTTTGGTTTTCACGCTCAGTCTTCGATGGTGCCCGGCGGGCATGTATGCCCGCCCTACATCTTGTGGAAAGTTTTTCTTAAACGTTTCCAACACAATGAGCATATTGCACCGAAAATGGTAAAAATGTTTTGTGATTTGTACAAAATTCACACTTTACATCTGGAAAACCATATTGTATAATAAATCCGTACAGAGTTATCGAATGCTCTGGATTATCATGTGTATCCGAAATTAAAATATAATTTGGAGGAAATCATCATGTCTGTTAAAGTTGCTATTAACGGTTTTGGCCGTATCGGCCGTCTGGCTTTCCGTCAGATGTTCGGCGCTGAGGGCTTCGAAGTCGTCGCTATCAACGACCTGACCTCTCCCAAGATGCTGGCTCACCTGCTGAAGTACGACTCCACTCAGGGCGCTTACGCTCTGCCCTTCGGCACCCACACTGTCGAGGCTGGCGAGGACAACATCGTCGTCGACGGCAAGAAGATCACCATCTACGCTAAGGCTAACGCTGCTGAGCTGCCCTGGGGCGAGCTGGACGTTGACGTCGTTCTGGAGTGCACCGGCTTCTACACCTCTAAGGCTAAGGCTCAGGCTCACATCGACGCTGGCGCTAAGAAGGTCGTTATCTCCGCTCCCGCTGGCAATGACCTGCCCACCATCGTTTACAACGTTAACCACGAGACCCTGACCAAGGAAGACAACATCATCTC
>JAFSCK010000169.1 GCA_017436785.1 Oscillospiraceae bacterium | reverse complement strand
TCCTGGATGGCAAGGTAACGGAGGTGACGCGGTAATGCAATCATTTGTTATGGCACTTCGTTCCATCGGCGCAAATAAGATGCGTGCCGTGCTGACCATGCTGGGCATTATCATCGGCGTGATGGCCCTGGTGGTGCTGGTGAGCCTGGTCAACGGTGCCACCGGCTCCATTACAGACTCGGTATCCGGTCTTGGCAGCAGCCTGCTGACAGTCAGTATCCGGGATGACAAGGGCCAGCCGGTGACACTGGAGGATATCAACAACTGGATGGATCACGAAGCGGATATGGGTCTGATCGCCCCCTACCGCAACGACTCCATGTCTGCCAGACATAGCAGCAACAGCGGCAACATGACAGTCTATGGTGTGACTCCTGCTTACTATCAGATACAGGGCCTCAAGCTGTCCATGGGCCGGTGGCTGAAGAATCCGGATGTGGATCACAACAGCTACATCTGCGTCATCAATCAGACAGCGGCCACGGATCTGATCGGCTATGAAGACTGTGTGGGCCAGACCCTGACCCTGGACGGGGTGGAATATACGGTAGTGGGTATCTTAGAGGACAATGATGATTCCTTGACCGCTGCCTTTGGCTCCGGCAGTATGGTGGCATACATTCCCTATACCGCATTGACCCGGCTATCGGATACCGTAACGGAGAAGATAGTCAGTTTCTATATCGGTGCCGCTGAGGGCAGCACTCTGGAGGTGGCCGAGAGCGCCATTGAGGAAATCCTGCTGGATCGGTTTGAAGAGGACGAGGATGCCTTCTCGGTCTCCTCACAGAATATTTTGGAGGAGGTCATGTCCGATATTACCGGCGTTCTGTCCATTTTGCTTGGTGGCATTGCCGCTATTTCCCTGATCGTGGGCGGCATCGGCATCATGAACATCATGCTGGTCACTGTTACCGAGCGTACCCGGGAGATCGGTATCCGCAAGGCCATCGGTGCCAGCCGGGCCAATATCCTGACACAGTTTCTCATGGAGGCTGTGGTGCTGTGTATGCTGGGTTGTGCCCTGGGCATTTTTCTCAGCTGGAGCATTTTGCAGGCGGTTTCTGCCGTGGTGGCAAGCACCGGGATCGCGTTTAAGCTGGATGGCGGAGTGGTGATGCTGGCAGTGATCTTCTGTTTCATTATTGGTATCGTCTTTGGCCTGTACCCGGCCAACAAGGCGGCGAAGATGAAGCCCATCGATGCCCTGCATTACGGAGGATAAGACCATGGATAAGGCAAAAAAAAGACAAATCAAGAAAATCCTCAGGTGGGTCAGCCTTGCGGTGGCGGCGGTATTTCTGGCAGTGGTTCCGCTTCTGGCGGAGTCCAACTCCGAAGCAGAGGGGAAAACGGCCAGTATTCTGTCCGGTACTGTTTCCACGGGTGATATTTCTACTGTGATCCACGGCGGTGGTACCTTAACGGAGGAAGCTGCTGTGGAAGTGACGATTCCTTATGGTGTGAAGCTGACGGAGTTTTTGGTCGACAACGGTGATGCTGTAGCGGCAGGGGATCCGGTTGCCATCGTAGACCCGGTCAGTATCATGAAAGCGATCATGCAGGTACAGCAGACCCTGGATGGACTGGAAAAAAATATTGAGAAAGCCGCGGATGCGCAGGTTTCTGAGAAAGTTGTCGCATTGGCTGGCGGCAGAGTGAAGCAGATTTACGGACAGCCGGGCGACAGTGTTCGCGACATCATGCTGGTGCATGGCTCTCTGGCGGTGCTGTCCCTGGACGGTCTTATGGCGGTAGATATCAAAGCAGAGATAGACATTTCTGCTGGAGAAAGCGTCACATTGGTGCTTACTGATGGCAGTACCGTTTCCGGCCGGGTGGAATCTGTCTTGGCAGACAGGATTACAGTAACCGTGGAAGATGCAGGATATGTGGCCGGCGAATTGGTCACGGTTTTAGTCAATGACGAAAAGCTTGGGGCGGGAGAACTGTATATCCACAATGCATGGAAGGCGACGGCGTATTCCGGTACGGTCAGCAAAGTAAGCGTGAAAGCAGAAGACACTGTTTCCGCGGGAAAGGCTTTGTTTACCTTGACCGATACAGCCTATACCGCGGAGTTTGACCTGCTGACGGCCCAGCACCGGGAGTATCATGCTGTCATGCAGGAACTGTTCAGGCTGTATCAGGATAACACCATCCGCGCATTTAGCAGCGGTATCGTTTCCGGTGTGGATCTGGAAAGCGAGTATCTACTGGGAAACAGCAGTGAAGATCCTGTGTCGGAGCAGTATTCTCTGGAAGAGCATACCATCCTGACGGTGATCCCCCAGGGTACCATGACGCTGACCATTACCCTGGATGAACGGGACTTAAGCAAGGTGTCCCTTGGACAGATGGCGCAGGTAAAGGTAGCGGCCCTGGGCGGTGAGACCGTTGACGCGACGGTTACCGCCATCGGAACCCGTGGCAGTAATCATGGTGGAAACAGTAAATTTGCGGTGGAGCTTACCCTTACCCGTGGCGCTCAAATGCTTCCCGGTATGAGCGCAGCGGCATGCATCACCCTGTCAACGGCAGAAAGGGTTCCGATGATTCCGGTGGCTGCGCTGTGTGAGGACGGCTCGAAAACCATTGTATATACTGCGTACAATGCACAGACAGGAGAATTATCAGATCCCGTTTCGGTGGAACTAGGAGTATCCGATGGCATCCATGTCCAGATCCTGTCCGGGCTGGAAGCAGGGGAGACCTACTATTATGCCTACTATGATATGCTGGAACTGGATACCGATGCTTCGTAATATTTACGGCAGAAACAGCAAAACTGCCCCACAGTTCGGTGGGGCAGTTCGTTGCTTATGGGCAGGGAATGTGAATGTTCAGAATGAAAATATTGTCTACACAGGAGGTTTCAATAGTTCCACCATAGGATGAAGCGATATATCGCATGCTTTTCAGGCCAAAACCGTGATGAACTTTATCCTCCTTGGAAGTACCGTGTTGAATCGCTCGTTCTGTATCGAAATAGTTGGATACTTCTATCTGAACGGTGCTTCCTTCTCGAAATGCGTTAATGGTGATTATTTTTTGTTCATTAGGAAGATCGATAGTTGCTTCAATGGCATTTTCCATTGCGTTTTCAAGCAACGCATATAAAGAAGAAGGAGGGATAAAGGAAAGACTCCTACCATCGCATACCCAGCTGAGACGAATGCCGTTTTTCCGACAATACAGTTCCTTTTGGTATAGAACAGTGTCCACAATTTCGTTTCCGGTATGGATATTGCTGTCGTAAATCTCAATAGCTTCCCGCAGTGCCTCCACTTCCTCCTGTGTCAGTTTGTCTTGGAGCTTTGATAGTTGGCGCTTCAGATCGTGACAACGCATATTGATGACTTCAATGCTGTCGCGCATTTCAGTATAGCGCTTTTTTTCCTGACGAAGCAGGCTTTCGGTAATCTGCAGTTCTGTTTCAATTTTCTGGCGTGTTACCAGACCTGCCCGGATGGCGATAATCACTAGATACATAATAGCAATCAGCACCTTCACAAATATGGAAAGGGAGAAACTGGTGGGTTGATAATACCTGGCCACAGGTGCCATGATGCATTTCATGACCAGCGTGATGAAAAAAATGAAAAGTGAACCGGGGAGTGCCAACGATGTATTGGAAAGACTGTCTGCACGACGAAACAGACAGGTAATTGCCACCAAAAACAACAGTTGAATGGCTAAATGAATGGTCCAGTCACGCAACGGCACATAATCCGCAAAGAAGGAGATGCTTTCCATATCGTTGACCCCCAGAAGATTTCGTAGCAGGGGGATGACCGTTCCGGAGAAGTTTTTGGTCACAACCACGCTGGAGAACATCATGAGCGTTTCACTGAGGGGTTCCCGATAAAGGAGGAAGATATTAATAAGCTCCAATACAGCCAGACCCAGTTCAAAAAGAATACGCATGGGCAGGGTGTCCCCATTGGTTCGCAGTGCGCTTAGTCCCACACATAATAAAAGATTCGCTGCCAAAAGCAGAGGAATGCGGACGGAGAACCATTCTCTTCGATTTTTTTCACTACATAGGATCAGCATATAGAACCAGCAAATCACAATGTCAATGATGGCAGATATAAAATGGACAGTATAGTCGCCGATTAGGGATTGCAGAAAATCAAACATACAGATCCTCCCGGTATTTTTCATATGCCTGTGTAAATAATGGCCGTTGGGGACGACTAATGTGCAGGGCAATACCGTCAACATCAACGGTATCACCTTGGTGTGAACGGACATGTGCCAGGTTGACAATGAAACTGCTGCTGCATCGTATAAAGCAATTATCCAGTTCCGACCCTGCGTGGCGAAGGGAGCAACGGCGCGCTAAGACTTGATTTCCAATATGATAGAGAATGTTGTGTCCGTCAGATTCCAAATAACGGATCTGGGATGGATCAACGCGGTGGACTTTTTGCCCTGAGCGTATCAAAATTATATCGGTTCGAGAGATCCTCTTTAATGCACTGGTAAGCTTTAAAGCAAATTCGTGATAGTCCAAGGGTTTGAGCAGATAATACAATGCACCAACTTCATAGCCTTCAATGGCATATTGCAGCATCGTGGTAATGAAAATCAGTATAACGTGCTCGTCCATCCTGCGAAGCTGCCGGGCAGCCTCCATCCCATGGATTCCGGGCATTTTGATATCCATGAACACCAGATCATAATCACGGCGATAGTTCGCAAGAAAGGAAGCGGCATCGCAGAAGGTGCTGATGCGAAAACGACACTTTTTTTCAGTACCGTAGCGGATCAGGTAGTTTTGCAATTGCTGCTGAAAATCAGGTTCGTCTTCCACAATAGCAATCCGAATCATGCTGCTTCCTCCTTTTTAAGTAAATTATACTTATTATAAGCACCAAATAAGGCGGGGTCAACAAGTTTTAACCAATAATTCGAAGGTTGCGCTGTCCATATTGTTTCTGAAGTAGCTTTTGTGATAGGGTAAACATGCAAAATAATAACCAAGGGGGAAGCAACATGAGAAAGCATCAAAGATGGCTGGGCTTGGCGGCGGTGTTGGCGCTGCTGTTCAGTACGGCGCTGAGCCTGACAAGCTCCGCATTTTATTATTCTGGCTATGTAAGCAGTTTCCTGGGATTTACAGGAGACACCCTGGAGGTAGATGAAAACACCAACTACTATCCCAGTGCCTACGGCGAGCTGAATGCGGAAAACAGTGAAAAGCTGATTGCAGATGAAAAAGAACATAACATTCAGGCAATGCACGAAGGTGCAGTCATGCTGCGCAATGAAAATGGTACGCTGCCTCTTGCGGAGGATGAACTGGATGTAACTTTCTTTGGCAATTCTGTGAAGGATCCGATTTACAAGACCAATGCCGGACAGGCAAACTTCAACCCGCAGCGGGGAGGCAAGCTCTATGATGCGTTCGAGGCAGCAGGTTTCCGGATCAATCCAACGATACGAGAAGCCTATGACAATTCCGGTGTTATTCGAGTCAGCTCCACGACTCCTGGTGTATCCGACATTGGTGAAGTGCCCCTGAGCTTCTATACGGATGAATTGAAAGCCAGTTTTGAATCTGATTACAACGATGTGGCCTTTGTGCTGTTTAGCCGTTACGCCGGTGAAGGTGTGGATTTGGATCACTACGG
This sequence comes from Oscillospiraceae bacterium, assembly GCA_017436785.1. Classification (GTDB taxonomy): domain Bacteria; phylum Bacillota; class Clostridia; order Oscillospirales; family Oscillospiraceae; genus Faecousia. The sequence continues at coordinate 4,753 of JAFSCK010000169.1, read as the reverse complement.
AGATGTGGATGGTGTTCCCATGCTTGCACTGCATCCGGAGGAAGCGGATCTTCTTAAGATGATCGAGGAAAGCGGCAAGTTCAGCAAAACCGTTGTCTTGATCAACAGTCCCTTTGCCATGGACATGCAGTGGATCGAGGATGAGCAGTATGGCGTGGATGCCTGCATCGTCTTTGGTGCAGTGGGTGACTACGGCTTTGTTGGCCTGACCGATATTCTCACCGGCAAGGCGGACATTTCCGGCCACCTGGCCGATACTTGGGCAGCCAACTCCTTGTCCAGCGCCGCTATGCAGAATTTTGGTGACTTTACTTATACCAATGTGACCGATGAATCCCGGATGTCCAAGTATATTGTATACGCTGAGGGCATCTATGTGGGCTATAAATACTATGAGACCCGGTATCAGGACCAGGTCCTGGGCATTAAAAATGCATCCGGTTCCGCCGGTGCGTATATGGGCGAAATATGGAACTATGCCGATGAGATGGCCTATCCCTTCGGCTATGGTCTGAGCTATGCGAGCTTTACCCAGGAACTGCAGTCCGTTGTCTGGGATCAGGCGGCGCATGAGGTGACCGCAACCATCAAGGTGACCAACAACGGCGGCTATGAAGGCAAGAGCAAGGATCTGGTTCAGCTTTATGTGCAGCTTCCCTGGGAGAAGGGGCAGGCAGAGAAATCCGCCATCCAGCTGATTGGTTTCCGGAAGACGGAGGAGCTGGCAACGGGAGAATCCCAGACGGTGACTATTACGGTTTCTGACTACTACTTTGCATCTTACGACGAACAGGCGGTCAACGGAGCGGATACCAGTAAGACCGGCTGTTATGTGCTGGATGCAGGGGATTACTGGTTTGCCATCGGCGAGGATGCCCATGATGCGCTGAACAATGTTCTAGCTGCCCGGGGTGTCACCGGAATGTTTGATGAGAAGGGCGCAGAAGTTTCCGCAGATGCGGCAAAGGCAGTGAAGCATAATCTGGCTTCTTACGATAACACTACCTGGGCGGTTTCTCCCATGACCGGGGAAGTGGTATACAACCACCTGCAGGATCTGGATCTGAATTATTACAAGCCTGATGAAGTGGAATACCTGACCCGTGCCGACTGGAATACCTTCCCCAAGAGCTATGCTCAGGTGTCCGCAACCGATGAAATGAAAACGATTCTGGTGGGCGATACCTACACAAAACCCAGCGATGCACCTGACCCTACCACCATGACCTTCAATGAGGATGCGGGTCTGACTCTGGTGGATATGCGTGATGTTCCTTATGACAGCGAACAGTGGGATACCTTCATTAACCAGCTCAGTATCAATGAACTGGCAACTATCTGCGGCGATAATCGAGGCAGCGTGGCGATTCCCGATGTGGGTAAGCCTGCGAATGCTTATACCAACGGACCCAATGGCGTGCAGGGCAGCTACAGCCAGGGCAACGGAAAGGGCTGCACCCTGTATGTGGATGAAGTGATCCTGGCAAGCACCTTTAACCTGGATCTGAGCCGTGAGCGCGGTTTGTTCTACGGCGAGGATGCGATGTACGCAGGTTTCTCTATGATCTTTGGCCCTGGTGCGAATATCCACAGATCCGCATATCTGGGCCGCTGTTCTGAGTATTACTCGGAGGATGGCCTGCTCAGCTACCTCATCTGCTATGAGCACGGCAAGGCCATGACGGAGAAGGGCGTTATTTCCGGCTTCAAGCATTTGGCCCTGAATGACCAGGAAACCAACCGAATGGGCGTTTCCACCTTTGCCACGGAGCAGGCAGCAAGAGAAATATACTTCAAGGCATTTGAGGGCGCGCTGATGGATGGCGCCGGACTGGGCGTGATGACCAGCTATAATCGGTTCGGTCTGACCTCCTCTACAGCGCACTACGGTGCTATGGTCGATGTACTGAGAAATGAGTGGGGCTTCAAGGGCATCAATATAACGGACTCCTGTAAGGGCTGCCATGACTACATGCTGACTGCGGAAAGTATTACCGCCGGTACCGACCAGTTCCTGTCTGATACGCTCAGAACCTCTGAGTTGTCCAACATGGTCATTAAGGAGAAGGACGGAAATATTCTGAACTGGATGAAGATTGCCAACAAGCATTTCTACTATGCCCACAGCCGGTCCTTCCTGATCAATGGACTGTCCAACGAAGTGGTCATTGAGGAAACTGTCTTCTGGTGGCAGCCTGCGCTGATCGGAGTTTGCAGCGTAATTGGCATTGCCTGTGTGGCTTTCTTTGGTGTGTACATTTGGAGAGCTTATTTCAATAAGGAGGGCAAATAAATGAAGGAATTGAATTTTGGACGGATTTGCCTTCTGGCTGCCGCGCTGGTGGCGGTGGTAGGATCGGTGATTTATTTCCTGCTGGATGGCAGCGATAAGACTTTCACATGGATGGGCGTGATATTTGCGGCGGCAGGAGCAGCCAGCACAATTCTTTGCTTTACCCGTTTCAAACTGGCAGGCTTTGTTTCTGCAGTGCTGTACAGTGCAGCTTTTGGTTTTGTACTGCGGGTGGCGATCCCCAGCCTGAGCGATGTTTGGAATAAGGTTAACTTCATCGGTGGCAACGCAGTTTTGGGCATGACATTTTCTGCTGTGTATCTTGTATGTGCGGTGTTAGCAATCATCTCCTGTTTTACTGGAACTGCGGAATAACTTGATAGCATTATGGCGGCAGTATTTACTGCCGCCTTTTTGTACACTATACAAAGGTTGCGCGAATAGGAAGAAAGGTTATGCTGTGCGGATTGCTTGCGGGATGAATTTAAATAAAATATAATTAAACAGTTTTATACACAACATTCCATTGATTGAGTACGAGGAGGCGTTTGCATGAGAAACCGGATAATCATACTGTCAGTTGCAGTAATTGTGGGGCTTAGCATCCTTTTGTCAGGCTGCGGGACTGAAATGCCAAAAGAAACTGCGACACAGTCTCAGGCATATGTATATCAGGGTGAAGAGGTGACCATGGCGTGGAGGAATCCTGCATACAATAAGCCTGAATATGCAGAGGGAGCGGAGCTTTCTGTTTGGGTCAATAATAAAAACGATCCCAGCCGTGAGTATTCCTATTCTGGAATCATTCATTGGGTAGAAAACAAAGGAAATAACATTTTTAGCTTATTGTGCCTGCCGAAGGATTATGACGGGACGCAGCGGTATCCGCTTCTCTTATTAGTTCACGGATACAACTCCAATTATCATGAATATGACTATTTTGTTAATTATCTGACTGATGCCGGATTTGCTGTTCTGCTGTTCGATTTCCGTGGCGGTCATGAATCTAATTCGCTGTCGGATGGGAAATTAACCCAAATGTCTTATGATACAAAACTTAGTGATATTCGTGCTATGGTTTCCTTTGCAGAAGCGCTTCCGATGATCGAACAGGAAAATATCATCTTTGTTGGTCACAGTCAAGGCGGCATGATGGGTGCAATTACGGCCTGCACGGAGGGTCTGAAGGATCGTTTTAAGGGTATGCTTTTGTTGGCACCGGGTATGCGTCATGTGACTTATTTGGATGAATTTGGTAGTTTAGAAAATCTTCCGGAGAGTTATACGATCCTGTATGCAAAGGTAGGAAGGGATTTCCTCTATTCTGCAATCAAGTATGAAGAAATAGTGTGGAACGAAGTAAAAGACTATGAATATCCGGTTAAAATCCTGCTAGGATCAAATGATGAGTTAAATAAAGAGGCAGGGGTACAAGAAATTACGGCCGCTTTCGGAGAAAATGCAAGCTATGAGATGGTAGAGGGCGGATACCATGACTTCCGGGATGATGTGCTTCCAACATTGATGCCGGAGACGATTTTGCCCTTTCTGAATAGTCTGGTAAGTTGAAGAATATTGGTTGGGAGGATATGTTATGAAAAAATCGCGGATTCTTCTTTGCGTGTTGGTGTTGATAAGCTGTGTTTTTACTGCCTGCGCTTCGCAACCCCAGGAGACACCAGCTCCCAGCACAACATATGGTCAGCAGAATCAAGCCCCGGTTGTCACTCAACTGGAAATTGTCAGTTTCCCATATAAAACCAATTACATTATCGGTGAAGATTTTGATCCCACAGGCCTGGTGATCAATGCGACTATGTCTGATGGCACTGTGGAAGAAAATGTGGAATGGACTGTTGAGGAGAACCTGATGCTCGTCTCCACAACAACAGCTGTAAAAGCCCAGTTTGGCGGCAAAACGGTTCTGGTCCCGGTGCTGGTGCGGCATGCCGGCAATGTGGACGCATACGCTGTTGACAGTGTTCCGACGCTGGAAGACAGCCCGCTGAAGGGAAAAACCTTCTTCTGGCTGGGTTCTTCTGTTACATTGGGTTCCAGCGCGCTGAATGAGAGCATGGCAGACTACATAGCAAAAAAGCATGACTGCATGTGCATAAAAAAGGCGGTCTCCGGTACGACTTTGGCAAATAACAGTGACAACAGCTATGTGGCGCGATTCGATGCCTACCTTGCGTCCGAGGAAAAAGCGGAGCATGTTGATGCGGTGATCGTTCAGCTTTCCACAAATGATCAGCTGAAGGTGGATACCTTTGGTGTCGTCACTGCGGAGGATGTGCGCGACCCTTCTGAGTTCGACACAACAACGACTTTTGGCGCTATTGAGTACATCATCGCCACCGCAAAGCAGACGTGGGACTGCCCGGTACTGTTCTACTCGAATCCTCCCACGGGATATGAGAGCTACATGACCATGGTCTTAGGATTGTATGATATCGCTGC
>JAFSCK010000168.1 GCA_017436785.1 Oscillospiraceae bacterium | reverse complement strand
TTTCCTTGGAGGGAATATTTGTATGATCTTGGAACTCAAAAATATAGAAAAATCCTTCGGAGAGAAAAAGGTCCTCACTGGAGTATCTTTTAAGGCCGAGGGTGGAAAGGCATTCGGTCTGCTGGGCCGTAACGGTGCTGGCAAGACTACATCCATTCGCATTCTGATGGATGTGTTTCCTGCAAATAGTGGTGAAGTGCTGATCGACGGCAAGCCTATCAACTACAACAAGGTTGGCATTGGCTATCTGCCGGAAGAGCGTGGCTTGTACCCCAAGAAAACCATTATCGACCAGCTTACATACTTTGCAGAGCTGAAGGGTATGAGCCATAAAGCTGCTGTCAAGGCTGTTGACTACTGGCTGGAACGCTTGGGTATGATGGAGTACCGCAACAAGCGGTTGGACACTCTTTCTAAGGGCAATCAGCAGAAGATCCAGCTGGTGACCGCACTGGCCCATGATCCTGACATCGTCATTCTTGACGAACCCTTCTCCGGCTTAGACCCGGTCAATGCCATGCTCTTAAAGGATGTGGTCAAGGAGCAGATCAGCAAGGGAAAGATCGTCCTGTTCTCCAGCCACCAGATGAGCTATATCGAGGAGTTCTGCGACAGCATCGCCATCCTCAATGCAGGCAAAGTCGCCCTTCACGGCGACCTCCACGACATTAAGCGGGATTATCCCAGGGACCGTCTGGTCGTCCGCACGGAATACCCTGAACAGATCCAGACTGATTTCGGTACAGCCTGCAAGGTGATGGAAAACGGCGCGCTGTTGATCCAGCTTTCTTCTCCGGAAGAGAAGAAGGCAGTCATGACTCGCCTTGTGGAGCATTATGACATTGATGAAGTGAAGGTCTTTGAACCTTCCTTGAACGATATCTTCGTGGAATATGCGGGTGACGCCGCTGCGGAGGGCTAAGCAATGAAACAATTTGGAAAGATCCTCAATTTTGAGTTAAAGAACTATATAAAGAATAAAGCCTTTGTGGGTGTGACGATCTTCCTGGTGGTCATTATCGCTGTGGTTATGTTCTTTCCCCGTATTACAAGCTTGTTTGAGTCTGATGATCCTAGTGATAGCACCGCTGATCTTCCTGTTCTGCTGGTTAAAGCAGAAGACCCTGCCCAAGCAGAGATGGTGCAGCAAACCTTTGCTGCTGCCTTCATCGATTATGATGTGCAAGTAACCGACGAAGACACTGCCTACATCAAAGGTCAGATCACTTCCGGCAATGCAGAAGGCGCATTCGTAATGACCGGCCCCACCTCCTATACCTACTATGTCAACAACCTTTCCATGTATGATGCTAACGAAGCCATCGCCAATGAAGTGCTGCAGCGCATCTACCAGATGAATGCGATGATGAATAGCGGTATGACCCCGGAGCAGGCCGGAGAGGTAATGAATATTCAGATCACCAGTGAAGTAGAAATGCTGGGTAAGGATCAAATGCAGAACTTCTTCTACACCTACATTATGATCTTTGCGCTGTATATGGTCATTCTCCTGTACGGTCAGATGGTGGCCATGAATGTGGCAACGGAAAAGAGCTCCCGCGCTATGGAGGTGCTGATCACCAGTGCCAAGCCCACCAGTATGATGTTCGGTAAGGTCCTGGCCTCCTGTATCGCAGGTTTGGCGCAGCTGATCGCCATTTTCGGATCTGCGCTTCTGTTCTTTAACATCAACAAGGAATACTGGGGCGGCAATGAGATCGTGGATTCCTTCTTTAATATCCCGCCGGAACTGTTTGGCTATATGCTGGTGTTCTTCCTCCTGGGTTTCCTGATCTATGCGTTCCTATACGGTGCGATTGCCTCCACGGTTTCCAAGCTGGAGGATATCAACACCGCAGTTCAGCCGGTGACCTTCCTGTTCCTGTTCGGTTTCATGGTGGTCATTTTCTCCATGACCAGCGGCAACGTGGATAACCTGCTGATGAAGATCTGCTCTTACATTCCGTTCACTTCTCCTATGGCAATGTTTACCCGTGTTGCTATGAGTACGGTGCCCTGGTATGAAATTGCTGCCTCTATCGGCATCCTTGCCGGCACAACAGTGGGAATCGGCTTTCTGGCTGCTAAGATCTACCGTACCGGTGTCCTACTGTATGGTACCGCACCCAAGCTTGGTGCGATCATCAAGGCCGTTTGGAAGGCCTAAAAAAATTCGAGAGGAGATTGTGTTATGCTGTACTTAATGGAATTCCTGTATTTCGCAATTCCCGTCGCTGCTATTATCTTCTTTGTTGTGAGTCTTTGTCTCTACCTTTCTGCCAAGAAGCAGAATAAGCTGCAGCCAGGTAGTGTAAGCACCCAGACACTAAGATCCAGAAAGATCATGCTGATCGTATCCTCTGTGATTGCCGGCGTTCTGGTTATTGTATTCCTTGCGTTTGTGGCACTTCTATTTATGGCAGTCGCATTTATGTGAGGTACCAGTATGAAGGACCGCACCTATCTTCGTGTGCTTCTGTGTGTGATTGGGCTGTGTCTGGTATTGACTTTGGCACATATGGTATATGCAGTTTGCGCATACCAGCACTGCTCCATCATCGAATTCATAGCAAGGGAGTTGTGGTGATATGAAAAACAATTCCCGATTAGTAAAACAGATCCTTGGCATCGTTTTAGTAGTCGCTGTATTTGCTGCCTTCAATCTGAGTATGTATATGCTGCTGACGGGGCGTCTGTCCAATAACTTCAGCGATACGAGCCAGTCCAAGCAGATTGACGTGGGGATCTATTTGCCCCACGAGCCGGAATCAGACCTTCCCAGAATAGATTCCTCTCTCAAACTGACGGATAATCTGCCGGTACTGGACGGTGCTGCAGCACTGGTCCCGGTATACGCAGCCATTGTCGATAATGTGTATCCGGAAGGCTCTGTCACCTATGAGGGTGGCACATTTTCCGATGATAACTACTACGGTGAGAACTTTGCTACCGACAGTGCCATGCAGTATAAAAATACCGTCCGGGGCTATCAGGCCATTGTGGACGGTACTACAGATATTCTATTCTGCGCAGCCCCGTCTGCAGAGCAAAAAGCTTATGCCCAGGAGAAGGGCGTGGAGCTGGTATATGTTCCTGTAGGCCTGGAAGCATTCGTGTTCTTCGTAAATGAGAACAACCCCGTGGACAGCCTCACAACGGATCAGATTCGTGGGATCTACGCTGGGGAGTATACCAACTGGTCGCAGCTGGGTGGCCCCAACCGGGTGATCAATCCGGTGACCAGACTTTCCGGCAGCGGAAGTCAGTCTGCAATGGATGCCTTCATGGGAGATCTGGAGATCGCGCCCAAGTCACCCCTTGCCATTACTGGTGCTTCCATCGGATTTTCCTTCCGGTACTATATGGACGGCATTGTTGGAAATGAAGCAGTCAAGATGTTGAGCCTTAATGGGGTCTATCCCAGTGCAGAAAACATTCAAAACGGCAGCTATCCTATCATTGCCCAGTTCTACGCAATTTACCGGGCGGACAATGATAATGAGAACATTCCCATACTGATTGATTGGATCCTGTCCGAGGAAGGACA
>JAFSCK010000167.1 GCA_017436785.1 Oscillospiraceae bacterium | reverse complement strand
TTGTCAGCCAGCTGCTTAGCAACGGACTTGTAGCCCTCGTGGTTGATGGTGCCGCCGTAGATATCGGTAGCCTCAGCCTCGATGCCGAACACGTCCTTAGCGTCCTCTTCGTTGGAGATGCAGACGTCGATGTACTTAGCCAGCTCGGTCATAGCCTCGTTAGCCTGAGCGCGGGTCCACAGCTTGCCGCGGTAGTTCAGGTCGCAGGAGATCTTGATGCCCTTAGCCTTGGCAGCCTGGCAAGCCTGCTTGCAGATCTCAACAACGTTGGGGCCCAGTGCGGGGGTGATGCCGGTGAAGTGGAACCAGTCAGCGCCTTCAAAGATCTTGTCCCAATCGAAGTCCTCGGGCTTAGCCAGCTGGATAGCGGAGTAAGCACGGTCATAGATGCAGACGGAGCCACGCTGAGAAGCGCCCTTCTCGTTGTAGTAGATACCGACGCGCTCGCCGCCGCGAACGATCAGAGAGGTGTCGACGCCGTAACGACGCAGGGAGTTAACTGCAGCCTGGCCGATAGCATGAGCGGGCAGCTTGGTGACGAAAGCAGCGTCCATGCCATAGTTAGCCAGAGAGACAGCAACGTTAGCCTCGCCGCCGCCGAAGGTGAACTCGACGTTGGAAGCCTGAACGAAGCGCTCGTAGTTGAAGGGCTGCAGACGCAGCATCAGTTCGCCGAAGGTAACAATTCTTGCCATGGTAATCAGAATCCTTTCAAATATTTTTTATTGTAAATAACTGGGATTACAAATTTTGGTGTCATTGCGGGGAGCGAAGTGACGTGGCCATCTCCTGCAAATCAAGAGGGGATCGCCACACCAGTCTGCGGACTGGTTCGCAATGACAGAATTGGGAGAAGAAAATTACTCGCCCTTAGCAGCCTTGTGAGCGCTCTTGCACAGCTCGGTGATCTTGTCCCAGTTGCCGGCTACGACATCAGCCTTGGGGCAGACCCAAGAGCCGCCGACAGCGTGGATGAAGGGAGTGTCGATGAACTCCTTGATGTTGTCGTTGTTGACACCGCCGGTGGGCAGGAACTTCATGGAGCCGAAGGGAGCAGCCAGATTCTTCAGAGCCTTCAGGCCGCCGTAAACGTTGGCGGGGAAGAACTTGACCATCTTCAGACCGTGCTTCATAGCAGCCATGATCTCGGTGGGGGTGACACAGCCGGGAGCAACAGCGACACCGTGCTCGACGCAGTAGCCAACGATCTCATCGGAGAAGCCGGGGGATACGATGAACTTGGCGCCCATCTCGATGGCCAGCTTGCACTGGTCCAGATTGACGATGGTGCCGGCACCGACCAGAACGTCGGGACAGTTTTCAGCAACAGCCTTGATGCACTCGGGAGCGCAGGCGGTACGGAAGGTGATTTCCATGGTGTCGACGCCGCCGGCAGCCATAGCATTGGCCAGAGGAACTGCGTCCTCAACCTTTTCCAGAACAACAACGGGGACGACGACGGATCTTGCGAGTCTTTCCATTACAGTCATAATGATTTGCCTCCTAAAATTCTTGCCAATTGGGTCTGCTCATGGGCAGACCATTGATAATTAAATAATACCGAAAAATATCGGAAAAATCAATTGTTATCCTTTGCTTCTGCGCATTTTTAGCGTTTTGTACAAAATAGAACGGTTTTCTTTTACATGCAGACCCCTTGACAAATGAAGAAAAAAGTGGTAACGGGTTTAAAAAAAGTTCATAAAAAGAGGAGAGGCTTTGCGCCTCTCCTCTTAAGCATATGCAGCTTTATTTTTTTGGCACCTTGATCTTGTTCAGCTGTGCGTTGAGCTTCAGTAGATCCTTTTCGGTCAAGGTGATGCCCACCATACCCACCATGCCGGAGGCCCGGAGGATGGTGAAGGAGCCGATCATCTGCATCATGTCGGGGGTCAGGGAGAAGGTGCCGCCTTTCTTCTCCTCACCGCCCTTGGGCTTCTTCAGCTGCTTCATCAGCTTCAGCAGGAAGGTACCCAGAACGATTTTGCCCCGAACGGTCTTCAGGATATCGCCGATCTTGTCATTGAGGGAGAAATAGCCCTCGGGCATGGTGATATCGAACCAGTTGATGATGGCGTTCTTCTCCTGCAGGCGGTAGGCTTTGTTGAAGGTATCCACCTTGCGGATCAGGCTTTCATCCCGGCAGTCTCCGGCCACGGCTTCCAGCTTGGTCTCGCCCACGTTGGGGACCTCGAAATAGAAGAAATGGTCGGGTGCTTCCTTGACACCGAGGCTTTCGCCATTGGCAAACAGTTCTACGGAGGGGAGGTTAGAATAAACAGTGACCTTGGTTACATCCTCCACCCGGTCGATGTAGCGCTTGCTGCAGATATGGACGAAGGGCTCGTCGGACAGCCATGCCTTGTAGGCGTAGAAGGCATCCTTCTTGTACTTACGGTCGATGGTGATGAGGCCCTTATGGTTTTGGCCCATTTCGCCGCCCTCGCTGCGGGCATCGGCACCGAAATCAAACATGTTCCAGCAGTGGGTGGCCCAGATGTAGGGGCGGGTGAACAGCTGCTTGATGAGCTCCTCGTGGTAGAGGGCCTGATATTCCTCGGTGTAGTCGCCCTGCTGGGGGTCAGAGTTGTGCCAGTTCAGGGCTTCTGCGCCGTATTCGGAGATGCCTACGGCCCGGTTGGGATACTTTTCGTGGAACTTGTCAAACCAAGGGCCGTTCATGTCCGTCTCGCCGCCGTACCAGCCGAAATAGTGGTTGTAGCTGACCACGTCGGAGATATGGACGATCTCCTCATCCATGCCGCACATGGAGACAACAGCCATGGTGGTGGGACGGGTAGCATCCATTTTGTGGCACAGGTCGTTGAGGATGCGGTGGTTTTCCAGCAGGTCCGGGTCCTTGGCACCGCCGATGGTGATCTCGTTACTCAGGCCCCAGACCACGATGGAGGCATGGTTGTAGTTCTGGACGATCAGCTCCGTCATCTGGGAAATGGTATTCTCCCGGCCGGTTGCCATGTGGTTGGAGATGTAGGGGATCTCAGCCCAGATCACGAGGCCGGTTTCGTCGCACAGATCATAGAAATACTGGTCGTGCTGGTAGTGGGCCAGACGGATGGTGGTACAGCCCATTTCGAGGATCAGATCGATATCCTCCTTGTGGTGCTCCGGCAGCAGGGCATTGCCCAGATCCCAGCGGTCCTGATGGCGGGCAACACCGCGCAGAGGGTATTCTTCCCCGTTGAGGATGAAGCCGCGCTCCGGGTCGATGACATAGGAGCGGCAGCCGAAGCGGGTGGAAACGGTATCCAGCACCTCGCCGTTTTCCAGCAGCTCTGCGGTCATGGAGTAGAGGTAGGGGTCCTTACGGCCCTGCCACAGGTGGGCGTTCTGGATGCGGAAGTTGGCCTTGGCACCGCCCTCGAAGGAGCCGATGATCTTGCCCTCCCGGTTTTTCAGGCTATAGCGGATGGTCTGGCCCTCCTTGCGGTTTGTCAGGAAGGTTTCCACAGCCACCTTGGCATCGCTGCCTTCCATGACGGGCGTGACCTTGATGCCGGGGGTGCCGTAGTAGTCAAGGTCGAAATGGCTTTCGGGAACGCAGATCAGATTGACATCCCGGTATAAGCCGCCGTAAAAGGTAAAGTCGGCCACCTGCGGATAGACCCGGTCATTGGGGGCGTTGTCCACCAGAATGGACAGCAGGCTGGTTTCCTCCAACGCATCCGTCAGGTCCATGCGCCAAGTGGAGAAGCCGCCGTCATGGTGCTTCAGATGCTTGCCGTTGAGATAAACATCGGCAGAGGAAGCGGCGCCCCGGATCTCCAGATAATACCGGGCAGCCTCAGGCAGGTCAGCTTTGCAGAGGGACTTTGCATAGCAGCAGGTGCCGCGGAAATAGTCATTGCCGCCGTCCTGACCGTCGATGGCGTTCCAGGTATGGGGCAGGGAAACGGATTCCCAGTCTTCGGGCATGGCAGTGGGTGCTGCGGAATGGTCCTTTGCAAAGGCCCATTGGGGGTTCAAAGAGAGAATGGTGCGCATAATAAAGCCTCCTGTTGATTTTTTTACAGTGTAGCATAAAATGGGGGATTTTGATAGGGGGCAAAATGGGAAATCTGTAAATCAGCAGAAAAAAGCCTGCCCGAGATACGGGCAGGCAGGAAAGTGAATGTAGGGGAGCCATTCGCCAAAACAGCTGCGGCGATGCTGCATGATACCGCTGGGGCGTCGAGGACGCCGCCCCCTACACAGGTGCTTAATAGAACAGCAGGTCCGAATAGGTGGGGTAGGGCCAATGGGTCTTGGCAGTGAGGGTCTCCAGCATATCGGCAGCGCTGCGGATAGCATTCATGCCGGGGATGATGGTGTCGTGGTAGTAGGCTGCGGCAGCTTCTGCCTCTTTGGGAACGGCCTCCAGTGTATGGCGCAGGGTATCGATGGCATCGTAAAGGGCCTCCGTATTCAAGGAGAGATGCTTCACAAGGACGGATTCTGCGTGGCAGGGGATGGAAAGCTGCTGCTTGACGGTGAGACCGTCGCACAGCTCCTTGGTATACCGCAGGGCAGCGGGGAGGATCTGATGGAGGGCCATATCTACCATGGTCCGGGCCTCGATGGCTACGATCTTGTTGTAGCTTTCCAGATGGATGGCGTAGCGTGCCCGAAATTCCGGCTCGGTATAGATGCCGTGGCGCACCACGAGGTCGATGTTCTTCTCCTGAATCAGACTGGGCAGGGCAACGGCAGCGGAGGGGTAGTTGCTTAAGCCGCGGCGGACTGCCTCTTCCTTCCATTCCTCGGAATAGCCGTTGCCGTCAAAGAGGATGCGCTGGTGCTTGGTGAAGGCCTCGCAGACCAGCTCGTGGAGGGCCTTGTCAAAATCTAGAGCATTTTCCAGCACATCGGCAAAGCGGCTCAGCTCCTCTGCCATGATGGTGTTCAGGGCGATGTTGGGCTCGGCTACGGACTGGGAGGAGCCCAGCATGCGGAACTCGAACTTGTTGCCGGTGAAGGCGAGGGGACTGGTACGGTTGCGGTCTGTGGTGTCCTTGGGGATGGGGGGCATCACGTCCACACCCACCCGCAGCAGTGTCTTCTGCTGCTCCCGGTATTTTGTGCCGTCGATGATGGAACGGATGATGGCGTTCAGCTCGTCGCCAAGGAAAACGGAGATGATGGCCGGAGGCGCTTCGCCGCCGCCCAAGCGGTGGTCGTTGCCGGCAGAGGCGACGGTGCAGCGGAGGAAGTCCTGATATTCGTCCACACCGGCGAGGAAGGCAGCGAGGAACAGCAAAAACCGGGCGTTCTGGCTGGGGGTCTTGCCGGGGGAGAACAGATTCTTGCCGCTGTCGGTGGCCAGAGACCAGTTGTTGTGTTTGCCGGAGCCGTTGACACCGGCGAAGGGCTTCTCATGGAGCAGGCACACCAAGTTATGCTTGGCGGCACACTTTTTCATGATCTCCATGATGAGCTGGTTGTCATCACAGGCGGTGTTGGCATCGGTATAGATGGGGGCCAGCTCGTGCTGGCAAGGAGCGCCCTCGTTGTGCTTGGTCTTGGAGAGAATGCCCAAGCGCCAGAGCTGCTCGTCTAAGTCCTTCATAAAGGAGGAAACCCGGGTGCGGATGGTACCGAAATAATGGTCATCCAGCTCCTGTCCCTTGGGGGGTTGGGCACCGAAAAGGGTGCGTCCTGTCAGCCGCAGGTCCTCCCGCTGGGCGTAGAGGTCCTTGGGCAGCAGGAAATACTCCTGCTCAGCGCCCACGGAGGCAATGACACGCTTGCTTTCCGTATCTCCAAAGAGCCGCAGGATGCGCAGGGCCTCCCGGCTCACCTCGTCCATGGAGCGAAGCAGAGGGGTCTTCTTATCCAGCGATTCGCCGGTATAGGAGAAGAAGCAGGTGGGGATGTACAGGGAGCCGTCCTTGACGAAGGCAGAGGAGGTGGGGTCCCATGCGGTGTAGCCACGGGCCTCGAAGGTGGCACGGAGGCCGCCGTTGGGGAAGGAGGAGCCGTCGGATTCACCCTTGACCAGCTCCTTACCGGAAAACTCCATGATCACCCGGCCGTCGCCGGTGGGGGCGATGAAGGAATCGTGCTTTTCTGCGGTGATGCCGGTCATGGGCTGGAACCAGTGGGTGTAGTGGGTGGCACCCTTTTCCGTGGCCCAGATCTTCATGGCCTCGGCAATTTCATTTGCCACCTCAAGGGTCAGCTGGGAGCCGGTGGTGACACAGGTCTTCCATGCGGTGAAGACCTGCTCCGGCAGCCGCTGGCGCATGGTGGCCTCGTTGAACACATCGCTGCCGAACAGCTCAGGGACGCTGAAAATATCGCTCATAGCGGATTCGTCCTTTCAAAGTTGAAGTGTGTCACTGCGAACCGATGCGGATGCCGAGGAGCTCCCCGTCCAAGATGCGCACAGTGACAGATCATACTATTACCATTATATGCCTTCATTCTAGTCAAAAAGAAGGGCAAAAACAAGGGGTGAATCTGACACAAAAACATTTGTCTTCGGTGCGGCGATTTGTGCAATCCTCCAGAAAAACGATTTCGTCCTGAAAAAATGAAATTTTTGCCATTTGGATGTTGCATTTTTTGGGACGAGCGCATATAATAGGCCCATTATATTTAAGAAATTCCCCGAAAGGATGATGGAAATGACCCCCTATTCTTGCATGACCACCAAGGAGCTGGAGGAACAGTACGAAATTGTGAAGGCCCAGTATGACCGCGTTAAGGCGCAGGGCCTGAAGCTGAACATGGCCCGCGGCAAGCCTGCAAAGGCCCAGCTGGATCTGGTCAGTGACCTGCTGACCGCCCTGACCACCGTGGAGGACTGCTTTGACGGCGATATCGATTCCCGTAACTACGGCGAGCTGGCAGGTTTGCCCTCTGCCCGTGCCTACTGGGCGGATGTCTTGGGCTGCAAGGCCGAGCAGATCTTCGTGGGCGGCGCTGCCTCTCTGAACATGATGTGCGACATCGTATCCCGTGCCTATACCCATGGCCTGCTGGGTTCTCCCCGGCCTTGGTGCAAGGAGGAGAAGGTCAAGTTCCTGTGCCCCGCTCCCGGCTATGACCGTCACTTCCAGATCGGTGAATTTTACGGCGCAGAGCTGATCTACATTCCCATGACCCCCACCGGCCCGGATATGGACATGGTGGAAAGCTACATGTCTGATCCCCAGGTGAAGATGATGTGGGTGGTACCCAAGTATTCTAACCCCGACGGCATCATCTTCTCCGACGAGACCATCCGCCGCATTGCCGCGCTGAAGCCTGCGGCTCCCGATTTTGCCATTATCTGGGACAATGCCTACTGCATCCACGAGTTTAAGGGCGAATATGTGCCCTTCCCGGACATCCTGTCCCTGTGCGCCGAGGAAGGCAACCCCAACATGGTCTTCGAGTTTGCTTCCACCTCCAAGATCACCTTCGCAGGCGGCGGCACCAGCTGCATGGCTGCCAGCGAAGCCAACATCCAGTATTTCACCGGTGTGTTCGGTGTGCAGATGATCTCCTATGACAAGGTCAACCAGCTGCGCCATGTGAAGTATCTGAAGGATAAGGCCCACACGCTGGAGATCATGAAACGCCACGCCTCCGTCATGGCACCCAAGTTTGAGACTGTTTCCCGCTGGCTGAATACGGAAATCGCCCCTCTGGGCTTTGCCCACTGGAACGACCCCAGCGGCGGCTACTTCGTGTCCCTGTACACCATGCCTGGCACGGCCCACCGGACTTGGAGCCTGTGCAATCAGGCAGGCGTGGTCATGACCAACGCCGGTGCCACCTATCCCTACCGCAAGGACCCCAACGATTCCAACCTGCGCATCGCCCCCAGCCTGCCTCCTGTGGAGGAACTGGAAAAGGCCATGGAGGTGCTGACCATCAGCCTGAAGCTGTCCGCGCTGGAAAAGCTGCTGGGTAAGCTGTGATCCCTTTGCCAAAAGGAATACCGCTCACGGGAAACCGTGGGCGGTTTTTTGTAGGGGACGGATGGTACGTACGGTACGGGCTTTTTGGGGGGTCGGTGTGTTTTTTTACAGCAAATGCCCTGTACCTATGGCCGCAAGGGGGGGAGGAGGCTGCTGCAAAATAACGCAGCAACCTCTTAAATTATGGAATGGTCTGCATCCTGCGGATGTAGGGGCGGATATTAGCCGCCCTCAGGTGACGAATCGTCGCCCTATCAGATTCTATCGATAGCTTTTTGTATTTTGCAGCAAACCCACCGCCTCTGCTGATCCGAGATGTTGCTAATTGGATGAAAACCTAGGCTCATACCATATAATAAGCACCCATGGGTTAGAAATGTTCAGTCGGTGTCTGATTCCTCTGTATTAGAAGTAAGAAAGAACCCGGATACTCCGGAAGCCTCTGGCTGTTCTTTCATCTCCTAGCTCCCGGAGGGTAGTGAGAAAGCTGCTGTCTGACACAGGATAAAAGGACTTGTCACTGCACCAGCTGCGGCAGCACTCTCACAGGAACTTGGAGGTGGCACTTTTTTCCCTCCTCCGGCAGGAAATAACCGCTGGAGCCCCTCCGAGCACCACAGGAAGATACCCTCCGGCTCTTCCTCAAATTTATCTGTCACATAAGGATCATCTGCCCGGTGCTTGCCAGTCAGGATGATCTGACAGTGGAAGAAGCCAACGCTGCGGTCATGGGTATTGCCTTGAAAAAACACGCCAACCCCCCAAAAAGCCCGTACCGTAGTACCATCCGTCCCCTACAAAAAAACCGCCCACGGTTTCCCGTGAGCGGTCAAATTCACTTGTGCATTATTCCTCGGTCTTCTTGGCAGCGCGCTTGCGGGTGGTCTTCTTGGGAGCCTCCTCGGCGGGAGCGGCTTCCTCGGCGGCCTTCTTGGTGGTGCGCTTGCGCTTGGGCTTCTCCTCGGCGGCAGCTTCGGCAGTTACCTCAGCAGCCTTCTTGGTGGTGCGCTTCCGGGGAGCCTTCTTCTCTACGGGAGCCTCGGCGGGCTCCTCAGCGGGAGGGGGGAGGATCACCTTCTCCTTCAGCACGAAGCAGGTACGGGCGGGGATGTACAGCTCAATGTAGTGCTTGCCGTCGAAGGCCTTGGTGGAGTAGGTCTGCACCTTCACATTCTCAAAGCCGCCATACTTCTTGTCGTCAGAGGACAGGACCACGGTGTACTCACCGGGCTGGTGGACAGGAACCAGCACGTTATTCAGGGAGTTGGCGAAGTGGAAGTTGAAGACGAACATCAGGCCGTTGCGGTAGAAGGCGCAGGTCTGCTCGGGGCCCTTCATCAGCATCATGTCTGCCATGCGCTGATTGAACATGTTGTTTTCCTTGGTCAGAGCCACCATGTCCTTGTCGAACTCGTTGAGCCACTCATATTTCAGGAAGCCGTTGTTCTTCAGGCTCCACTGACGGCGGCAGTAGTGGAAGCTCCAGCCGTTGCCCTCGCGGGGGAAGTCGATCCATTCGGGATGGCCGAACTCGTTGCCCATGAAGTTCAGATAGCCCTCACCGCCGCCAGCCAGCGTGAACAGGCGGATCATCTTGTGCAGGGCGATGGCGCGGTCAATGGTGGGATTGTGGCAGTCCTTGTTCATGTCGGTGTACATGGCAGCGTCAGCCAGACGGAAGATCATGGTCTTGTCGCCCACCAGCGCCTGATCGTGGGATTCCACATAAGCCACGGTGTTCTCGCCGGGACGGCGCAGGCACATGTCGCCCCACATCTTGTTGATGTCCCAGAACTGGTCCTGACCCTTTACGGCCTTGATCCACATATCGGGCAGACCCATGCCCAGACGGTAGTCGAAGCCGATGCCGCCGTCCTCAATGGGCAGCGCCATACCGGGCATGCCGGACATATCCTCGGCAATGGTGATGGCCTTGGGGTTCACCTGACGGATCAGCTCGTTAGCCAGCTGCAGGTAGGTGATGGCCTCAGTGTGGGTATTGTAGGAGAAATACTTGGAATTGT
The DNA here is from genome assembly GCA_017436785.1 of Oscillospiraceae bacterium. Taxonomy (GTDB): domain Bacteria; phylum Bacillota; class Clostridia; order Oscillospirales; family Oscillospiraceae; genus Faecousia. The sequence goes on along the minus strand of JAFSCK010000167.1, from coordinate 18,122 downwards.
CATTGAAGTCGGTGCCGAGACCATGGTCATGGTACAGCATGGAGGTAACACCGTCGAAGCGGAAGCCGTCGAAGTGGTACTCGGTCATCCAGAACTTCAGATTGGACAGCAGGAAGTGCAGCACGCCGGTCTTGCCGTAGTCGAAGCACTTGGTGCCCCATGCGGGGTGCTCGCCCTTGTCGCCGTCGTGGAAGAACTGCCAAGTAGTGCCGTCGAACATGTTGATGCCCTCAGCGGTGTTCTTGACAGCGTGGGAGTGGACCAGATCCAGCAGAACCCGGATGCCCATGGAGTGGGCCTTGTTCACCAGATACTTCAGGTCCTCAGGCTTGCCGAACCAAGAAGATGCGGCATAGAAGTTGGAGACCTGATAGCCGAAGGAGCCGTAGTAGGGATGCTCCATAATGGCCATCAGCTGGATGGTGTTGTAGCCTGCTTCCTTGATGTGGTTCAGGGTAATGTCAGCAAACTCCCGGTAGGTGCCAACGCGGCCCTCTTCCTGCGCCATACCCACGTGAGCCTCGTAGATGTACAGGTTGTTCTCGCCCTCGAAGCCGGCATCGGTCCACTCGAAGACCTTGCGGTCATCCACCACCTCAGCCTCGAAGGTGTTGTTGGACTTGTTCTGCACCGCACGGCGGCAGTACAGGGGCAGATGCTCGGTACGGGTCATGTTGGCATCCACAACGGTCTTGACCTTACAGCCGTCCCACAGGGCATCGTCGCCCTCTAAGTACAGCTCCCAGTTGCCGTTGTCCAGCCGGGTCAGGGGATGGGAGGTCTGGTTCCAGCCGTTGAACTCGCCCTCCAGATACAGCTGATAAGCAGAGGGTGCCCACTCACGGTAATACCAGCCGCCGTCCACATGATGGAAGCCGTAGTAGTTATGTGCATTGGCAAAATCATTCAGGGTCTGGCCCTCACCGAGGATGCGGCCCTTGGTGGCCCGGTACAGGAACATACGCAGGTCAATGTCACCGGCAAAGCTCTGCAGCTGAGGATTCAGTTCTAAAATACGGTACATACTTCGTCACCTTTCGTAAAGTTTCGTAAACATAAGCGCAAACAAAGAGGCGTGCAATTTCCATAACCTCTTATCATATATTTTAGTAGATATTGGCGATTATGTCAAGTACATTTCATGAAAGCAAACATGTAGGGGGCGGCCTCCCGGACGCCCCGTTATGTATCGATACGCAGGTGCAGAGGTTAGGCTGCTGCACGGTAAGCCATACAAACGGGACGTCGAGGACGCCGTCCCCTACAGTCTTATGAAACTTCATTCCACAATGTAAATCCAAGGATCAGTCCGCCGCCTGCCAGCTGCTGCCAGCTTAAAGGCTCTCCCAGCACGGCTACGCCGATGATGACGGCCACCAGCGGGTCGATATAGCTCAAAATGGCCGCCTCCTGACCCGGAAGCTCCTTTAGAGAGGAAAAATACAGGCAGTAGGTGATGCCGGTGTGGACCAGTCCCACGATCAGCAGGCACCCCCAGCCAATGGTATCCAAAGCCCCCAAATTCGTTCCGCCGCTGAGGGCCACATAGGGAAGGAGAATGACGATGGCTGCAAGAAACTGCAGAAAGGTCCGCTGGATGCCTGCCACGCCTTTGATGAACTTGTTTAGAAGAATGACAGCGGCATAGAAGCAAGCGGCTCCCAGTCCGAACAGCACGCCCAGGGCATCATTGCCGCCGCTTCCCAGATCCGTGATGCCGATGACCAGCGCAAGGCCCAGCGTGGACATGCAGAAACAGAGGAGCTGCTTTTTTGTCATCTTCTCTTTAAATAGGAAAGGACATACCGCCGTCACAATGACAGGGGCAAAATAGTAGCTTAAGGTAGAGATGGCAACGGTGGTATATTGATAGGCTTCAAACAGCAGGATCCAGTTGATGCCCATGGCCATGCCCGAAAACAGCAGCAGGGGAAGGTCCCGTCCCAGCGCACGGAACCGGAGCCTTTGCCCCGTCAGCAGGAGGTACAGCCCGATAAGCATGGATGCCAGAATGGCCCGGTACAGCGCCAGCTCTCCGGAGCTTACCGGGATGTTGCGTACAAAGGGAGCCAATGTGCCGAATGCAGCCATGGATGCCACCAGCATCCATCTGGCCTTTGTGTGTTCTTTCATAAAATCCCTCACTTTAGCGGAATGAAGCAACGATAGCACACAATCCGGGGAATGTCAATGGATGCTATTTATAATGTAAGGGTCCTTCCGGACACACCCTCCGCATTGGATCACGGATTCGCCGAAATATTGCAGAGAATACCGGAAGACCACCGCCGGGGCGTGGAGATGCCGCCGGCTGCCGTGCGGCCCGTCCGTGCTGCGCGAACATAATTCCGCATACCATGGTCAAAGTGCACAGAGCAATTATTAAAAAAGTATTAAAACTAGGCATATATCCAAAAATTTCCCAAAATAGGAAAACCTTAATCGTTTCACTTGCAAAATTCGGAAGAGTGCGCTATAATTCACACAGTCCTTAAGAAAACTTTATCAAGATAAAGTGGTAAAGCGATTTTCTGAGGTATAATTCCCCGTGCCTTTCCAATCGGAGAGGAAGATGGGAGAACAAAATTGGAGGATAAGAAAATGAAAAGAATCGCAACTCTGCTGCTGGCTCTGGTCATGGTCTTCTCCCTGATGGCCTGCGGCGCTTCCGAGAAGCCCGCTGCTGAAGGCGAGACCGCTGCTGACTACAAGATCGGCATCATCACCGGTACTGTTTCTCAGGGCGAGGAAGAGTATCAGGCTGCACAGAACCTGAAGGCAAAGTACGGCGACATGGTCGTCACCGCTACTTACCCCGATAACTTCTCCACCGAGACCGAGCAGACCATCGCTACCGTGACCAACATGGCTGCTGATCCCGATGTGAAGGCTATCGTCTTCGTTCAGGCTGTTCCCGGCGCTGCTGCTGCCATCAACAAGGTCAAGGAGACCCGCGACGACATCCTGTTCGTTTCCGGTGTCTGCGCTGAGGACCCTGCTGTCATCGCTGCTGCTTCCGACATCTGCCTGCTGGTCGATGAGATCGCTATGGGCAACACCATCATCGAGCAGGCTGCTGCTCAGGGTGCTAAGACCTTCGTGCACATCTCCTTCGAGCGTCATCTGGGCTATGCTACCATCTCTGCTCGTCAGCAGCTGTTCAAGGAGAACTGCGCTCGGCTGGGCATTCAGTACGTCGAAGCTACCGCTCCCGATCCCACTGGCGACGCTGGCGTTACCGGCGCTCAGGCTTGGGTCACTGAGAACATCAAGAACTACGTTGCCGACTACGGCAAGGACACCGCTTTCTTCTGCACCAACTGCTCCATGCAGGTTCCCCTGATCCAGCAGGTCGCAGAGCTGGGCGCTATCTATCCCCAGCAGTGCTGCCCCTCTCCCTACCACGGCTATCCCAGCGCCTTCAACATCTCCACTGAGGGCCACGAGGGCGATGTTCCCTACATGCTGGACCAGATCACTCAGAAGGTCGCTGAGTACGGCAACACCGGCCGTATGTCCACCTGGGAAGTTCCCGTCAACATGGTTATGATCGAGGCTGGCTTCAACTACGCTCAGAAGTGGATCGAAGGCACCATCACCGAGCGCTGCGACGAGGCTGCATTCCTGTCTGAGATCCAGGCCATCGCTGGTGACGCTGCTTCCATCTCCAAGTACGCTGACGAGGCTTCCGGTGAGATCTCCAACTTCTTCATGATCCTGTGCCCCTTCTACACCTTCTAAATTTAAAGGGAAAGAAGAGCATCGTTTCGTAGAAAGATACTTAAGATCAATGCGCCCATCGGTCTTAATCGGTGGGCGCGTTTTTCGTAACATTTGCACATGTCATTGCGAACCAGTCCGCTTAACTGGTGTGGCAATCTCCATCTATGCGGGGGATTGCCACATCGCTTCGCGCCTTGCAATGACACAAATAAGCACTGACCGAAATGCACATCCCCATTGTGCCTTTCGCTGAGTCCTTATTTATGTTAAAAACACTCTATAAAAGGGGTTATTTAATGGAAAACAAATATGTATTGAAAATGGAGGGCATCACCAAGGAATACTTCGGCAACAAGGTCCTGAAGGGCGTTGAGCTGAAGGTCCGTCCCGGTGAGATCCATGCTCTCATGGGTGAGAACGGCGCGGGCAAGTCCACGCTGATGAACATCCTGTTCGGTATGCCGGTCATTCACTCCACCGGCGGCTTTGGCGGCACCATTGAATTTAATGGTCAGAGCGTTAAGATCGACAATCCCCACATGGCTATGGAACTGGGCATCGGCATGGTGCATCAGGAGTTCATGCTGATCCCCGGCTTTACCGTCACCGAGAATGTCAAGCTGGGCCGTGAGATTTCTTCTCCCACTGTGGCCAGCTCCATCTTTGGCAAGTCTCTGGAAAAGCTGGATAAGCCTGCCATGGCAGAGGATACCCGCCGGGCGTTGAATACCATCGGTCTGGGCGTTGAGGACTATGCCCGTGTTGCCGGTATGCCTGTTGGCTATATGCAGTTCGTGGAGATCGCCCGTGAGATCGATAAGACCGGCATCAAGCTGCTGATCTTTGATGAGCCTACCGCTGTTCTGACAGAATCTGAGGCAGAGCGTCTTCTGGATACCATGCGGACCATCGCCTCCAAGGGCATTGCCATCATCTTCATTACCCACCGCATCAATGAGGTCATCGAAGTCACCGATTCCATGACCGTTCTCCGGGACGGCACCTTCGTGGACCGTCTGGAAACCAAGAACACCACCGCTGCCCGGATCGCCGAACTGATGATCGGCCGTCAGGTGGAGAAGCTGGTGGATGACATGGCAGAGGATAATCGAAAGATCTCTGACGATGATATCATGCTGCAGCTGAAGAACTTCTACGTGGACATGCCCGGCGAAAAGGTCAGAGGCATCGATCTGAAGCTCCGCCGCGGCGAGATCCTTGGCATCGGCGGTCTGGCAGGTCAGGGTAAGGTTGGTATCCCCAACGGCATTCTGGGTCTGTATCCCGCTGCCGGTGAGATCCTGTTTGACGGTCATAAGATCGATCCTACCAAGCTTGGTGACGCACTGAACAAGGGCATCGCCTTCGTTTCTGAGGACCGCCGTGGTGTAGGTCTGCTGCTGGGAGAATCCATTGAGCAGAACATCATCTTCACCGCGCTGCAGATCCAGAAGAAGTTCCTGAAAAAGTACGGTCCCTTTACCCAGTTCAACGATAAGGCTGCCAGAGAGCATGCACTGGATATGATCAAGGCGCTGGATATCCGCTGCACCGGTCCTGAGCAGTATGCAGGCCGACTGTCCGGCGGCAACCAGCAGAAGGTATGTCTGGCCCGCGCCATCACCATGGAGCCCAAGCTGCTGATCGTTTCCGAGCCCACCCGCGGCATCGATATCGGTGCTAAGAAGCTGGTGCTGGAGCTGCTGGCTAAGATGAACCGGGAGCAGGGCATGACCATTATCATGGTTTCTTCCGAGCTGAACGAACTGAGATCCCTGTGCGACCGCATTGCCATCGTTTCTGACGGCAAGCTCAGCGGTATTTTTGCACCGGACGCATCCGACGCAGAATATGGTCTGGCCATGTCCGGCGTTACCGAAGGAGGTAAGGTCTAATGACGAAAGAGAAAATGAAAAAAGTATTGGACATTATCGGCCTGCCCAGACTGATTGTCTGCTGCTTCTTCGCAGCCATTGTCATCACTGCCGGTGTCAACGGCATTGACGTTGCAGCCTATTTGTCTTCTACCCTGAAATACTGGGGCATGTGGGGCATTCTGGTTCTGGCTATGGTGCCCTCCATCAAGTGCGGCATCGGCCCTAATTTTGGTGTCAGCCTTGGCATTGTCTGCGGCCTGCTGGGTGCACTGGTGGCCATTCAGTTTAATGTGGCACCTGTGGTCAACGGGATTCTGCCCGGCTTCGGTCCTTGGGCTTCTATGCTCTTTGCTATGGTCGTTGCTGCAGTTGTGGCATGGCTGGTGGGCGTTGGCTACGGCAAGCTGCTGAATCTTGTGAAGGGCTCTGAAATGACCGTCACCACCTACATCGGCTATTCTGCCATTTACCTGATGTGCATCGTCTGGTTCCGCGCTCCCTTCAACAGCGGCGAGATCATCTGGCCTCTGGGCGGTGTCGGTGTCCGTAACTCCGTGGCTATGGAATCCTCCTTCGGCTACCTGCTGAATGATTTTCTTGGCTTCAACATCGGCCCTGTGTTCATTCCCACCGGCATCATGCTGGCAGTGCTGATCGCATGCCTGTTTGTTTATCTGTACTTCCGCTCCAAGACCGGCATTGCCATCACTGCCGCCGGTTCCAATCCCACCTTTGCCCGCGCCAGCGGTATCGATGTTGACAAGATGCGCGTGAAGGCTATGGGACTGTCCACCGTGCTGGGCGCCATCGGCATCATCGTCTATACCCAGGGCTTCGGCTTCCTGCAGGCCTATACCGCCCCCCTGAACATGGGCTTCATCTGTGTTGCCTCTGTTCTGATCGGCGGCGCTACCACCACCAAGGCTACCATCATGAATGTTATCATTGGTACCTTCCTGTATCAGGGTCTGGTCATCTTCACGCCCCCTGTTTCCAACCATCTGCTGGCCGGTACCGATATTTCCGATACCATGCGCCAGATCATCCAGAACGGCGTCATCCTGTACGCTCTGGCTCAGGCAAAAGGAGGTTCTGACTAATGAATGAGAATCTGAATAAGAAGAGTCCTCTGGACGCCGTCAAGCGTTTCCTGTTTGACAATAAGGTCATCATCATGTTTGTCCTGCTGAGCATCGCCTGTATTGCAATCTCCGGTGCAAACATCTCCTACATTGCAGGCGAGGTCTTCTCCCGCTTTGGCCGTAATACCTGTCTGGTCCTTGCTCTGATCATTCCCTGTATGGCAGGCCTTGGTATGAACTTCGGTATCGTTGTTGGTGCCATCGCTGCCCAGATCTCCATTTTCTGGGTGGTTCACTGGGGCTTTACCGGCATTGGCGGCTTCCTGCTCTGCGTGGCCATGTCCACGCCTATGGCTATCTTCTTCGGCTGGCTGCTGGGCAAGCTGTTCAACAAGACCAAGGGTGCTGAGATGATCGCAGGTCTGGTGCTGGGCTTCTTCGCTGGCGGCCTGTACCGTCTGTTCGTTCTGTACATCATGGGCGGTGTCATTCCCTTCGATGATCCCAACCTGCTGGACCGCGGCTTCGGTCTTCGCAATGCTTTCGACCTGTCCGGCAACCTGAAGTACGCAGTGGATGACATCAGCTTCCTGACCACTGCCGCCGTGCTGGGTGCTGTGTTCGCTCTGGCAACGGTGGTGCTGGCACTGCATGATAAGAAGATGGGCAAGGCTATTAACACCAAGTCCGTTGTGATCAAGCTTGCTGTGGCTGCTGCTGTCATTGCCTTTAGCGTTGTTGGCAAGTTTATTCCTCCTGTGGCAGAGATGCTGGGAAAAAACCGCGTCATTCTGGCTGATGCCGTCGTGCTGGGCTCTTGCGGTGCCCTGTTGTATGCAATCGTGCTGTTCCTGATGAAGCGCCCCGAAAAGGGCAGCAAGCTGTTCAATAAGCTGGTGGTGATTGCCGGTGTGGCTGTAGTGCTGTTTGTCAGTGATTTGATCCCCGGTATCAATAAGGTCTACCGCTCCGTCCGCATCCCCACCATGACCTACGCTGTGATCGCTTTCTTTGCCTTCTTCAACAACTGGCTGGTGAATACTCGTTTGGGTCAGAATATGCGTACCGTCGGTCAGAACCGTGCGGTTGCTACCTCTGCCGGTCTGGATGTGGATAAGACCCGTATCATCGCTACCTGTATCTCCACGGTTCTGGCAGCATGGGGCCAGCTGATCTTCCTGCAGAATCTGGGTACCTTCAATACTGTTCAGCAGCAGGATAACGTCGGCCTGTACGCAGTCGCAGCCATTCTGGTTGGCGGTGCTAACGTTCAGAAGGCTACCAACAAGCAGGCCATCATCGGTGTCATCCTGTTCCACACCCTGTTCGTTGTGGCACCTCTGGCCGCTACCCAGCTGGTGGGTGACTCCGCTATTTCCGAGTACATCCGTATGTTCTTCTCCTACGGTGTCATAGCCGTTTCTCTTGCAATGCACGCATGGAAGTCCGGCAATAAGCGCAACCCCTCCGCAGAGGGCATGACCGCGGTTATGATGCAGCCCGCTGCACCCGCTGCAAACACCCGCCCCAAGTAATCAGAAATGCACCCGTCATAAGGCGGGTGCATTTTGCTATGCTATATAAAAATGAGGAGGGAATGATCCCTCCTCGAATTTTTTACTTGCTTAGCTCCTCTACCAGTGCATCGATCTCTTCCAGATTCTTCTCGTTCATGGCGGAGAAAATCTTCACGGTGGTGTCGGTGAAGGTCAGATTCTTGCTGCCCTCCAGCATCTTCTTCATCACCTTGGCAGCCATGGGTGCCCAAGAGCCGTTTTCGATCAGGCCTACGGTGCGGTTCTGGAAGTTCCGTTCGGTCAGATGATGGATGTACTCCTTCATAAAGGGGAAGATATCACCATTGTAAGTGGAGGTTGCCAGCACGAGCTTACCGTAACGGAAAGCGTCCTCCACAGCCTCGTGCATATCGCAGCGTGCCAGATCATTCAGTGCCACCTTGATACCCTTGGCTTCCAGCTTCTGGGCTACCAGCTCTGCGGCTTTCTTGGTGTTACCGTAAATGGACGTATAAGCCACCACAACGCCCTCAGATTCCACCTGATAAGAGGACCAGATATCATACAGGTTAATGTAATACCCCAGATTCTCGGTCAGCACGGGGCCGTGGAGGGGGCAGATAATGGCGATATCCAGACCGGCAGCCTTCTTCAGCAAAGCCTGCACCTGAGCGCCGTACTTGCCAACGATGCCGATATAGTAGCGGCGGGCTTCGCAGGCCCAATCCTCTTCCACATCCAGCGCGCCGAACTTGCCGAAGCCGTCAGCGGAGAAAAGGACCTTATCATAGGAATCATAGGTCACGATGACCTCGGGCCAGTGGACCATGGGAGCGGTGACAAAAGTCAGGGTATGCTTGCCCAGGGAAAGGGTATCACCCTCACCGACCACGATACGGCGGTCAGCATAGTCGGTACCAAAGAATTGCTTCATCATGGTAAATGCCTTGGAAGAAGCCACCACGGTGGCCTCGGGATAGGCCTTCAGGAAAACATCGATATTTGCGGAGTGGTCAGGCTCCATGTGCTGCACGATCAGGTAATCAGGCTTCCGGCCCTCCAGCGCTGCGGCAAGATTGCCCAGCCATTCCTGACCAAAATTCTGGTCAACGGTATCCATGACGGCTACCTTTTCGTCCAGAATCACATAGGAATTGTATGCCATGCCGTTGGGCACATCATACTGTCCCTCAAACAGGTCCACCTGATGGTCATTTACACCGATGTATTTGATATCCTTGGTAATGGTCATAATAATGCTCTCCTTATATCTACATATTTGTTGACTGGATTATAGAATATTTTCCCAGAAGAAACAGTGACAAAATCACAGAAATTGGAAGCGTTGGATGGTATCCTATAGAAAAAACAAGGAGGTACATCCCATGAATGTTCTGCATATCAATCAGCATAATTTCCGTGAAGAGGTCATCAAAAGTGAAAAGCCTGTGCTTCTGGACTTCTGGGCCCCTTGGTGCGGCCCCTGCCGCATGCTCAGCCCTGTTCTGGATGAGATCGCATCCCAGCGGCCCGATGTCAAGGTCTGCAAGATCAATGTGGATGAAGAATATGATCTGGCATCTGCCTACAAGGTGTTCAGTATCCCCACGCTGATGATGGTCCATCAGGGAAAGGTGGAGGATAAGATGGTGGGAGCACGGCCCAAAAACCAAATTTTGGCAATGCTCGGGTGATAAAGAAGGGTGGCAGCAGCCATCCTTCTTTTATTCTGCCAGAGCCTCCAGTTTGTCTTCGTCTAGGATCTCTACGGCACCGCGGGTCAGCTTGACCATTCCTTCACTTTGGAAATACCGCAGCATACGGGTAACCACCTCGCGGGCGGTACCCATGTGGTTGGCGATCTTCTCATGGGTGATTTTCAGGGCAGTGGTACCCTCCAGAACGCTTTCCTCCAGTAGGAATGCGGCAAGCCGCTTGTCAAAGCTTTTCCACATGATCTGCTCCATGAGCCACATCACATCAGAGAAGCGGCTGCTGATAAGCTGATTGGCGTAGTTTGCCACCACAGCGGATTCTTCCATCAGATCCTTAAACAGGCAGGAGGGAAGCACCCACATTTCGCTGTCCTTTTCTGCTTCAATGATAACCTCAAACTGAATATTGGGCATGACGCAGGACGCGGAAAACAGACAGATATCATGTTCAAACAGCCGGTACAGTGTGATTTCACGGCCTTCGCTGGATAATGTGTATACCCGAAGCTGGCCCTTCCGAATCAGCAGCAAGCCGAGACAGTCCATGCTGCCATTATGTACCACAGTTCCGGATTTGGACTTAAGCAATTCGGCGGCATTGGTGAGCCGTTCTTTATGGGCGGGGGTCAGTTTGTTCCATATGGGAAAGTAGTTTGCAAAATCCAAAAACCATCGCCTCCTTTGCTAACAGTATAATCTCTTTTTTACATTCTGTCAATTTTTTATTATTGACATATGCCATAAATGAGATATAATGTAAGAAAAGGAAGGAGGTGCTGCATGCCCAGACCCAAAAAATACCGTAAGGTTTGCCATTTCCCAAAAAATCTGACATTTTATCCAGAGAGTGAAGGGCGTATGGCAGAGCCGATCTGTTTGACGGTGGATGAGTATGAAACCATCCGTCTGATGGATCGGGAAGGCCTTTCTCAAGAGGAAGCGGGAGAGCGGATGCACGTTGCCAGAACAACGGTTCAGCTGATTTACGCATCTGCCCGTAAAAAGCTGGCGGATACCCTCGTAGAGGGAAGGCCGCTTCGGATCGAAGGCGGCGATTACCGGCTATGCGATGGGGATGCCAGCACCTGCGGCCAAAAAAATTGCTTTAAGCATCAGTACAGTAAGCTATTTGAAAAACCGAAAGGAGATCATTTTATGAGAATCGCAGTCACTTACGAAAACGGAGCAATTTTCCAGCATTTTGGACATACCCAGCAGTTTAAGGTCTATGATGTGCGCGATGGAAAAATCGTTGCATCCGAGGTGGTGGACACCAATGGAAGCGGTCATGGCGCACTGGCCGGTGTGCTGACTGCTTTAAATGCCGATGTTCTGATCTGCGGCGGTATTGGCGGCGGTGCCCAGATGGCACTCGCAGCAGCTGGGATCAAGCTTTATGGCGGCGTTTCCGGCAATGCGGACGCAGCAGTGGAGGCCTTTGTTTCCGGCGATCTGGCATATGATCCCGATGTAAAGTGCAATCATCATGGAGAGCACCACCATGGTGAAGGTCATACCTGCGGCGATCACGGCTGCGGGAGCCATAGCTGCCATTAAGTGATTATGTTACGGAATAAGTGCAGCAAACTGGTTATACTAATACCATAAACAGAAACGAAAGGTGATTATTTCTATGAAATATGTATGTGACGTTTGTGGATGGGTCTATGATGAGGCAGAGGGCTATCTCGAAGGCGGCATCCTTCCCGGCACCAAGTGGGAAGATGTTCCTGAGGATTTTGAATGCCCCTTGTGCAGTGTAGGCAAGGACATGTTCAGCGAAGAATAAAAGAGGGCGGAGACGGCGAATGCACCGTCTCCGCTTTTTCAGACAAAAGGTGCCTGTTATGGTTATTTTGCAAAAAACAGAAGGGGAATCATCAAAAATATTATGGTGGAAGCGGTTGGTTTTTTTGAGAATACAGTATATAATAACATCCAATGCTGATACATAATGAGGTATGATTCCATGAAGTTAAAAAACTCTCTGAAAGAACTTGCTGTCATCACAGTGGGCAATATCATTGTTGCGGCAGCGGTTTTCTTTTTCATGCTTCCCAGTCATGTTTCCGTAGGCAGTGCGTCCGCGCTGGCGATGGTCCTGAGCAATTTTATCCCGTTATCGGTCTCTGCAATTGCGCTGATTATGAATCTGGGGCTGCTGGTGGTTGGATTCTTGCTGATTGGGCCGGAGTTTGGTGCAAAAACCGTTTACTGCTCTGTTCTGATGCCAGTGGTTCTGGGATTTTTTGAAAAGCTGTTTCCGAATTTCCAATCACTTACGCAGGACCCACTGCTGGATGTGATCTGCTACATTCTTGTCGTAGGTGTGGGACTTTCCATTTTGTTCTCGAGAAATGCATCCTCCGGTGGCTTGGACATCATTGCCAAGATCATGAATAAGTATTTGAAGATAGATTTGGGGCAGGCAATGTCTGCATCCGGCATTATGGTTGCCTTGTCCTCTGCGCTTTGCTACGATTCTAAAACCGTGGTACTGAGCTTGCTTGGCACCTATTTTGGCGGAATGATCCTTGACCATTTTATTTTCGGCATCAATATTAAGCGGCGTGTATGTGTGATCTCCGGGCATTTGGATAAAATCGTGGAGTTTGTGCTCCATGAGCTTCACAGCGGTGCCACATTGAATGAGATCATCGGAGCTTATGATAATACCCCCAGAAGAGAAATGATCGCCATCGTGGACAAACAGGAATACCGTCGTCTGATGGATTTTATCAGAGAGACGGACCCAAAGGCCTTTGTTACGGTATATTCTGTCAGCGATATGCGTTACATGCCCAAAAAGTAAATTCTGCAAACAAAGATCCATAAAGAGAGGAGGAAGCAAATGACGAAAAAGGAATTGATGCAGCGGATTTTTGGCTATGATGCATTTCGACCCGGACAGGAGAAATTGATAGACGGTGTTTTAAGCGGACGGGATGTCTTCGGCATCATGCCCACAGGCGGCGGTAAGAGTATCTGCTATCAGATCCCTGCGTTAATGCTTCCGGGTATCACGCTGGTGATTTCTCCTCTGATTTCTCTGATGCGGGATCAGGTCATGGCCCTGAAAGCAGCCGGTGTACCCGCCGCCTATATCAACAGCACGCTGAACGGTGCACAGGTGCAGGCCGTCTACCGCAATTTGCTGGCAGGACGGTATAAAATCGTCTATATTGCCCCGGAAAGACTGGATTATCCCGGTTTTGGAAGCGTGGCAGCCAGATTGGAGATAACCTTTCTTGCTGTGGATGAAGCCCACTGTATTTCACAATGGGGGCAGGATTTTCGTCCCAGCTATCTTCGCATCGTCAATTTTATCGAAAATCTTCCTCGCAGACCAGTCGTGGGCGCATTTACTGCCACGGCAACAAAGCAGGTACGTGAGGATGTGGAACGTATTCTAAAGCTCCGGGAGCCAATTCGGACAGTCACAGGCTTTGATAGGCCGAATTTATTCTTTGATGTGATCCATCCCGAACTGAAAGACCGGGAACTGAAACGGATTCTGGCATCCAAACGGGGAAAAAGCGGCATTATCTACTGCTCCACCAGAAAAAAGGTGGAAACCGTCTGTGAGAATCTTCGGGATCAGGGGTATGCTGTTACCCGTTACCACGCTGGCTTGGAGGAGCAGGAGCGCACCCGGAATCAGGAGGATTTTCTTTACGACCGCAAGAATATCATGGTTGCTACCAATGCCTTTGGTATGGGTATCGATAAGTCTAATGTCAGCTTTGTGATCCATTACAATATGCCCAAAAGCATTGAAGCCTACTATCAGGAGGCTGGCCGGGCAGGTCGGGATGGTACAGAAGCGGAATGTATCCTCCTGTACAATGGATCTGATGTACATACTGCCCGGTTTTTGATCCAAAATGGCTCAGATAACGAAGAACTGGATCCACAGCAGCAGGAGCATATCCGACAGCAGGATCTGCGCAGACTGGAGGCGATGGTTGGCTACTGCAAGACCAATACCTGCCTGCGGGGCTATATATTGGAGTATTTTGGCCAGAAGCACCCGGATATTTGCGGTAACTGCGGAAGCTGCAAGGGAAATTTTGAAGAGGTGGACATTACCAAAGAGGCTCAGATGATCTTGTCCTGTGTAAAACGTATTGAAGATAAGCTGGGCTACAATGTGGGGATCCAGATGATTGGAAATGTGCTTCGCGGAAGCAAAAATAAGAGAATTTTGGAGTTGAAGCTGGACGAACTCACCACATATGGCCTTTTAAAGGACCGGACCCGCAGTGAGATCCATGCCATAGTCGATCACTTGGAGGCCGAGGGGTATCTGCAGTCAGAGCAGGAATTTCAGACATTATTCCTGACAGCCGCCGCTTCAAAGGTGTTGTATCATAGCGAAAAGGTCCTGATGAAGCGGGAGGTGGAGCCGGAGGAATCTGCCGCAGCTGCACCTAGTGCGAAAATGGATGGGTATGAGACAGAACTGTTTGATGTTCTGAAAGAACTGCGGGGCAGGCTGGCCAAGGAAGCCGGGATTCCGGCCTATGTGGTATTCTCAAACGCCACCCTTATGGATATGGCTCGGAAAAAACCACAAAATACCTCTCAATTCCGGAAAGTTTCCGGTGTGGGTGAAATCAAAGCTGCTTGGTATGCAGATGCCTTCTTGAAATGCATCAGGGAATTTGAAAGGGAAGCGTAAGAGCAAATAGATCCCCTCCCAAAGGGAGGGGCAAGGATCACCAAGAGGAAGGTGGGTTAAGGCAGATCGTTCCGATCTGGATTAAAGTGGATCAGGTGTGGATGGAGGAAGTGTAGTCCATATAAGTGGCGTAGCCGTTACCCAGCTTAGCATAGTAATCGACTCTTGCCCGGTAGTAATAGCCGGAAGAAGCGTTTGCATATGTGACATAACCATCATGACTACCTGTGTTTTCGCAGATCATACTGGTGTAGTCATCACTGCTGTAGGTTTTTACAGTTGTCCAGTTCACGCCGTCCGAGGAGCGCTGTATATAGATTTCGCTGACACCCAGTTCATCCATGCCTTTCACGGCGCCGACCTGATACCAGACACGGAAACTGCTGACGGAGCGGACTTCAATATGGGAACTGTAGGAAGCGAAGTAGTCGCTGGCTCTGGGTGCAGGGCCTGCAGCATAGGCAGGGACTGTGGCAATCATTGAAAATGCCAGAACCAGACAGAGAAACTGCGTAATTTTCTTCATTCATTGACCTCCGATGTAAAGAGTGATGTGAGTATTTTCTTAAGAACATCCTCTTGGCAATCGGTAATTAGAGTGCATTCTATCTCTTCAGCTGGATTCCAGAGAATCGTCCGGAAATCGCTGTTCTGTATAATTTTGAAAGTGGTACCATGAGTTTGCCATTCAATGATTTCAGTTTCGTCTTTTTCGTATTTATGCAACAAGGGTTCGTGATACAGATTTATAAAAAGGGAAATACTATGTACATCATCGAATAAGCGGGCATAAATACGTGTGTTACCATCTATTTCGCTTGCCTTGCACTCTGACAGCGGCATTGTTTCTGGCACCCACATAGGAACCGCATGCTTGCCAGCGCCGTATTCCTCAGCAGTGAGATAGATTTCCTGCAAACCGGGATGATTGGTGGAAAAACTGTATTCGCTGATCCGATGGGAATTGTCATCAGGGGAGAAGAACTCTACAAATTCAGTGCTCCATCGCGCCATACTTCCCCAGAAGTTATCCGCCTGCGTATATTGTGGAAGAACGCCCAAAACGATAATCGATACAACAGCTGCTGTGGATGCTATACCTGTGATTCGGCGAAGCAGAAGCTTTCGGCGTTTTCGCTGTTTTGCAAGCGCAGCGGTATCCTGCAGGTATTTCTTCCAAGCAGCCTCGATTTCCGGTGTGAGCGGTACGGGATTATCCTTTTCTCGCTGATAGAGAACATCCAGAATCAAACGGATGGATTCCGCGTTGACATTTGTTTCGTGCAGCTCCCGGACAAGCATTTCATCCAATTGATTCGTGGACATCTGCTCAAGCATTTGCTGCAAGGACAGTGGCTTGTTGGATTCCAAAGGGATACCTCCTTTCGTTCTGTGCAGGAAAATTCCTGTTTCTGATTGGATAATCAAATTATCGCATAAAAGTTTTTCTATGTCCAGAAAAATGTGTCGAATCCTTCTTTAAAAAATTTTTTAGAAAAGGAAAAATAATGCTTGACTTTTGACATGCTATGGTGTATTATATCGAAGTCGGCGAGAGAGCTAACCACATGGAGCAGTATCGAAGTGGTCATAACGGGCACGACTGGAAATCGTGTGTACCCCAAAAGGGTACCGAGGGTTCAAATCCCTCCTGCTCCGCCATGATGAAACCGGGTAAGAAGTAATTCTTACCCGGTTTTTTCTGTATATTACTTAATTCATGAAGAAACTTGCTGTTTTCATGCGTTTGATATTGCGGCAATTTTGACACACCAAGGACAGCATCGACAGGCTAAAAGCAAAAAAGTGGCAATGGAATGGCAATGCGTTTTAGCAGAAAAAAGAGGTAAATGCTTCTGCATGCCGGCTGACATCTGCCTGAGAAAGATGCGTGTAAATTTTCCGCATAGTTTGGTCGTTGGCCCAACCACCTATTTGCATTGCAACTTTCTCCGGCATGTTCAGATGGAACGCAAGGGAGGCGAAACTGTGGCGCAGACCATGAATCCCAACCTTAGGTAGTCCATTTTTTTCGCATATCTTGTTTATGGACTTGTATATCCAGTTGGATGTGATTGTGACCACATATTCTCCTTTTCGGCGGCTACTGAGCAGTGCTTCCTCCAGTGGTGGGATTATAGGCACGACACGACGGGAGGTAGAATTTTTATTTTCTTTCTTATGGATCAACTCGCCGGAGTCATTATAGACAGCAGATCCGTTTACACGGATAATACGCTTTTCAAAATCTATGTCGTTCCATTTCAGATCCAGAATTTCAGAACATCGGAGACTGGATAGTGCCAGCAGTGCTGCAATCTCCACGCTGGTTCCTTTTATCGCATTCACAAAGACCGGAATTTCCTCAGGGGTCAGCCATGGACGTTCATTGGGGACAATTTGTGGGAGCTTAATGGATATGGTCTTGCCGATGGACTCTGCAATTACCGAAGATAAGAAACGCCAAGAATTGGTCAGGGTTTTTGCGTTGACTTTCTTAGCCTCCAGATTTACAGCTCGCTGCCATTGTTCTTGGGTGACCATGGTAATGTCCTTGCGCATCATGTTTTGGAATCGGTTGCGCTGGATGATACGATAGCCACGAATCGTGGCAGGGGAAAGTATATTCTCTCTTGCTTCTATGTAGCTGTCGATAGCAGCTGTCAAAGTTTTCCTTTTAGGCCGCTTGGCAGCGTCTTTGATGCCGGCTTTGATGGCCATAGCTTCAGCTACGGCTTCCTTTTCGGTCTCCCGGGTAATGGGGATATCCTGACCATCGATGCGGACCCGGCAGAACCATGCCTCGGAGGGGAGCTGCCTTGCTTTTGGAATCTTCATAAATTTGCCTTGCCTTTCCGGAGCAGGTCTGTTATTATAAAAAGACAGAACGCCCCTATGTTGTGGTGACGTGTGGTTTTCTGTAACGCTCGGCAGGTATTGGCGTACCTTGGAGCATTTCTGACCGCTTCGGTGTTGGCGCACCGGAGCGGTTTTTCTATTGTGTCCAAGTTGGACACAATGTATTTGTTCAAATGTTCGGGGAAAAACTTGCCTTTTTAGGGAATATATGCTATCCTATAAGTGGTGCTACCAGTAACGGTAGGCGGTTGGCCCCCAGTATCGGGGGTAACTTCTTTGCCCCCGAGTCGAGAGAGAGGGGGTGTGCAAATGGTTACATACTCCGACCTCATCCAGATCGGCATTTTAATCGTTGGCATTATCAGCCTGTTTTTACAGACAAAAAAGAAGTAACCGCCCATCCTGCCAAGAGTGCGGTTACTTCTTTTGTAACTAAAACCCGGGGCTAACCGTCTATCGGTAGCACCATTTCTATGTTTAGTATAACCGCTTTTGATTGGTTTGTCAATATGGTTCCGCTCCCGGCTCTTGAAGTGACCCCAAAAAGTTAGACAAATATTTCTAACTCAAATTGTTCAAGCAACCAAAAGGGCTTGTTGTCTGTGCAAAGCAGGCGGCAAGCCCTTTAACTTTGCCTTGCTGCGTCTGTTGTTATAGTAATCCAGGTA
>JAFSCK010000166.1 GCA_017436785.1 Oscillospiraceae bacterium | reverse complement strand
CACCTCGGGACGATTCAGACAGATACGGATGGCGCGAACACCCAGGGCAGGATTCTCTTCCTTCTTCATGTCGAAGTAATCCACCTGCTTGTCAGCACCAATGTCCAGAGTGCGAATGACTACCCGCTTGCCGTTCATGGCTGCGGCAACTGCGCGGTAAGCTTCAAATTGCTCATCTTCGGAGGGATAGTCGGAAGCGCTTAAGTACAGGAATTCACTGCGGAACAGACCGATACCCTGACCGTCATTGGCCAGGACCGCAGCCACATCTTCCGGAGAACCGATGTTGCAGTAAAGTAGCAGCTTCTTGCCGTCCAGCGTCACGTCTTCCTGACCCTTCATGGTTTCCAGCAGACGCTTGGTCTCCTGCTGCTTTTCGTATTTTTCCTTCAGGGCGGCCAGAGTCATGGCGTCTGGATCAATGATCAGCTGACCGGTTTCGCCGTCAATATAGCATGTACGTCCATTATAACCTTCCTGAAGCGTGTCTCCGGTACCGCAAATGGCAGGAATGCCCATGGTGCGGGCCAGAATAGCAGTATGGGAATTACCGGAGCCGCCCTGGGTAACAAAGCCCAGAATTTTGGACTTATCCAGCTGCAGGGTTTCAGAGGGCGCCAGATCGTCCGATGCCAGAATAACAGGCACATCAGAGTCGATGCCGCCGTCCACAATTCCCAGCAGATTGTTCAGAATACGCTTGGCTACGTCTTTGATGTCTGCAGCACGAGCCTGCATATAAGCATCGTCCATTGCTGCAAACATGGCAGCAAACTGGATGCCTGCCTGCTCGACGGCATACTCTGCATTGCAGAACTCTTCTTCAATGAAAGTGGTCATGCATTCCACAAAGTCATCGTCCTCCACGAACATTGCGTGGGTTTCGAATAGAACCGCCATCTCCTCGCCGGCATCATCCTGGCACTTTTCTGCCAGAGTATTCAACTGCTGGATAGACTGTTCCTGAGCAACCGCCAAGCGGGCTTTTTCTGCCTCAATATCAGAAACTACCTTCTTGGTAACAGTAGTATCAGGCCGCTGGAAGAAGTAGAGGGGACCTTTTACAATGCCCTTGGACACACCTTTGCCTTGAATTGTAATCATGTTTTCGTTTCCTTTCTATCATAAGAAAAGAGGTGGGGAAGCGCCGGTAATGGAAAGGAAGGAGGCCGGCGCTTCCCTGTAATCAGGAACGGGCTGTTTTACAGATTGTTCTGGAAGAAGTTGGAGATTGCAATAATGGCTGCATCTTCATTTGCGCCTTCTGCGGCAACAGTGACTACGTCGCCCTGCTTAACGCCCAGGCTCATCAGTTTCATCAACTGCGTTGCCTTGACGGTGGTACCATTCTTCGTAATCGTAACAACGGTATCAGCGAAAGCCTTTGCCTCCTTGACCAGCATACCAGCGGGGCGGGCATGGATGCCCAGGGGATCGTGAATCGTATATTCAAACTGCTTCATAGTAAATTCCTCCAAAAATTATTGAATATTCATCAGATTGATACCATTCTGGATGGTACCGGAAGTCAGGACACGGATGGACTTGTAATCATCGGTATTGCAAATGATCATGGGAGTGGTCAGGGGATAGCCCTCAGCCTTAATTGCCTCCATATCAAAGGAGACCAGCAGATCACCTTTCTTAACCTTCTGTTCAGGGGTAACATGGGTTTCAAAATACTTGCCGCCCAACTTGACGGTATCGATACCGATGTGCATCAAGACCTCAACGCCATCATCTGTGGTCATACCCACTGCGTGCTTGGTTTCGAAAACAGATTCGATCACGCCATCTGCAGGAGCAAACAGCTTGCCCTCAGCAGGCTCAATGGCAACACCGTCACCCATAGCGCCGGAAGCGAAGGCTTCATCATCAACCTTACACAGAGCCAGGACAGTGCCATTCATGTGAGCAGCCAGAACAGCAGCCTTAGCTTCCTTGGCAGGAGCCGCAGGGGTTTCCTCTACAGGAGCAGCAACTACGGTGCCCAGGTTATCAGATTCAGGAGACTCCATGAAATCCACCAGATTGGACTTAATGACTGCGACTTGGGGTCCGTAAATGACCTGAATGCCGTTGCCCTTATGAATAACACCGGAAGCGCCGGAAGCCTTTAGAACCTTATCATCCACCTTCTTTTCGTCCACAACAGTGACGCGCAGACGGGTAGCACAGCAGTCCACATCAGAGATGTTCTTCTTGCCGCCCAGGCCCTGCAGAATCATGGCGGAAACAGGATCGGAAGAACCGGTCTTGGCACCGTCGGGACCGATGCCGGTCTTCTCCTTGTAGTCGGAACGGGTAAACAGCTTGGGTTCCACATCGTCAGACTCTCTGCCGGGGGTAGCCAGATCCATCTTGGTAATCATGATGCGGAAAGTGAAGTAGTACAGGAAGAAGTAAACAACGCCAACAATGACAACCCAGATCCAGTTGGTTCTGGCATTTCCCTGCAGGACACCAAACAGAGTCAAGTCGATGAGGCCGCCGGAGAAAGTCATGCCGACACCAACGTTAAAGATGTGCATCAGCATGTAGGAAAGACCTGCGTAAATACAGTGGACAACATACATCAGGGGAGCAACGAACAGGAAGGTGAACTCCAGGGGCTCGGTGATACCGGTGAGCATAGAAGTCAGAGCTGCGGACAGCAGGAGGCCGCCAACCACCTTCTTCTTCTCGGGACGGGCAGTGTGGTACATTGCCAGAGCAGCGCCCACCAGACCGAAGATCATGAAGGGGAACTTACCGGACATGAAGCGGGTAGCGGAAACGGAGAAAACGGTGGTAGCCTTGGAGGCCAGTTCTGCGAAGAAAATATTCTGCGCACCCTGAACCACAGCGCCGTCGATCATGGCGGTGCCGCCCATGGCAGTCTGCCAGAAGGGCATATAGAACACGTGGTGCAGGCCGAAGGGGATCAGTGCACGCTCAGTGATGCCGTAGATCCAGGTGCCGATGTAACCGGAGTTGACAACCAGGTTGCCCAGCAGAGCAATGCCCTGCTGAACGATAGGCCACAGATAGAACATGGCAATACCAACCACCAGATAAACAGCAGTGGTCACAATTGGAACAAAACGGGTGCCGCCGAAGAAGCTCAGAACGGTGGGCAGCTCGATCTTATAGAACTTGTTGTGCAGAGCGGCAACGCCCAGACCGACGATGATACCACCGAACACACCCATCTGCAGAGTGGTGATACCCAGCGCGGACGTGGTAGAGTTGGCAGCCATAGCTTCCACACCGCCGTTGGCGCTGATCATAGCACTGATGGCAGTGTTCATAACCAGGTAACCGATGGCACCGGACAGAGCAGCAACTTCCTTTTCCTTCTTGGCCATGCCAATGGCAACGCCCATGGCAAACAGCAGTGCCAGGTTGGCAAATACTGCGTTACCACACTGGTTCATGATGTCCAGAATGGTGTACAGAATAGAGCCGGGGTAGATAACGGAAGTCAGGCCATAGGCCTCCAGCATGGTGGCGTTGGTGAAGGAGCTGCCGACACCCAGCAGCAGACCTGCCACAGGCAGCAGTGCGATGGGCAGCATGAAGGAGCGGCCAACACGCTGCAGAACGCCAAAAATTTTGTCTTTCATTGTGATCCTCCAGATTATTATATATTTTGGTTGAAATATATATAAAAACCCATACCAAGGGCGTAATATGCATCTTACGTCCTTGATATGGGTTTAGCTCACGAATTGTCTGTGTGATAACTATCCCAGCACCCTGATCCTACAGGGGGCAGATATTCTATTGGTCTGACCCCAGATTGATCCGCTTCAGGTGGATCGTCAGGTAGGTCAGTTCTTCATCAGACAGATCCTTTTGGTAGGTATTCTTGATGTAATCTGCAATACACTGGGCACATTTATAATGCTCTTTGCAGTTTTTCATGATCAGCTGACGGAACACTTCATCCCGTTCACCCTGGGAATCCTCCATAATCTGATTTTGGAATAGACGCTGGGCAAAGTAACGAAGATGAACCACAAATCGGTTGAAATCCAGAGATTCCCGGTCAAACTGATTCTGATAGAAATATTCTACAACGGAAATGGTTCCTTCAATGAGCTGGGTGATTTGATACATCTCGCTCATGTTCGTATTCAACTCCGCATTCACGATATGCAGTGCAATAAAAGCGGCCTCATCTTCATGAAGGGTAACACCCAGTTGTTCCCGAATCACCCTAAGGCAATATTGACCCAGATGATATTCCGTAGGATAGTAACACATAATGGGTCCCTTCAGCGGATTGCTGAACTCTACACCCTGTGCCTTCCGAAGAATGGCAAAACTGATATGATCTGCCATCGTGATCAGCAGAGATTCATTCAGTTTTTGGGGAATTTGAGAGGTAATATGCTTGATGAGGCCCTCCGTCAGGGAAAGATGCTCAATGGGAATCTTCTCAACCAATTCCCGCAATTTTCTCTGTCCGGTTTTCTCTTCCATACGGTAGGTACGCTCAATCAGTGCGGTGTCAATGGTCTCGCCCCTATGGCGCTGAAATCCAATGCCACGTCCGGTAACAATCAGTTCATTACCTTTATCATCCACAGCACAAAGAATATTATTGTTAATGATTTTTTTGATCCTCATTTTCACGCTCACCCCAATTTTGCGTAAAAAAATAACCAGCTCCATCCAATACCCCAACCCTGAGATACCAAATAGAGTTGGTCAAGCCCGCCTTACCGGTAACATTCCAACATTTCTTTACAAAATTTTAGCACGTGGAATAATTCATGTCAATCACAGAAACGACAAAAATGAACATTTTGTGACTTTGCATAATTTTGCATCAACTGTTTTGGCTATTTGTTCCATTTCGAGAAACATAACCCGCAACGGCACTTTTCGCACAGTCGCAGGTTGCTGCTATCTTGTTTTGTATGTAATGGTTGTTATCTGTATCTGTGATTCACAATGTCAGTTTCCATGATCTCCAGCAGCATCCTTGCTCCCAAGCGGAAGCTATTCTGAAACAGCATACACTCTGCCATAGCCTGAAATTCCCGCACACAGTCTTGGTATCTGGAGAACAGGTCTTTCTGCTCATCTGTCATGGTTGCAACCAACTTTTCTTCATTCCGGCTAATCAGACGGATAAACTCCTTATATTCTTCACTGGGGCTGGCATCATATTCTGCCGGATCGAGATTGCCATACCAAAATTCTTCCAAGACACTCATACCATCGCCTCCCCATAGACCAGTTCCCTGAGAACCATCTCCTCTGCCCGGTTGCGTATGTTGTTCATACTTCCTATCCATGTCATTGGATTAGTCGCTTTCAATTCTTCTGTCACTCCTTCTGCAATCTTCATTTGTTCCATGATGAGCTCAAGACGATCCTGTGCTTGCTCGTCCAGATCAGCAAGATAAGTATGAAGGTTACCGGACAGAGCCAGTAGATTGTATTGTATGGGATGGTGTTCTTTCAGGTAATCCCGGTGCATCCGCCCCCACTTGCCGATGGGCCGTATTTCTTCCGAACTCTGTATGTCTGGGATATCATAATCACCATTACGGATATATTGTATTTCCACTGCTCAACCTCCTTCGTTTTCTATGTTCTCATTGTATCCTTGAAGCCATGATTTGTCGAACTTGTCACAGCAACAAAACTTTGGGATAAAATGGCAGACAAACAAAAAGCAGTCCCGCAAATAGCACTTTTGAGGTGCCTCTGCAGGACTGCTGTTTTGTTCAGTTATCATATCGGAACTCGAAAAGTAGTAAATTGGTAGTAAAACAGATGCCAAAAGGTGATTTATCGTGGAATATCGGGGCATAAGTCAGTCGATTAAGGTAGT
>JAFSCK010000046.1 GCA_017436785.1 Oscillospiraceae bacterium | reverse complement strand
GCTGACCGACTCCACCATCGATGCCAACCAGCGTTTCTTCGAGAAGCGTGAAGATGTTCCCACCCATGCCTACACCATGGGCATCGGCTCCATCATGAAGGCCAAGCGGGTTCTGCTGGTCTGCAACGGCGCAGGCAAGGCTCAGGCTGTGAAGGACTGCTTCTTCGGTCCCATCAAGCCCCAGTCCCCCGGCTCCATCCTGCAGCTGCATCCCGACTTCACCCTGGTTGCCGACGAGGCAGCTCTGGAACTGGTGAAGGATTTGATTTAAACACATCTGTACCGATATTTTGCATAGATATTTTCACATCGATATATTATATTCCAAATATAATCCCGGCTTACGTGAGTGTAAGCCGGGATTATCAGCCTCAGTGATCAGAAATAAGACAATTTACAATCCGGGAATGAACCAATTCAAGGGAATTTTGCGTGGTATTCCTCTTCTCGCTAACACATGGGCCAGCAGACCCAGATTCAGGGGGGATTTTTGTATGTTTTGTGCTTCGCCCATAGCCGGACACTCCTAATTTCGTGATTGGGCCATGGCGCTGTGGGCGACCGTGGCTGCTTCGGGGGCTAAATTGCATTCCATCTGCCACAGAGGGACGGAATTTGCCAGTATGTCCACCATTTCCAGATATTTCGGCATCAGGGCCGGATCCAGCGGACGGCTGCTCTGCTGCAGGAGCATGAACAGGGCCTCCTTCGGTGTGATCCTCCGGATGTGGTTCTCGGTGCCCCGCTCCAGAATGCAGATGCCCTGTAAGGGAACGGTGACGTTGGTATCCAGTCCGTGCTTGCCGCTCCATGGAGAGCCGCAGACCAGAACGCCCTCCTGTGTAAAGCGCAGGAAGGGCTTATCATCGTTGACCATAATTGCCCGATCGCCGAAGACCTGCCGCCAGAAGCGGGTGTGGGTGGATTTGCCGGTGCCGCTTTTGGCAGTGAACAGGTAGCCCTGTCCATCCACAGCGACTACGCTGCCGTGGAATACCAGTACATCCCGGCGGAAGAGAAATTCCGCCGCCTTGCGCTGGATGGCGGTGCGCTCTAAATAAGGGTCCGGGAAATTGCGGTAGCGGAAGCCCTCCAGCTCCGCTTCCTCCCGGGCCTTTTTCTGTTCAAAGTCCAGATCTTCCCGGCAGGTTTCAATGGTGCACTCCGCCTCCTCCTCTGTCAGATACTGGCGGCAGTAGTCCCGGGTGCTTTCAAACAGGGAACGGACCTGAAAGACCGTTCCCGCGATCTTTATGCGAAATTGTGCCATAGGGTTCCTCTAAGAATCAAAATGTAGGGGACGGCCTCCCGGACGTCCCGGCGGCATGGCGGCATCTAGGGGTGGACTCGGCGGATCCGTAGTTGCGGCCGGAACGGGTATCCTTACGTTTGCTTAGTTCAGGCAGGTGCCGTGGGGCTCATAGCCCTCGGCGATGGCCTGCTGGTAGCTGTCGAAGTAGACCCGGTTATTTTCTCCGGGGAGGCTTCCGCAGTCCTCACTGTGGAGCTTTTTGGAATTTTTGTTGCCGATGAAGACTTGCGGCTCGGCAGGCTCCGCATCCTCCGGCTGGGCAGACTGGTCAGTCCAAGTAAAGGTAATGTCCGTGCCATCGGAGGCGGCGAGGATATGGCCCAGCTCATCGGTCCGCAGCAGGGTGACACCTGCGTCCTTTAAGCGGGACAGGGGCTCCTCATGGGGATGGCCATAGGAATTGTCCTTGCCCACAGGGATCACACCGTAGGTAGGGTCCACTGCATACAGGAAACGGTAGCCGGTGGAGGTGTTGGAGCCGTGATGGCCCACCTTCAGCACATCCACATGGAAAATTGCTTCATTGCCGGACCAATAATCCAGCATGTCATTTTCCGCAGCCACCTCCATATCGCCGGTGAACAGGAAGGAGGTGTCACCGTAGTCTAGGCGCACCACGATGGAAGTGTCGTTGGTTTCGGCGTAGCTCTGGACAGGGCCAAGGATGGTCAGCATTGCGCCGCCCACCGTAAGGGTATCGCCGGGAGCGGGGATGGTGACCTCCAGACGCTGCTGGTCGGTATAATAGAGGAAATCGTCAAAAATGTTGGAGGAGTAAGTCCGGGTAGGGGCGTAGACCGCGGCGGTGGGATAGACACTGAGGACAGAGGGCAGACCGCCTACATGGTCCTCATGGGCGTGGGTACAGATGACGGCGGTCAATTCCTCCACACCCTGCTGCTCTAAGTAAGAGACAACAAGCTGTCCGTCATCCTTGTTGCCGCCGTCGATGATGGCAAATTCTCCGCCGCTTTCAATGAGAATGCAGTCTGCCTGCCCTACATCCACGAAATGGACCAGCAGTCCATCCCCGGAGGGAGGAACCGTGGCAGCGGTGGTGGGCTGGGGAGCTTCCGAACAGCCGCAGAGCAGCAGAGATAGGATCAGAAAGAGAGAAATAAGTTTTGTTTTCATGGAATACCTCCCAAGAAGATCGCAGGGGGGGACATGATCCCGCCCTACAGTTCTTTTGCAAAAGTCAGAAGTGCGTCCTTTTCGTTGGGCAGCTTCTCGTCTATGACCTGCTCCAGCAGGATATTCAGGGTTTGCCCGATGGCTTTGCCGGTGAAGCCCAGCTGCATCAGATCGTGACCATTGACGGCAAGGTCCTTCAGGGCAAGGCAGGCGTTTTCTGCCCGGATCTCCTCCAAAATAGACCGGATCTGAGGAAATTGTGCCATTTCTTCCGGCTTTCCGGTGCCCTTACTGCCCATGTCCGCTTCCTGCAGGGCAAGCAGCTGCTCCACCGTTTCCCAGCCCAGCCGTCCGAGGTGGCGGCGCAGGGTCTTCTTTTCGGGGATGAGGCGGGTCATGTGCTTTTCAATCAGGGTCACAGCCTGCTGCCGCAATGCGGTGGGTGCTTTCAGCCGCCGCAGAACGCTGTCTGCCATTTCCGCGCCCTTGGGGGCGTGTCCATAAAAGTGGCCCCGTCCGGTCTCATCTTGAGTAAAGGTGGGGATCTTGCCGATATCGTGGAGCAGGGCGGCCCAGCGCAGCGCCGGCTCCCGGGGCACCCCGGCCACCACATGGGCCACATGGGTGAATAGGTCATAGGCATGGTGGGGACTGCGCTGATCGAAGCCGATCAAGGGCATAAGCTCCGGGATCACTGCCCCCAGCAGAGGTCCGAAGGCCAGAAGATCCTGCGCATCCACAAGGGGTAGCAGCTTGTTCAGCTCTTCAAAGACCCGTTCCCGGGCAAGGTTGTCCATAAGGTGTGCCTGCGAAAGCATGGCCTGCATGGTAGCATCCTCCACGGAAAGGCCGTAGCGCACCGCAAAACGGATGCCCCGCAGGATCCGCAGGGAATCCTCCCGGAACCGCTGCAGCGGATCGCCTACTGCCCGGAGAATGCCGTTTTTCAGGTCCTCCCGGCCGCCGAAGGGGTCTGCAAAGCCCCGGATAGGGGAGTAGGCCATGGCGTTGACGGTAAAATCCCGGCGGGCAAGGTCTTGTACGATATCAGGGACAAATTCCACCCATTCCGGGTGGCGGTTGTCGAGGTATTCTCCCTCCCGGCGGAAGGTGGTGATCTCCACTACGCCGAAAGGTGTGACCACTCCCACAGTGCCGTGCTTTTTTCCCGCCAGCACCAGCTTATGGTCCGAAAAAACGGCTTCCGTCTGTTCCGGCAGGGCAGCGGTGCACAGGTCATAGTCCTGTGGGGTCAGTCCCAGACAGGCATCCCGGACGCAGCCGCCTACGGCATAGGCGGCAAAGCCGGCAGCTTCCAGTGCATTCAGACATTGGGTAATGTACTCAGGCAGGATCATGGGGTCCCTCGTTGCTTTCTTCTTTGGGTTCCTCGATTTTCTTGGGTACAGGATTCAGGCTGCATAGGTCAGTCAGAGCCAGCAGGATGCCGCCTAAATACAGCCACGGATACCGGCTTGCGGCCAGCTCTGCGATCAGCAGGTATACTGCTGCAAGGCCTGCAAACAGCTGACGGCGGCGCCAGCCCATATCGGCATCAAAGCAGGCGTTGTAGAACAGGAAAAACAGCAGCGCCATGGTGCCAAGCAGGGTAAACAGGTAATCCTGCAGCTGGGGGTCGGCGCACCAGACCTGATAGTGGTTGACGATGTGCAGTGTCAGAAACAAGGCGGGAATCAGATGCAGCAGGAAGAAGGGCTTCCGGCCCTGCTGCCGCAGCAGACCAGCCCCCATCAGGCACAGGGGGGAAAGATAGCCGAATACCAGCCAGAGGCGGCCTAAGGTGCCGGACATGCTGGGCTCGTTGGTAAATACGGTGAGGGCGATGCCGATGGCTGCGGCGAGGTGGCCTCCTTTGGAGGACTTGCTGGGGAAGAAGTTGTCCTCATATTCCCGGGAACCGTCCAGATTCCGGACGGAAAGACCCAAATACAGCAGTACGGCGGCAGACAGCAGCCACAGCACAAGCTCCACCGGGTGGTGCAGCGCCAGCAGATTTTTTTCGTCCACAGCTACGGCGTACAGCAGCCGCCGCAGAAGCTGGGCGGCAAAGCCAAGGCCCACCGCCATGGTGGGAAGATTGGCGGATTTGAATAAGTGTTTCATAGGCTTGTCCCTTCTTAGTGGTAGCTTATACTTGCCCCCTCAGGGAGGAGGCCAAGGATAATTGGAAAGTTTACTCTTAATACTTTATTATACCAGTTGATTCCTCCAATTTCCACCCCTTTGTGAAAAAACTCTTTGGTTACTATTTCGCCTTGTTTTGGCGAAAAAAGGGGAGTATAATATTGGAAGATTATATTTTTGGAGGATTTCCATGGATCATCCCCTGATCGATTTTCTGATCGTGCTGGCCGTCAGTCTGTATTTCTTCCGGAAAAAGCCCACCCTATTGGGCTTCATTGGCTGGAGCAGCCTGATCGTGATGTGCCTGACGGCCATGTTGGCCCAGCCCGGACCGCTGATGTGTCTGATGGTATTTGCCGCCTGCTATGTCGGACTGTTTGTGCTGGCGTTTCTGTTTTTGTGCATTCTCTGCGCGCTGGTGGACCTGAATAAGCCGCAGGAGGAAGACAGCAGGTTTTACCGCTTTGTGATGCACCTGTATATCGAAGCTCTGATCTCGCTGGTGGGCTTGAAGGTGGAGACGGCCGGTCTGGAGAAGACCCCCAAGGAGGGCCGCTTCCTGCTGGTGTGCAACCACCAGAACGAATCGGACCCCGGCATCCTGCTGCACTATTTCAAGAAAAGCCAGCTGGCCTTTATTTCCAAAAAGGAAAATACTACCATGTTCGCCGTGGGCAAATTCATGCACAAGATCCTCTGCCAGCTGGTGAACCGGGAAAATGACCGGGAGGCCCTGAAAACCATCCTCAAGTGCATCCAGCTCATCAAGGAGGACAAGGTATCCATCGGTGCCTTCCCCGAGGGCGGCATTCTGGTGAAGGACAAGCTGAGCCATTTCCGCAGCGGCATGTTCAAGATCGCCCAAAAGGCAAACGTGCCCATCGTGGTCTGCACCCTGAAGGGCACCTCCGACCTGTTCCACAACATCAAGCGCTTCAAGCGCACCCATGTGCAGCTCCACCTGCTGGATGTGATCCCCGCCGAGGACCTGAAGGGCAAAACCACTGTGGAGATCGCAGAACAGGTCCACGCCATGATGCTCGCCGACTTGGGCGAAGAATACCGGATAGAATGTTAAATGCAAAATGGAATGGGAATAGGCACTTTGAAAAATAATTTTGCATTCTGCACTTTGCATTCTGCATTATTTATGCTTGATTTATAGAGGAAAACTCTGTATAATAAACTTTCAAACCGTAAAAACCCAAACAATTTGGAGGAAATACAATGAAAAACAGTGAAAAGACTCTGGATATGATCGTGAATCTGTGCAAGAACCGCGGTTATGTCTACGCCGGCTCCGAAATTTACGGCGGTCTGGCAAACTCTTGGGACTACGGCCCTCTGGGTGTGGAGTTCAAGAACAACGTCAAGAAGGCTTGGCTGAAAAAGTTCGTGCAGGAATCCGACTACAATGTAGGCTTGGATGCCGCCATCATCATGAACCCCCAGACTTGGGTCACTACCGGCCACGTGGGCTCCTTCTCCGATCCTCTGGTGGACTGCAAGGGCTGCGGCTCCCGTCAGCGTGCTGACCAGCTGATCTCCGCTTCCGAAAGCGGCAAGCTGGTGAATGTGGATGCCATGAACACCGACGAGATGAACGACTTCATCGCTGACCACGAGGATGTCGTATGCCCCGTCTGCGGCAAGCACCACTTCACCTCCATCCGTAACTTCAACCTGATGTTCCAGACCAAGATCGGTGTCACCGAGGACTCCTCCTCTGTGGCTTACCTGCGCCCCGAGACTGCACAGGGCATCTTTGTCAACTTCGCCAACATCCAGCGCACCACCCGTAAGAAGCTGCCCTTCGGTGTCTGCCAGGTGGGCAAGGCCTTCCGTAACGAGATCACTCCCGGCAACTTCACCTTCCGTACCCGTGAGTTCGAGCAGATGGAGTGCGAGTTCTTCTGC
>JAFSCK010000165.1 GCA_017436785.1 Oscillospiraceae bacterium | reverse complement strand
TGTGTTGACGGGAACGGGCTCTGCCTTTATGTCCACCGGCGATGCGACTTCTCTTTACAGCGCACTGGAAGCAAGCTTTGCTCCCGGATGTGTTAACATAGATCTGTGGAAATTCTATATTACCTCCGGTTATAAGCGTGAAAATGCCAAGCTTTCCGGCGGCAACCCGGATCAATATCGGATCAATGAGGTGCCGTGGGAGAAATATTCTGACGCACTGAAATCTACTTTTACAGCCTATGGCGATGTGGCGCTGGTGGTGCTGTCCCGTTCCTCCGGTGAAGGCGCGGATCTGCCCAGCGGGTTGGAGGCGCTGGAGCCGTACATGACTGACGGCGATTATCTTCAGCTTTGTGCCGAGGAAAAGGAACTGCTTCAGAATCTTGATGCGCTGAAAAAGGAAGGCGTATTCAAGAAGCTGGTGGTGCTCCTGAATTCCTCCAGCACACTGCAGTTAGACTTTGTCGACGATTACGATTTTGATGCCATGCTGTGGGTGGGTAATTTGGGCCTGAACGGTATCCCCGCAGTTGCAGATATTCTGGCCGGTAAGGTCAATCCCTCTGGGCGGCTGGTGGATACTTTCCTGAAGGACAACCATGCGTCACCTGCCATGGAAAACTACGACGCCTTTCCCTATACCAATGCTGCAGAATGGGGATTGGCTGAAGCCCAGAACAATCAGGATGCCGGAATTGACAAATGTAATATGAACTATGTGGTCTATCAGGAAGGCATCTATGTGGGCTACCGCTATTTTGAGACCCGCTACGAAGATTTCGTTTTGGGGCAGGGGAATGCGGGAGATTACAACTATGCATCCCAGGTTGCGTTCCCCTTTGGCGCGGGATTAAGCTATTCCACCTTCGAATACTCAAACTTTGCCATCGAAGATAAGGGCGATTCTATTGATGTGACGGTAGATGTGACCAACACTTCCGCAGTGGATGGCAAGCACACCGTACAGATCTATTTCCAGTCTCCTTACACGCAGTATGATAAGGACAACGGTATTGAAAAGGCAGCAGTTGAGCTCTGTGGCTTTGACAAGAAGCTGATCACCGCAGGTAGTACCGAGCAGTTTACCATCAATGTTTTGAAGGATGATCTGACCAGCTACGATGCAAATAATGCCAAGACCTATATTCTGGACGCCGGTGACTACTATTTTACCGTTGCTACCGATGCCCATAACGCCGTGAACAATATTCTGACGGCGAAAGGTGCGGATGCTGCCCGGATGACCGGCAGCGGCGATGCTTCACTGACGGCCAAATGGACTGTGGATACGCTGGATACAACTACCTATTCTGTCTCTGCCTATACAGGAAACTCTATCACCAATCTGTTTGACAACGCTGACCTGAATAAATATGAGGGTGCGGAAGGTCAGACAGTTACATACCTCAGCCGCAGTGATTGGCAGGGTACCTACCCTACAGCACAGTTGCTATATGTGACAGATAAAATGTGGGCTGATGGTTTGACCCATGAGGAAAGCGGCCGGGTTGCCATCGTGGAGAGCATGAAGCAGCAGTATTGGTCGGATGTGACTACAGTGGCGGATAGCGGCAAGACGGGATCACTGAAAGCCATCGACTTTGTTGGCATCGACTATGATGATCCTTCTTGGGATGCGCTTGTCAGCCAGATCGATTATGAGGACCAGCTTAATTTGGTTTATAACGGTGCCTACAATACACCTGCGCTGCCTGCCATCAATCTTCCTGCTACACAGGAAATGGACGGCCCAACGGGCTTTACCAAGAGCCTGATGGGTGGCGGCAGCGGCATGGCATTCACCTCTGAAGATGTGATGGCAGCTACCTTCAACCGGGAACTGGTCTCGTTGGTAGGTCAGTGCATTGCTGAGGATATGCTCCACGGAAATCAGGGCGCAAACGCTTCTGCCATTGCTGGAATCTATGCACCCGGTGCAAATATCCACAGAACCCAGTATCTCGGCAGACATAACGAATACTTCTCCGAGGATGGTTGGCTCTCCGGCGAAATTTGCGCCGCGGAGGTGCAGGGCATTCGTAGCAAAGGTGTCCTAGCCTTTGTGAAGCATTATGCACTGAATGATCAGGAAGAAGGCCGTTACGGTATTTCCGTCTGGGCCAATGAGCAATCTATTCGTGAGATTTATCTGGAAGCCTTTGAAGGCGCCATCCGGGGTGGCGCAATGAATGTGATGTCCAGCTTCAACCGGGTCGGTGTTGTGTGGGCAGGTGCGCACCATGGGCTGATGACCAGAATCCTCCGGGATGAATGGGGCATGGAAGGTGCTGCAATCACTGATATGGCCATGAATGCCAAGTGGATGGATTACCGGATGGGTGTTCTGGCAGGCCAGGATTACTGGTGCGGACAGAAGGGTAACATGGGCACCTTGGATGGCAGCGAAAATGATCCTGCAATCACCAGCGCAGTCCACAGGAGCGTTAAGAATGTGGTCTATTCGGTGACAAGGACCCATGCCATGAACATTGGCGATGCCACAGTGGTCACAGTCACGCCGTGGTGGCAGATTGCACTGTTTGCCGTAACGGCAGTTATGGTTATCCTGGCGGCAGGATGTGTTTTTATGATGGTACGGACGGATAAGAAAAATAGTGGGAGGAATAAATGATGAAAAAATCGATTCTCAGACTTATCGCCATACTTCTGGTGGCAGTGTCCGTGCTGTCGATGGCGGGCTGCGGTCAGCCAGATGTACCCAACAAGACCACAGCAGCACCGACAGAAGCGACGGTTCCTGATCGGGGAACACCGGACAAGTCTAATTTGCTGTATACCGATGCGATTGAAGACTACAAAAAGACCGACTGGACTGGCCAGTGGATCTGGACCAAGAGCTGCAGCGAGGATAGCTATGTAGCTTTCCGCAAGACCTTTACCCTGGATGAGGCCGTAGAAAGCGCAACAGCATATATCTCCGCTGTTGACAAATATGTTTTGTGGGTCAATGGCGAGATGCTGGTTCTGGATGGCAGCCTGAAGCGTGGCCCCACGCCCTATGACTCGTACTACGATTCTATTAAGATCACCAATCTCCAGAAGGGTGAAAATGTGATCGTTCTGCTGGTGGCCTTCAATGGCCGCTCCGGTGACAGCTCCATTGTCCCTGTGGTCACCGACGAACTGGGTGACGAGTACACCCAGGCGGGTATGATCTTTGAGATGAACGCAGGTGGTCAGGTGATCAAATCTGACAGCAGTTGGAAGGTGCAGCGGCATAATGCTTACAAAAATCGTGTCACCGGCGGAGCGGAGTATCCCAAGTATAATCAGACATCTATGTTGGCGGAACGGAATGTCTACTATGTGGCTTCTGATAATATTGGTGATTATACTGCCGTACAGTATGATGACAGTGCATGGGAGAATGCAACGCTGGTGGCCAATGCTGGCGACCTGCCCTTTGGCGACCTGTACGCCGCCATGATCAAGCCCATCAAGTTCTATGAGATCACAGATTTTGCCAATGCGGCAGATTATGTGGGTAAGACTCTGACGGAAGATACCACCCTGGTGCTGGAATTGCCCGGAAATATTCAGTTTACCACCTATTTTGAGCTGGATGCTCCTGCCGGTAAGCGGCTGACCATGTATACTGACACTTATACAGACAAAGAAGGACACGAGAATTTTAAGGATACCTATGTGACCAGTGAAGGTACCCAGACCTATGAAAATTACCCCTGGCGCAGCGGTACCAAGCTGATCATCGAGGCAGAAGCCGGTGTGACTTTTACAAAGCTGGCTTACCGCAAGAGCGAATTCAACGGTGAATGGGCAGGCTACTTCACCTCCTCCGATGCGCAGCTCAATCAGCTGTGGCAGGAGAGCCTGAACACCATCGCCATCTGCATGCGTGATACCTACATGGACTGTCCGGAACGGGAGCGGGGCCCCTATATGGGCGATGCATCCAATCAGATCGACGCAGCTTTGTATGGCTATGATGCGGAAGGTTTTGCCATGACCAAGAAGGCTATCCTTGCCTGCATTGGCTGGACCACCGATTCCGGCGCCATTCCCAGCCGCGCGCCCAGTGTGAAACCCCAGGAGATCCCTAATCAGAGCTTGGCATTTATGACCAGTGCTTACCATTACTGGCTCCACTCCGGCGATGTGGAAACAATGACCGCATACTATGAAGCTTTCGTTTCTTATCTGAAGCTGTTTGAAATGGAAAATGGATTGCCTGTCTACCGTCCCGGTTCCTGGACCTGGAACGATTGGGGTGAAAAAATCGATGCGCAGCTGCTTCAAGTGGGCTTCTACTATTATGCACTCAACCTGACCAGCCAGCTGGCAGAGGATCTGGGAATCACCACCGATGCGCAGTTCCTGTCTGAGCGGATGACCTCCATTGAGGAAAACTGGCACGATGCTTACTATACCCCCCTTGGCTTCAAGGATCTGGACAGCAAGTACATCGATGACCGTGCCAACGCCATGCTGGCGCTGTCTGGCTTGGCTACGGAAGAAGACTACGACCTGATCAGCATGGTGCTGTCCAATATCTATGAGGCCAGCCCCTTCTGTGAAAAGTATGTTCTGGAAGCCCTATGCGTGATGGGTAAAGAAGATCTGGCGCTAAAGCGTATGCTGGACCGTTATGATTGTATGCTGAAGGACGAGTACGATACCCTGTGGGAGCAGTTTACCGATGATATCGGCACCATCAACCACGGCTGGACTGCAGCACCCATGTAC
This sequence comes from Oscillospiraceae bacterium, assembly GCA_017436785.1. Classification (GTDB taxonomy): domain Bacteria; phylum Bacillota; class Clostridia; order Oscillospirales; family Oscillospiraceae; genus Faecousia. The sequence goes on along the minus strand of JAFSCK010000165.1, from coordinate 27,340 downwards.
ATCCTTTCCAAGTATGTTGCAGGTATTGCGCCTACGGAAGCTGGCTTTACTAAGTACGAGATCGCTCCGGCGGATGTGCTGGACAGTGTAGAATGCACGGTCTATACGCCCAAGGGAAATATCTCAGTCAGCCTGAATAAGACGGAAGGGAAGACCGTCATGACTGTCAAAGCCATTGACAGTGAGGGAATTGTCAGACTTCCCCAGTCCATAGGTACTCAGATCACGGTAACCGGCGGTGCATACGAACTGCTGGAGGATGGAAGCATCAAGCTGACAGAAGCCGCGGAGTATACCATTACAGCAGAATAAACCATATGAAAAAGCTGCAGGCCTCGAAAGTGAGGCCTGCAGCTGAATTTTTATTTACTTTTCTTGCGCCAGCGGAAAGCGGATTTTCAGGAAGAACATATTATCTTCCACACTGACGGCAAGCTTGCCGCCATACTGTTCGGTAATGTATTTAATGGATTTAATGCCGAAACCGTGCTGATTGGGATCTTCTTTTGTGGTGGTGGGAAGATTATCCTCCAGAAGCAGGGGACCATCGAAGTAATTCGATTCCTCAATTTCAAGGAACCCATTGTTCTCCCGGCAGAGCAGGCTGATCATCTGATTGTCGGGATTCTCCACCAGCTGTACAGCCTCTACTGCATTATCGATGATATTGCCAAAGAGGGTGTAGGTTTGCACAGGGGTGAGGAAATTGAGCTTTTCGCCGTCAGCCATGCAGAAAAACTTGATGCCATTTTTTTGACATAGCATGGCCTTTTCGCACAGTACCACATCCAGTACCTTGTTGCCGGTTTTGATGTTGGAATCGTAGAACTGAATGGCTTCCTGCAGTGATGCCACTTCTTCTTCAGTCAGCTTTCCCTCGATTTTGCCAATGATGTGCTTCAGATTGTGACACTTCATGTTGATCACATCCATGTTGGCTTTGACCGACTCAAACTGGGACAGATCTTGTTTCCAAAGCTGCTGAAGAATGCTCATTTGCTGCTCGCGCTCATTACGGGAGAGGATACCTGTGCAGGTCAGCAGCACCACAAAGCCAAAACCGATGCTGAACAGCTTTACGACGATGTTCAGCGCGAAGCTTTCAGCTTCATAAACCCGGGAAATGCAGATGAGAACATTGACAATCAACACAACAGAGATAGAAAGCATGACCACATTCCGGGTGGTAGTTTGATCTTCAATCAGCCTTGTTTTGGGCCGGAAAACAATTGATAGCAGCCAGTACATGAAGATAAGAAGTGCAATGAACAGCACCCATTCCCAATCCTGAATCTTCGTTGAACCGTTATGAAACAGAGAAATGGTTTCCCGGTCATTGATACCCAAAAGATTTTGGAGCAGGGGATAGAACTTGCCGGCCACCTGATAGGCGGCACTGCCGGAGCAAAATACCAAAAGCTCATTGACGGTGGTATCGCGATAGCAGATGAGCGTGATTACCATGTTGATAAGTGTAATGATCAGGTAGCAAATGACTCGTACCGGCAAAGTATCAACAGTGGTCTTCCATACAGCCAGCAAACAGCAACCTAAAAAACCGAGAATAAAAGAAAGAATGACCCGCAGGGGAAACCATGTACCTTTTTTTAGCGAACGGGCGAAAAACATAATGCAGATCTGGGTTTCCAGAAAGGTAAGGCCCAGCGCATACCCTTCCCAGGTGTATGGGCCAAGAAAATTATACAAGAATTCCATTACACACCTGCCCCCATGAATTCAGAGAATTTTTCGGAGAACTGCTTCTTACGGGGATAGCTGACAGGAAGAACCTGACCATCCACATAGACATTCATTCCCTCTATCTTGCTGACATAGGCAAGATTGATCAGCAGGAAGTTATTGCACCGGGCGAAGCCGTATTCTGCAAGCTGGGTTTCAACACTCTTCATGGTCTGATATTGCCGGTAGTCGCCCTGCTTGGTGTGGTAGATGCAATGATGCTGCTGGACTTCCACATAAATGATCTGCTCCGGGGTGAGGCGGACCACACCGGACTCAGACTTGATCAGCACACTGGCTGCTTTCTTTTGTGGCATCAGCTTGCCAAGGGCGCGGGTGAATTTTAGCTTGAACTCCGGATAATTGACTGGCTTAAGGATGTAGTCAAAGGCACCTACCTCATAGCCCTGAATGGCGTACTGCTGCATGTTGGTGACGAAAATGACCATCACCTTGTCATCCTTTTCCCGTAATGCACGGGCGGCATCCATGCCGTTCATCATGGGCATCAGGATATCCATGAAAATGATATCGTATTCTGCGGCATACTTTCCCAGAAAGGACATGGCGTTATGGAAGACAGTGGTTCTTAGGGGCGTGCGAAATTCTTCGCTGTAACGCTTTAGTGCGTTCTCCAACTGGGAGGCTTGCAGCTTGTCATCCTCTACGATGGCAATGTTAACCATTTTGTCACCCTCTTTCTTAGGATAAGTATAGCATTTTCGCCAAATTAAGTCAATGAAGCTGGGGGATAGGTTATGCTGTTAAAACTTGAGGTTGTGCGGTAGGGGGATAAGGTTACGCGGTTTATATTGCGAAACAAACAGAAAAAACCTAAGATAGAATCGTAAAAATGTGGGAATTGTCCCATAAATCAAAGGAGGAAAAACAATGAAAAAGCTACTGTCCATCATTCTGACCGTCGTTCTGGTCGCCTGTCTGTTTACCGCCTGCGGTGCAGCGGAGGAAGCAAAGGTTACCGGCATGTATCTGTCCCCTGCAAAGCTGAGCTACCAGAACATGAGACCCACCTATAACTACTACCTGACCACCTTCGCACATCAGGAACTGACCATTCTGGACGACAATACCTACTGCCTGATCGTTTCTGAGTCCACCTTCTCCGCTCTGGAGCTGGCAGAATCCACCAACGATGCCAAGGGCAACGAGCGCACCAACTCTATCACCAAGTACTACGGCACCTACACCAGCCAGGTCAACGAGCTGGATGAGGATCTGCTGGACATCACCATCTCTGCTCCTACCCGTGTTGTGAAGACCTATGATCAGACCTACTGGCTGGATACTGACAATTGGACTGATCAGATGGGTAAGCTGGTAGTTCCTGCAACTGGTTATGACCAGACCACTGGCGCACCCATTTACGACGAGAATGCCGAGCCCTGGACTGCTGAGCAGTATCTGAAGAGCATGGCTTTCTCTGAGGTCACCATTCAGGCCAATCAGAAGACCTTTAGCTTCGACTTCACCGAGCTGGTATTTCCCGAATAAGAAATAGTCAACAATCTCCCGGAGGGATCTTTATGAAAAAAAGTAACCTTTGGCGGGGTTTGGCAGCTGTAATGTCTTTGCTGCTGTGCTTGACCAGCTTTGGTACAAGCTTGGCATTTACCCGTGAGGGCGATGTCAATCTCTTCTTGGGAACACTGCCCCCCGCTATTTCCGCAACTGATGATACTACATACTATAAATCCGACTATGCCTCCATGGAGGAAATGCGCTCCGCCCAGAAGGCATATCTGATCGAAAGCCAGGAGGAAGGTTCTGTCCTTCTGAGAAATGTGAACAATGCACTGCCCCTGTCCGAGACTGCCAGCGTCACCCTCTTTGGCTATGCCGCGGCAACACCGGTTTACCACGGTGGCTCCGGCGGCCCTGCCAATACAGGCATCAACCTGTATGACGCACTGAAGGAAGCCGGTGTCAAGGTTAACGAGACGGTGTACAACGCAATCGTAAATACCCCCTCTCAGCGTACTAAGACCGGCCTGATCGGTGAGCTCCCCGCCTCTGCCTATGCTGGAACAGAAAACTCGTTTGCTGATTACGGCGACGCTGCGATCTATGTCATGAGCCGTTACGGCGGCGAAGAGGGCGACCTGAACCACGGCCTTCAGGGCGACTGGCAGGAAGGTCCTGTGGGCGTTCCCGAGCTGGCGCTGCATCAGGAGGAGATCGATACCCTGACCATGATTCGGGACTCCGGTAAGTTCGATAAGATCATCGTGGTCCTGAACTCCGGCTATGCCATGGAACTGGGCTGGCTGGAGGAATACGGCGTGGATGCCTGCCTGTGGATCGGTTACACCGGTAACTATGGCATGCACGGCGTAGTCAATATTCTGACCGGTAAGGCTGACCCCTCCGGACGGAATGTCATCACTTATGCAACCAATTCTCTGTCCAGTGCAGCTATGCAGAATATGGGTGATTACACCTTTACCAATCTGACTGGCTTGTATAAGAATAAGTACCTGATCTATGCCGAGGGTATTTATGTGGGTTACAAGTACTATGAGACCCGCTATCAGGACGAGATCCTGGGCATCAATAATGCAACCAGCGCTAAGGGCGTCTATGCCTCCCAGAATGGCGCATGGAACTATGCGGACGAAATGGTATTCACCTTTGGTGCAGGCCAGAGCTATGCTGACTTTACGCAGGAGCTTCTGAGTGTGGAGTGGGACAAGACCACCCACATGGTCACTGCCCAGGTAAAGGTCACCAATAACGGTGATGAAACTTACACCGGCAAGTCCAAGGATGTAGTCCAGCTCTATGTGCAGCTGCCCTATGAAGCAGGACAGGCGGAAAAGAGCGCTATCCAGCTTGTAGACTTTGCAAAGACCTCTGCTCTGGCAGCAGGGGAGAGTGAGACTGTTACCATCCAGTTCTCCGATTACATCTTTGCTACCTATGACAGCAATGCGGTCAATGGTGCGGATACATCCAAGCAGGGCTGCTATGTTTTCGATGCTGGTGACTACTACTTTGCTATTGGTGACGATGCCCATGACGCACTGAATAATGTGATGGCTGCCAAGGGTATCACCGGTATGTACGATGCAGAGGGTAACCCTGTAGACGGCGATGCTGCAAAGACTGTCAAGGATACGCTGACTGCACTGGACAATACCACCTACGCAACCTCTCAGCGCACCGGAAATCTGGTTTCTAACATCTTTGAGGATCGGGATATCAACTACTTCATCGAAGATGCAGTGACCTATATGACCCGCGCTGACTGGAATACCTTCCCCACTGCTGTCACTGATCTGACTGCAACAGATGAGATCAAGGATCTGATGGAGAACTATCAGTACGAAAAACCTTCGGATGCCCCTGATATCTCTGTGTACAAGCACAAGCAGGACAATGGCATCAGCTTCATTGATATGAAGGATGTTCCCTTTGACGATCCCAAGTGGGATGAGTTCATTGACCAGATGAGCGTTACCGAGCTGGCACAGATTACCGGCGATAAGATGGGCATGGATATGATTGAATCCATCGATTTGCCTGCCTATGCCGGCGGTGATGGCCCTGACGGTCACCAGCAGGGCACGCTGTTCAATGCGGAAATGGTTGCCTCTTCCACCTTCAACAAGGAAATGCTGGAAAAGCGCGGCGACTTTATCGCGGAGGAAAGCTACTGGATCGGCTTCCGTCAGATCTATGCGCCCGGTGCCAATATTCACAGAACTCCCTATTCTGGCCGTAATTTCGAGTACTACTCCGAGGACGCAATTATGTCCTATCTCTGTGGTGAGGTCCAGACACTTGCTATGGCAAAGAAGGGCTGTGTGGGCACCATCAAGCACTTCTGCGGCAATGATCAGGAAACCAACCGTCATGGTGTTGCAACCTTTATGACTGAGCAGGCACTGCGTCAGGGCCCGCTGAAGGGATTTGAGGGCGCGCTGCAGAAGGATCGCTCTCTGGCTACCATGACTGCTTTCAACCGCGTAGGCTGTGTTCCCTCCGCTGCGGACTATGAGATTCAGACTCAGGTTCTGCGTAATGAGTGGGGCTTTAACGGCATCAATATGACCGACTCATCTAAGGACTCTGCATCCTATATGGGTACTCCTGATAGCCTCCATGCAGGTACCAACCAGTTCAACAACGATCCCGGCCGTGTAGCTGAGGCTACAAGCCTGGTGACCAAGAATAAGGACGGACACATCTGGGGTAAGCTCCGCGAGACTGCGAAGTATTACCTGTATACTATGAGCCGTTCCAACCTGATCAACGGCCTGTCCAAGGAAGTGGTCGTAGAGAATTACACGCCCTGGTGGAAGCCTGCGATGATAGGTCTGAATGTTGGTGTAGCTGCGCTGTATGTGGGAAGTGTGGCAATGTTCCTGCTGACTACCTGCAAAAAGAAGAAGGAGGAGAAGTAAGATGAAAAAGCTCTTTGAGAACAGAAAGCTTGGATTCTACCTGTCCTTCTTCGCAAGTGTCCTTGCAATTGTGGGCGCCGTTGCATTTGTAGCGGTGTACATGATCACTGCCGGTGACAGTGTCGATCGTGTATTTAACTGGATGACCTTTGGATTCATGATCGCAGGTGGCTTGGCTGGAATCGCAACGGAAGCACTGCGGCTGCGCTTTGGACCGCTGGTCACAGGTGCTTGCCTCAGCCTGGCTTTTGCCAACCATCTGGTGGAATCTGCCTATCCGCTGGCGGATGTCCTGACCGGCGTTCCTTTCTTTGGCGGAAACTTTACCCTCGCGCTGATCTTTGCCATAATTTTTGGCGTTGCGACTGTTTGCATAGTTGTGGCTGCCTTTATGGAACATAACAAAAAGTAACTAGGAGGAAAACACAAATGAAAAAGATCATTGCTCTGGTGCTGGCAGCTATGATGCTGGTCGGCATGCTGGCAGCCTGCGGTGGCGGCGACAACGAGACAACTGCTCCCAAGGAGACCACTGCTCCCGCTGCAACCAAGTCCTATCAGTTCTACGGCAAGTTTGAGGAAAGCGGCGGCTTCTCCTCCTTCCTGAACGCAGCCTTCCTGCTGGAACTGAACGCCGATGGCACTGCTGTCTGCGACAAGTATGCTTTCGGCAGCTATGACGCTTCCGATGTGGCTACTAACGAGTCCTACACTCAGAGCTACCTGTCCGGTACCTGGAAGGAAGTTGAGAAGGACGGCGTTCCCTGCCTGCAGATCAAGCTGGCATATATCGACAGCAACGGTGCTGAGGCTAACGCACAGACCTGCTATGCTTATGACGTGGCCGGTGTTTACAGCTTCGACATGACCTTCCCCGTGGTTCCTGGCCAGGCTTACACCCGTGTAGCTACCATGGAAGGCAAGGAAGAGAAGACCTATGCCGATGACAATGCATTTGTTCAGGCTTATGCCATTACCTTCACTGCTCCCGAGCATGTTGGTACCTTCGTGGATGCTGAGAAGAACGGCACTGCTTACCTGCAGGCTGACGGCACCCTGCTGCTGTATGCTGGCTACGACCAGTTCGCAGACGGCAAGTGGACCAAGACTGCTGACGGCGTGACCATTTCCGTGGGCGGTGAGGCTGTTGAAGTCACCATGGACGGCAACAAGGCTTCCTTCACCTACAGCCGCAGCCTTGATGGCAACTACACCACCGACTATGTCTATGTCTGCGAGGATGTTTCCGTTCTGCCCAGCGCTGAGGTCAGTGCTGATGCTCCCTACACCGTTTCCGTGGATCTGGGCGGCAACGCTACCACCGGTGAGTTGACCCTGAAGGACGATGGTACCGCAAACCTGAAGGTCTTCACTGACATTCCCTGCACCTATGAGAAGATCGGCAGCGCAGTTGTCCTGACTCCCGCTGGCGAGCTGGAAGGCTATGGCGCACAGATCTGGATGGCTGTGAAGCATGCATATATCCTGAACGAGGACCACAGCATGACCGGTATCGTCAATGCTTATAACGCTGGCGATCTGGCTCTGCTGTGCCTGGATGAGACCAACATGAAGGTCGAATTCCCCGCATACGGCATGTCCCGTGAGGGCTTCACCTACACCCTGACCGACAACGCTCTGACCGTTACCGCTCCCGATGCTGAGACTCTGGGCGCCTTCGCTCAGATCTGGACTGGCGTTGGCGCTGAGAACTGGACTGTTGATGGCAACACTGCCACCAAGGCTGAATAAGCAATTTAAGATCCCGCTATAAACCAACAAGAGCGCCGGGCATTTGTCCGGCGCTCTTCCTATAAACTTATGCTATCATTTGGTAAGTTTGCGATGTTTCACTAGGAAGACATGAAAATAAATTGTATATTGTAACTGTAAAATAGCCTGTTAAGGAGGAAATATGCAATGAAGAAACCTAATAAGCTTTGGACGATCCTGACAGCCGTTCTTGCAGTGCTTTTGGTTATCTCGATCATAGCGATCCCGGTGACCAACGCATTCGCAACCGTTATCAATGTTACTCTGGGTGCAACCACTCAGAAGATCATTGCGGATCCCAATGCAGAAATCTATTTCTGGACTAATTACGAAAATGAAGAAGATCTGGTTGCTTATGAAAAGCAGCTATGTGAAACGGTTGAAGGTGAGGGTGCAGCCCTGCTGGTAAACCGCGACAACACCTTGCCTCTGGCGAAGGGCAGCAAGATCACCCCCTTCTCCCAGTCTGCATTTAACCTGATGTATGGTGGCACCGGTTCCGGTCAGGTATCTGCTGCTGATGCAGTTTCCCTGAAGGCGGCTTTGGAAGCATCCTTCGGCGAGGGTACTGTGAATCCTGACCAGTGGAAATTCTATGCTACTGCTGGCTATAAGCGCGTCAACGCGGATACCACCGGCGGCAATCAGGCACAGTATCGAATCAATGAAGTTCCTTGGGAAAAGTATAGCGATGCTCTGAAGGGCACCTGGGCAAACTACGGCGATGTGGCCCTTGTTGTGCTGGCCCGTTCCGGTGGTGAAGGTGCTGACCTGCCCAGCGGTCTTCCTGAACTGGAAGAGTACATGACTGACGGTGATTACCTGCGCCTTTGCAAGGAAGAAATCGAGATGTTCGAGAATCTGGAGCAGCTGAAGGAGCAGGGTACCTTCAAAAAGATCGTTGTGCTGCTTAACTCCTCCAATGCGCTGCAGCTGGACTTTGTTGACGACTACGGCATCGATGCAGTCCTGTGGATCGGCGACGTGGGTATGACCGGCATCAACGCAGTCGCTGATATTCTGGTCGGTGACATCAACCCCTCCGGCCGTATTGTGGATACTTTCTTGAAGGACAACCATTCCTCTCCTGCAATGCAGAACTTTGGTGCATACAAGTATACCAATGCAGCCAATTACGACACTGCCACTGCACAGAATAATACTGATGCCGGTATTGGCAAGTGTAACTCTGATTATCTGGTCTATGCCGAAGGCATCTATGTTGGTTACCGCTACTTTGAGACCCGTTATGAGGACTATGTCCTGAATCAGGGCAACGCAGGCGAATATGTCTACGATGATGATGTTGCGTTCCCCTTTGGTTATGGTCTGAGCTACACCGAATTTGAGTATTCCAACTTCTCCGTTGAAGATAAGGGCGAGACCATTCAAGTCGATGTGGATGTCAAAAATGTAGGTGATGTTGACGGAAAGCATACTGTTCAGATCTACTTCCAGTCTCCTTACACCCAGTATGACATCGACAATCTGGTGGAAAAGGCTGCTGTTGAGATCTGTGGCTTCGATAAGAAGATGATCGCAGCTGGCGCAACAGAGCATTTTACCATTACTGTGGATAAGGAAGATCTGACTTCCTACGATTACATGAAGGCCAAGACCTACATTCTGGATGCAGGTGACTACTACTTCACTGTGGGCCGTGATGCTCATGACGCTATCAACAACATCCTGATGGCTAAGGGTGCTGATGCTTCCCGTATGAGCGGCACCGGTGACGCTTCCCTGACTGCAAAGTGGACTCTGGCAGAGATGGATACTACCACCTATGCTGTATCCTCTGCGACCGGCAACGCCATTACCAACCTGTTTGATGATGCAAACCTGAATTTCTATGAGGGTGCAGAGGGTCAGACAATTACCTATCTGTCCCGTAACGACTGGGAAGGCACCTGGCCCACCACCGCAACCCTGCGTATTACCGAAACCATGTGGGCAGACGGCCTGACCCACGAAGAGAGCGGCAGAGTTGCTATCGTCGAGAAGATGAAGCAGAAGTACTACTCCGATGTCACCACTGTTCCTGCAATGGGTGTTTCCGGAACCTTGACTGCAGGTGATTTTGCAACCGCAGCAGTGGATGATCCTGCTTGGGCAGATCTGATCAGCCAGGTACCTTACACCGAGATGACCAATCTGATCTATAACGGCTTCCATCTGACCCAGCCTGTTCCTTCCATCAATCTGCCCGGCACCAATGATGAAAACGGACCTCAGGGCTTTACCAAGAGCCTTGTAGGCGGCAACAGTGCCATGGCTTACACCTCTGAGGATGTGATGGCAGCTACCTTTAATCTGGAACTGCTGAACGAAGTGGGCAAGTGCATCGGCGAGGACTTCATGCATGCCACAGATGGCTCCGGCACCGCATTCTCCGGCATCTATGGCCCCGGCGCCAACATTCATAGAACGCCTTACTCCGGCAGAAACTTTGAGTACTACTCCGAAGACGGCTGGCTGTCCGGCAAGATGGCTGCCGCTGAGGTCAAGGGCATTCAGGACAGAGGCGTATATGTCTTTACCAAGCACTTTGCACTGAACGATCAGGAGGAAGGCCGTTACGGCATCTCCACCTGGTCCAACGAGCAGGCTATCCGCGAAGTCTATCTGGAAGGATTCGAGGGCAGCATCGTGGAAGGCGGCGGCATGGGCGTCATGAGCTCCTTCAACCGCATTGGTGTCGTTTGGGCAGGCGCTCATTACGGCCTGATGACCGGCATCCTGCGCGATGAGTGGGGCATGACCGGCGCGGCCATCACCGACTGCTCTGTCATGGCAAACTACATGGATTACCGTATGGGTGTTCTGGCTGGCCAGGACCTGTGGGACGGCTACTCCATGGGTATGGCAACGCTGGACGGTCTGGATAAGGATCCTGCCATTGTCACCGCAGTACAGAGAGCAACCAAGAACATTGCTTACTCTATTACCCATAGTCATGCTATGAATGTGGGCAATGCTACCGTTGTTGCTGTCACTCCCTGGTGGCAGATGGCACTGTACATCCTGATCGGCGTTCTGGCAGTTGCCACCGCAGGCAGTGCATTCATGATGATTCGCAGCAAGAAAAAGACAGCATAAAAAATAGATAGAGAGGGAAGACGATGCGTAAATTTTCCTTCTGCTCCGATTGGACTTGTAAACACCTAGGTGCTCCCGAAATGGGAGCACCGGTGTTGATCCCACACGATGCCATGCTGGCAGAGCCTCGCACAGAGCTTGCGGCCTGTGGCATCAACGGTGCATGGTTTGAGGGCCATGATTACCTCTACGAAAAGCATTTTACTCCCGGTCCGGAACTGGCAAATAAGAAGCTGATTCTGGAATTTGAGGGTGTCTACCGGAAGGCGGAGGTTCTGGTCAACGGTGAGAAACTGGCATTCCGTCCTTACGGCTATACCAATTTCTATGTGGATGTGACCGACCACCTGAAAAACGGTCAGGATAATCTCATTCAGGTCATCGCCCGGAATGCGGATCAGCCCAATTCCCGCTGGTATTCCGGCGCAGGTATTTACCGCCCTGTCAATCTGTGGGTGGCGGATCAGGAGCACATTATGCTCAATGGTGTCCGTGTGCGAACCATTTCCACTGATCCCGCGAAGGTTGAGATCTCCGTGAAAACTACCGGTGCAGGAACGGTTACAATTGACATTCTGGACGGCGCTGAAGCCGTTGCTACCCGTGAAATCGAAACAGATGGGAATATCTGCGTGGATGTGGATGTCCCCAATGCCGGCCTCTGGAGCCCGGAGAACCCTAAGCTGTATACCTGCAAGGTTCGTTTTGGAACGGATGAAGAAACAGTTACCTTTGGCATTCGCAGCCTTAGCTGGGGCAAGGATGGCATTCTGATCAACGGCAAGCGGGTGATCATTCGGGGTGCCTGCATCCACCATGATAACGGTGTCCTTGGTGCGGCCTGCTGGCCGGATGCTGTGGAACGGAAGGTGCGTCTGCTGCAGGAAAATGGCTACAACGCTATCCGCAGTGCCCACAATCCCTGTTCCAAGGCTTTGCTAGATGCCTGTGACCGTCTGGGTGTTCTGGTGATGGATGAATATATCGACCACTGGTATATCCACAAGACGGAGTATGACTATGTAACTTACTTCTCTGACTGGTGGAAGCAGGATATGCTGGATATGGTGGAGAAGGACTATAACCATCCCTGTGTCATCATGTATTCCACCGGCAATGAGGTCAGCGAGACCGCTCAGCAAAAGGGTATTGCACTGACGAAAGAAATGACGGAGTATCTGCACCAGCTGGATGGAACCCGTCCGGTTACCTGCGGTGTCAATATTTTCTTCAATTTCCTCAGCTCTGTTGGCTTTGGCGTTTACAGTGATGACAAAGCGAAAAAGGAAGCTGCAAAAGCGGAAAAAGCCCGCGCTGCAGGAAAACAGGCCAAGAAGGCATCTGCTGTGGGCAGTGAATTTTTCAACAACCTGGCGGGTCTTATGGGCGACCAGTTTATGAAGATGGGAGCAACCCTTCCTTTCTGCGACTGGAAGACCCGAGATGCTTTTGCCAATATGGATATCGCAGGCTACAATTATGGTGCCTACCGTTATGCCCATGATTTGAAAAAATACCCAGACCGCTTGATCCTTGGCAGTGAGACCTTTTGCAATGATGCTTACCGATTCTGGGAGCAGGCCAAGCAGGAGCCCCGCTTAGTAGGAGACTTTGTTTGGGCAGGCATGGACTATCTTGGCGAAGTGGGCATCGGCAGTTGGGAGTATCAGGATTATGCGCCGCAGTTCGATCATGGCGTAGGCTGGATCTCCGCAGGCAGCGGACGTCTTGATTTGACAGGTAAGCCTTTGGGTGAGGCGCTTTATACCCGTGTGGCTTTTGAACTGGAGCAGGGCCCCAGAATTGCTGTATGCCCTGTGAATCATACAGGGGAAAAGCATTCTCCTTCCGCATGGAAGATGTCCAATGCTATGGAAAGCTGGAGCTGGGAAGGCTGTGAGGGCAAAAAGGCCAATGTGGAGGTCTATGCCCGGGCAGCAAGTGTGGCGCTGTATGTCAATGGTCAGCTGGTTGGCAAAAAAGAAATGAAGAATGACTGTATTGCCAGATTCAGCTGCATTTATCAGCGCGGAAAGCTCGAAGCCGTATCCTACGATGCAAACGGCAAGGAGACTGGCAGGTCTATCCTGCGCAGCGCTGGGCCTGAGACCCACCTGCGTGCGCTGGCAGAGCAGCCGTCGGTAAAACCCGGGGGACTGGCGTTCATTCGACTGAAATATACAGATGGTGCAGGCATTACGAAGCCTCTGTGCCGCGGTACACTGAAGGTGGAAGTATCCGGCGGTAAACTGCTGGGTTTCGGCAGCGCATGCCCCTATTATGATCCAAAGGTAAGCTACTTGGACGAAATTTCCGACACTTATTTTGGCGAGGCACTGGCGGTTGTTCAGGCCGGGGCTGGCGATCAGCTGACTGTGTCCGTCTCGGATGGAACGCTTTGCGCTAAGGCATATGCTTCCATTCAGTAAATTAGAGTTCATTGCTCCTCCTTGATAAGTGGTGGCCCCGGCTTTGTGCCGGGGCATCACGCATATAAGGGGATAAGGAGGTGTACCCCATGAAAACACAGACATTCAATCCCTATCTTCCCAGTTGGGAATATATCCCGGATGGGGAGCCAAGATTGTTTGGAGACCGGGTGTATGTCTATGGCTCCCATGACCGGTTTAATGCGCCTATTTTCTGCATGAATGACTATGTCTGCTGGTCCGCTCCTAAGGATGACCTGTCTGACTGGCGATATGAGGGAGTTATTTACCGAAAAAATCAGGATCCCAAAAATAAACTGGGCCTTCGCCTGCTGTTTGCACCGGATGTGGTACAGGGGACAGATGGCCTGTTCTACTTGTACTATGCCTTCGATTTCATGGGGATCATGGGTGTGGCAGTGAGTGAGACACCTGTTGGACCATTTCAGTTTTTAGGTCATATCCAATATCCGGATGGAACCCTTTGGGGAAGAAGGAAAGGTGACCAGTTCCCCTTTGACCCCGGTGTTCTGGTTGACGATGACGGCAGGGTGTGGCTGTATTCCGGATTCTATACCCCAACCCCGGCCATCGTGACCGGAGGAATCCAGCTAAAAAATGACGGCGGAACTGTCATGGAGTTGGAAAAGGACATGCTCACCATCAAGACTGAACCCAAGGTGATCTTCCCAAAAGAGGGTCTCGGTTCTTTTAGAAATCACGAATTTTTTGAAGCGAGCTCCATTCGCAAAGATGGAGACAGATACATATTTGTCTATTCCTCCCGCCATAACCATGAGTTGTGCTATGCCGTAAGTGATAGGCCGGACGGTGGTTTCCGCTATGGCGGTACGCTGGTTAGTCTGGGCGATTTGTTTATGGACGGCAGGGAAGAGGAAAAAGATGGCCTTAACTATCTGGGCAATACCCACGGTGGTATGCTGAACATTGGAGATGACTGGTATATATTCTACCATCGTCAAACGAATCGTCACTCCTATTCCCGGCAGGCCTGTGCGGAAAAGCTGATTCGGACGCCGGATGGACATTTTCTACAGGCGGAGGTCACCTCCTGCGGTTTGAATGGGAAACCGCTGGAGGGGAAAGGACGATATGAAGCCCGAATCGCCTGCAACCTGTGGTCAAAGGACGGCGTGGGCCGCTATGACGGAAGCAATCCCAAAGGTCGTCTGAAAAACCATCCCTACTTTACCCAGAGCGGAAAAGACCGGGAAAAAGATGGCGACCAGTTCATCGCCAATATACGTGACGGAAGTGTGGCGGGGTTCAAATATTTTGTTCTTTCTGATCTGCGTCGGATAGAAGTAGCGTTAAGCGGAAGTGCTGAGGGGGTTATGGAGCTGTCTTTCACGCCTGATTTCTCCGTAATCAACAGTGTGATAGTTGTCCGCTTAGAGGGAAAACAAAAAAGCTTCTCTGGAAATGTTTCTGCGGACGATGGAGTAAAGCCACTGTACTTCCGCTTCTGTGGCCAGGGGTATGTGAATTTTCACAGCTTTGAGCTGAAGTGAACAGGAGGTGCCGGGGGTGAAAAAATACAGATGGCTGGCAGCGCTGGTGTTGCTGCTGGCTTTCACAGCAGGTTGTGCCGCAGCAGATGAGCATACAGAACCCACCGATGCAACGCACGCACCAATGCAAACGGCCCAACCGGACATCATTCGTACGGTTTATGAACCGGAGACTGCATTGATTGCACCGCCTAGTGTTGTGCTGAAAGTAGATACGCAGGAACAGTATCAAATGCTGGAATCTGATCGGCCGCCTCAAGCTGCTTGGTTTGTGGTAGATGAAACGGGCAGGGAAGTGGTCGTTGGGGATATAAAGCTTACCCTTGCAGATGTTTTTTTCTCCTGTTATGGCAGAATTGTTCCTGTTTTTGAACTGAATACAATTTCTGCTGCGCAGTATCTTCAGGAATTTTCAAAAAAGAGCAGAACGACAGATTTTCTGGTGGTGTCAGATGATCCGGATGTTCTAAAAGAAGTTTCGTTGTCGGGTGTTCGCAAGGGGTTGATTACGCAAGAAAAAGGTGCAGCCTGTGCGCAGCAAGTGCATCATGCAGGTGCAGATATTGCGGTAATTTCAACTGCCACGAGAGAAGAAGCGGAATATTTACAGCTGCGCTTTATTTCCGTGATGCTCTGCCCGAATATGGATACAGAAGCGGCATGCTATGACGCCGTGGATTGCGGTGCCAACCATGTGGTGGTAACTGATTCTGAAGCAGTTTACAAGCTGTATGAGTCGGTGGATGACACCCAGAGATTTGTCCGCCGTCCCTTTATCGCTGCCCATGGCGGAATTGCATCCCTGGCCCCTGAAAACTCTGTGGAAGGATTTTTGGAGGCGGTCAAGGCAGGGGCGGATGCTGTGGAATGTGATGTATTCCTGACCGCAGACGGTCATATTGCTATTCACCATGATTACACATTGAAAGACTCAACTGTGGAACAGGCCGATGTATCTGTTAAATCGCTAACAAGGAAAGAACTGAAGTGCTATACCCTAAACCCGGTGGGCGCTTATAGCAACAGCAAAATTGCTTTTCTGGATGAGTTCTTCTCGCTGATGAAAGAAAACAGTGTCCATTTGATCATTGAAGTAAAATCGGAAAATCCTCACTGCATCGAAAAAATCTGTACTTTGGCAGAAGAATACGATATGTTGGACCGAATCAATATCATCAGCTTCCATACGGAACAGGTGGCTCGTTCCCGGGAAGTAATGCCGGAGGTAGGAGCATCTCTTATCGTTAATGTTGGAATCAATTCTCCGGATAAGTTGATACGCTCTGCTTACCCCCAGACGGACGGATTTAACGGTGCATATAGCCCTAATCAGAATTTTCCTGCAGAGGGTATCCGGGCGATGCAGCACCGGGGCATACTGGTGAACCTGTGGACCGTAGATGGCCCGGAGGATATGCTGGATGCGGCACAGAAAGGTATTACTATTCTAACCACAAATACGGCGATGAACCGAATTTGTGTGGATTTGGAAACGGTCCAGATGGACAGTAAAAGTATTTTTAAAAATAATGGTGAGTAAATATACATCATTTATTTGCATTCTGTGGTTTTGATATGATAATAAGATAAAATGTGAAATAGCTGTGCGCTGTTTTGCAGGAGGGACGATATGGAAATCAATGAATATATCCAGCAATTAAAGCTGGAAGAAAAAGCCGCGCTGTTGCAGGGCTGGTCTACCTGGACCACCCGGGAGGTAAAGCGGCTGGGGATTCCTGCCATTTTCCTGTCCGATGGCCCCACCGGCCTTCGCAAGCAGGCAGGTGCAGGTGACCATCTTGGCCTGAATGCATCCGTTCCCGCTACCTGTTTCCCCACCTCTGCTACCATGGCAAACTCTTGGGATCTGGAGCTGGGTGAGCAGCTGGGTCAGGCGCTGGGCGAGGAAGCTGCTGCCAATGATGTCCATGTGGTCCTTGGTCCCGGTCTGAATATGAAGCGCAGCCCCCTCTGCGGCCGGAACTTTGAGTATTTTTCAGAAGATCCCTATCTGGCAGGCAAAATGGCTGCCGCTTACATCAAAGGTATCCAGTCTAAGGGTCCGTCTGCCTGCCCCAAACATTTTGCCGTCAACTCTCAGGAGCTGCGGAGAATGGCTATGGACTCCGTGGTGGACGAGCGAACCCTGCGGGAGATCTACCTGACCGGTTTCGAGATCGCCGTGCAGGAGGGTCATGCCCAGTCTATCATGTCTTCTTATAATATGGTCAATGGTGAATATGCTAACGAGAATTACCATCTGCTGACGGAGATTCTTCGTAACGAGTGGGGATTTGACGGCTTTGTGGTTACCGATTGGGGCGGAGACAATGAGCATACCGAGGGTGTACGAGCCGGCTCCAATCTGGTGATGCCCGCTCCCGGCCCCGGCTGTGCCATCGGCCTTGTGGAGGATGTAAAGGCTGGTAAAATTAGCGAAAAGGAGCTGGACCTCCGGGTCAAAGAGTTCCTGAAAGTGGCTTTTGAGCGGACTGAGGCTGTTGCCAATGCCCGTAAATCTTTTGATGTGGATGCCCACCATGACATTGCCCGGAAGTGCGCGGAAGGCTCTATCGTATTGCTGGATAATGACGGTATCCTGCCGTTGAAACCCAATGCGAGTGTAGCTGTCATTGGCGACTTCGCCCAGACACCTCGTTATCAGGGCGCAGGTTCCTCCCAAGTCAATCCCACCAAGCTGGATAATTTCCTGGACTGCGCTAAGGCAGCCGGCCTGAAAGTTACCGGCTTTGCCAAGGGCTTCTCCCGGTTCGACCCCCATCCCCAGCAGGAACTGATCGCAGATGCGGTAAAGCTGGCACAAAGCAATGAAATCGTCCTGCTGTGTATCGGTTTGGATGAGATTGCCGAGTCCGAAGGCATGGACCGCCTGTCTATGGAGCTGAGCAAGGGCCAGCAGGCGCTGATCGAAGCAGTTGCTAAGGTAAACAAGAATATCGTTCTGGTGATCTCCGGCGGATCTCCCTTCGTGATGCCCGACAGAAGCACCTACCGTGCCGCCATCAACGGTTACCTTGGTGGTCAGGCAGGCGCGGGCGCCATGGTGGATGCCATCATCGGCAAGGTCAACCCCAGTGGCAAGCTGAATGAGACATGGCCTGAAAAGCTTGAGGATAATCCCTCTTATCCCTACTATCCCAGCAAGGAGCGCACCTGCGAGCATCGGGAGGGTCTGTACATCGGTTACCGGTATTATGACACCGTGAACAAACCCGTCCGCTATCCCTTCGGTTATGGTCTGTCCTATACTTCTTTTGAGTATAGCAATATCGAAGCTACAAAGGATGCGGTAACCTTTACCATCACCAACACCGGCAACATGGACGGCGCAGAGGTTGTGCAGGTCTATGTGTCCTGCAAGAACGGAAAGATCTTTCGCCCCAGGAAGGAACTGAAGGGTTTTGCCAAGGTGAACCTAAAGGCTGGAGAGAGTAAAACGGTGCTGATCCAACTGGACGACAAGGCTTTCCGCTACTTCAATGTGATCACGGACCGCTGGGAAGTGGAGACTGCTGACTATGAGATCATGGTGGCCTCCAATGTCAGTGACGTGAAGCTGGCTCAGACGATCCATGTGGTGGGCGATATTGCGCCTATGCCTTATGAAAGCTTGCCCAGCTATGAAAGCGGAAAGATCGAGAATGTAAGTGATTCGGAGTTCGGGAAGCTTCTGGGGCATCCCATCCCCGACGGACACTGGAGCGGTGAACTTCAGAAAAACGATGCCATCTGCCAGCTGTACTATGCAAAGAGTCCCGTTGCCCGTCTGGCATATAAAGTACTTACTTCCCTGAAAGAGAAGGCGGAGGCGAAAGGCAAGCCTGACCTGAATATTCTGTTCATCTACAATATGCCCTTCCGTGCCATGGGAAAGATGGCAGGCGGCATGGTTAGCGATAAGATGGTGGATGATATTCTGTTCATCGTTAACGGTCACTTCTTCCGTGGCCTGGGACGCCTGATCGTGGACTTTTTCAAGAACCTCAGTGCCAACAGCGCATTTGTCAAGAAACTGGAGGAACAGTAAATGGAAAAAATCAAAACATGGTGGAGCCGCTTTACTGAGAAATATCCGAAAATCTCTAAATGGGTTCGTGAAGGTGGAATGTTCTACCTGTTCAGCAATCTGGTAACGGTTTGGCAGTATGTCCTGCTTCAGTTCCTGCCAGGACTGTTCTCCCAATACGCAAATATCGGTTGGGGGTGGCCCAATATTGAACTTACATTGTTTGATCAGACTTTTACATGGAATGTAATTGGTTACGGTGTGGAAGAGGGAGGCCTTGCTTATCTGATCGCCTTCTTAATTGCAACCTTTACCGCCCAGTGCATCAATTTCCCCCTGCAGAGAAATATCACCTTCCGTTCTCACGGAAATCCCTGGTGGCAGGGTATGTGGTATTTTGTTGCATGGGTAGTAGTGACATTTGTGGTTAACTCTATTAACTGCATTTGGGTTGCTGTCGCAAAAACACTGGTGCCCGACTTTATCTACAATATCGTGACCATCGTCATGACCGGCGGCATCAGCATGGTGATCTACTTCTTTGTGTTCAAAATCATCTTCCCGGAGGGAAATACTGGAAGTAAATCGGCATGATTTACAATTTTTATTATGAATCAAAAAACTCCACCGCACGCAGCGGTGGAGTTTTGCACATATTGGTGTCTTATCTGATTCTCGCTAGATTGCCTTAGAAGCAGGTCCAGCCGCCGTCGCAGGTGATCACAGAGCCATTTACGAAGAGAGATTCGTCACTGGCCAGGAACAGTGCGGCATTTGCGATGTCCTCAGGCATACCCAACTCAGGAGAGTGAGTCAGCAGGCTGCTAGTGCGCTTAAAACCAAATTCATTTGCCGTGGGCATGACCAGGGGAATGTCTGTCAGCACACCGCCTGGGGCGATTGCGTTGCAGCGAATGCCCTTGTCGATGTACATAAAGGCGGTGTTTTTCGTGGCGGAAGCGATGGCTGCCTTAGATGCGCAGTATGCAACACCTGCGGTCTGATGAACTGCGCCGACGGAAGTCACATTGATAATGTTGCCGCTTTCGTCATCCTGCTCCAGGAAGACCTTAATGGCTTTTCGCATGGAGTAAAGGGGTGCGTATGTATTCACCTTGAACATACGCTCCATCATTTCATCGGACATATCGCCTACAGCGGTGTTGTCATCCATGATGCCTGCATTATTTACCAGGACATCCAGCCGTCCAAATTCCTTCACTGCAAGATCAATCATGCCTTCACATACAGCAGGATTGCTGACGTCACCAGCATAGATGATCACCTTGCCAGGGGCATCTTTCAGTTCTGCAGCGAGCTCTTCCAGTCGTTCTTTTCTGCGGGCAACAGCCACCACATAGGCACCTTCCTGGACGAAGCGGGTAACGATTGCCTGTCCCATACCGGCAGAAGCGCCAGTAACAACAATGGATTTACCTTCCAGTCTCATTGTTTAGATCCATCCTTTCTTTACGATGACGGCGGGAGAATTGTTGCATCCAACAGTGACGGCCCTTCCTATGATTGCCTTGCGGGCATCGATTACTGCATAGCCAATGTTCTTATCCACGGTATAACCATAAATCGCTGCTTTCACACGACCACAGGGGACACCCTTGTGATATACAATTTCCATCTGGGCGATATCCTCATATGATTCTGCCAGATACTCAAGACCCACCAGAACCCATTTGGGACCCTCCTCCTTAGCCTTTACCAGCGCATCACGGCCAATGAAATCTTTACTCAGATCAACAGACCACTCCAGACCACATTCATATGGAGTCATTAGGTACATATCCTGCCGCAGAGCGAATCCTTTTTCCACAGGCAGACTGCGGACATAGACCTCAAGGATGGTCAGTTCAGGTGCACTATGGACCTCACAGGTATCGCGTATAGCCTCTTTAACGGCTGCGGAGTCGTTCATATCGCAGTAAATTTCGAAGCCGTTTTCACCGGTGAAGCCGCTGCGGTGGATGATGACGGGGATATCTCCAATCTTATTATCTGCGACCTGGAACCGTTTCAGCGCATCCACCGGATGAGAAAGAAGCGTGTTTAATACGGCAGGGGATTTGGGACCCTGAACCGCATACATATCCATGTCCTGGGTCATGTCTCTGTATGTGATATCATTTTCACCCTTATGGGCATCCATCCATTTGATCATTTGAGGTGCGTAAAGTGTGGATACCCAGTAAAGATTTTCTCCCATGTGCATGACAATGGTGTCATCAATGATTTTACCATCCTCATTGAGCATGGTAGTATACTTGGTGCGGCCGATATCTGCCTTTGCAATGTTGTTCACGAACAGGTGGTCCAGGAATTTCAGCGCGTCTGTGCCCTTCACTTCCACCAGATCATGCGTCCAGCGGTACCAGCCTGCGTTTTCACGGACAGCCTGATGCTGGGCGCGGGCGACGGTATCTTCACGAAATAACATAGTGCTTAGCCTCCCTTCTTATACCATCCGCTTGTCGATCTTTCTGCCGACAACGATGGTCATTTCTTCTTCCTCCTTATCTTCGAACCAGCATGACCATTCAGGAGAAACCATGGTCTTGACCATGTTGTGCCACATGGTCTCGTAGCCCAGGATCAGTTCGTCAATGGGAGCCATTTCGAAGCGCCCGGTGAAGTCTTCCACCTTGACCTTGATTCGGACTTCATCCTTGGTGAAAGCATCCAGTTCGTTGGGAACCAGCTGGGTGTCCATAATGTTCTTGATGTAGCCACCCATGAGCCGGGGGTCGTTCCAACCAATCTCATGAGGAACACCCAGCCAGCTTCTCAGGCCTTCCTTCGCAAAGGGTTCGATGAACTCGTTCTTACCTGCGGTAGCGAAGACGATCTTGAAGATCCGCTCAAACTCTTCTTCAGTTTCTGCCATATCACGAATGGCAATTAGGGGGAAGGCTACACACCAGACCCAGCCTTTCTCCATGCTCCAGCGGTAAGTCCATTCCAGGGTCTTTTCTTCACCAAAGGCCTGAGAGTAAACACCGTTACGGACAAACTGGCATTCTTTCACAGTGCGCTCCTCAGGCGTGTTATGGACAGGCATGACAGGAGCTCCCATGTGATCCAGCCAGCCCTGTTTGGGAAGATTAAAGGTATCGCGGCGCTCGGCTACGACACGGCACTTCCGGTCACCACAGCCACGGGCTTCGCACATATTCAGAGATACTTCGTTTTCACCGGGGATGGCGGCTTCAATATCGAAATTAGCGGTGAACATAGCAGTGGTCATGTTGCAAAGCTCTGCACCGACAATATCCCAGGGGCAGGTATCCAGTTCCTTCTCTACCCGGTCACGGGTAAACTGAATAACGCGTCCGGCCATGTTTTGATACTCGTCGCCGGAATCGCCAACAATGCCGCCCAACCAGGAAGAACGTTCACAGAATTCTGGGATGCTCCATTCCTCGTAGAAAGCAGCTTTGTATTCGTCACTGCATGCGGCCATATTGAACATATAAGATGTTTCGCAAATTGCCTCGGTTCTCTTTTCAAAATCAGGTTCCAGAATTCGCATGACCTGGAAAATGTTTGCGGTGAAAGCAGCGATATGGCGCAAGGCGTAGTTGTACGCCTCATGTTCCGGGATCAGCTTTCCCCATACGGTTGTAACGCATTTGGTTTTATCGAGTTTGTCGTTCAATGGCATGAAATGACCTCCTTAATCTAGCCGGCTGACCGGGTATTTTGTCAATGTTCATTTTAGGTAATATCTCCTTGGAATGGCAGACTTCAAAGTGTTGGGTAATTGGGTGAAAAACCGTACATTTTGTTGGGTATATATAATGACCTAATAATAAAAACTGTTGAACAAAATCCTGAAGGAATGTGATATAATGACAATAAATCAATCAGAGGATTTCGGATACTATTTTGATATATCCCTCAAAATGGAGGTGCCGTTGTGAAGCTGAGCGCGAATATGATTTTGGACAACCTGCCAAGTGAACTGGATGCAGTTTATCATGGACAGAAAGATTCCGCATTGCATCTGCAGCGGCCGGAGTTCTACGAAAAACCCCAGGATCGTTTCCGGACAGATCATGTTTACCTGATTAAGGCTCAGGATCTGCCTCTGCGTCCAAGGATTGACAAGGACACACTGCTCATTTTGCTGGGTGACAGCGTCTACCTGCCGCGATATTTAGGTAAATGTAATCTAATACAAATTCGTGCCGATGTGCGAAGCACACATGTGTTTAATATAGTCAGTCGTATATATAACCGCTTTGACCGCTGGTCCGACGCATTGCGGGAGATTCTGGACAGTACGGCCAATCTGAATGAGATGATTACATGCAGCCGAGAAATTTTTGATAATCCTATCGTGGTGCTCAATGCGAATTTTCATTATCTGGCACACAGTGATTTCAGTTTCATGGAATTGGCGAAGATGGATCGGATTAGCTGGGGCAGCAATGGAAGCACAGGGCTTCCATTGGAGTCACTGAACGAATTTATGGAATTGCATGAATTGTCCACGAATGTAAAGGAACCGCTGCTGCTGAAGCTTCCGGGAAGTACGACGTTGAATGTCAATCTCTTTGAAAATGGTGAATATTCCGGCTGTATGTCAATCGATTACCGAAATCGTAGATATCGTGAAAGCGATAATGTTTTAGCGGTGTACCTGGCAAAAATGATGCAGCTTGCTTTGCGCAGGTACTCTACAGCTCTAGATAATGACCAAAGCAAGCTTCGGCAGGCATTGCTGGATATTGTTGATGGACTCCAGGTTTCCCTTAATCAGCGCCGTACCATTGATACTTCTTACCTGCAGCAGGAGCATATTTGTGTGAAAATCAAGTTCCAAAGCCCATTGGTTCAGCTTCCGGTAAAGTATTTGTGTAATGCTATCGAGGATGAATTCAGACGAACGGTGGCGTTTGAATACGATAGTTCTATTGTCTGCTTTATTGAGGTTTCCGCAGAACAGGCAGAAGATCAAAGTTATTTGCCTCTTTTGACAAAACGTCTGACGCCACTGCTTCGGGCATTCGACTGTTGTGTTGGCATCAGCGACCCTTTTCACGATATTTATCTAGCCCAGCCCTACTATTTTCAGGCCTGTGCTGCTTTGGAAAATGGCCAGCTGTTTCACCCAGGTGAGGGCTTCTACGCGTTCCAGAATTATGCCCTGCGGGAACTGCTGATCAATGCCATTGGTAACTTACCTATGGAGATGTACTATACTGAGGGAATGCGACGATTGAAACAGCACGACGAGAAATCACCGGTCAGCTATATTGAAACATTGCGTGTCTATTTGGATAATAATATGAGCGTAACAAAGGCTACTGCAAAGTTGTTTATTAACCGGAGTACTTTGATTGAGCGTCTATCCAGAATCAAACGGGAACTGAATTGCGATCTCGAAGATCCGGATGAACGGCTACGTATTCAGATCCTTCTAAAAGCAGAGCAGCTTCAGCAGGAAATTGGCAGGGAATAAGGAAACGCCGCTGCATCATGCAGCGGCGTTGATATGTTGTTAGCCCAGTGCCTTCAGCTTTTCGTCAATTTCAGCCAGCTGTTCTGCAGACAGGCCTGCCTGGGGGAAGGAGCAGAGCTTACGGAAGGTTAGTGCACCGACCAGCTTCATCTGGGGATCAGTCTTAAAGCCCGGGGTATATTGCGCAATGATGTCGCTTGCTGCTTCGCTCTTTCTTAGATCTTTCACTTTGGAATCAATAGAGTATGCCATGTTTTTTCCTCCTTTAATAATGTGTGAATCAATCGGATTTGTTATCGGCACTATTATTCTATCGGGTAATCGACATTCCTGATAGCCAACAAAATGATGGGGAAATGAAGAATGAACCAGACAAAGTTGATGAATATTCAAATGAAATCCAAAATGAAGACGAAATACCAATGTAAAATATATAATCAAGTCATGGCGCTTGGCTTCGCTACGCCTGATTGAATAAACTTGACATTTCGTAAGAAATGTTTTGGGTACGTCGTGGGCATTGCGCTTGCACCTTTTTTGATTTGAGTTTATAATACAAGGGGAGGGAAGAACATGAATGAACTGGAAATCATAGAACATCGTCAGATCGATGGATTAAGTATCTTTTTTGATACCATAGATTATCGCACCCCCCATGTCCATCCTGAATGGGAGCTGATTTGGGTTCTAGATCACCCCTTGGTGGTGACCTGCAGTCAGAATCAATTTCTTGTGCAACCGGAGCAGATGGTTCTCTTCAGCCCCAATGAGCCTCATGAATTTCATAAGAAAGAAAATAGTTCAACATTCATCTGCTTGCAGATATCTTCTTCAATCTTGCCTGCACTTCCAAACATGAAGATAGATGAAAAACTGCCCCATGAGTACTTGTCAGAACAGGAACTTACGCAACTGAAGGACTCTGTTTTGAACATTCTGAAAGCGTATCTTCACCGTGAAGCCCATTACGGACTGTGGTGTGTTGGCCAGAGTTGTATGGTGCTGCACCAGCTGCTGACAAGGCTTCCTTCCCATATACTGACTGCCGAAGAAACTGCCAGCGTCAATAAACGAAATGCCCGGCTGCAGCGGCTCATCCACTTTGTTGACGAGAACTACATGCATAAGATACGCCTTGCGGATTTTGCGAAGGCAGAAGGTTGCTCTATGAGCTATTTGTCTCGCTTCATTAAAGAAACCATGAATCAGAATTTTCAGGATTATGTGAAGTCTATGCGTTTCAATTGCGCTTGTAAACTGATTGCAGCGGGTGGGAAACGGATGCTGGATGTGTGTATGGAGTCTGGATTTTCAGACTATCGATATTTCTCACGGGCATTCCAACAGCAGTATGGCATGACCCCGGAGGAATACAGCCATTATGCACAGAAGCTGCAACTGGAAACTTCCTCTGTGCGCCATAGCCTTCATTCTGTGGAAAGGTTCTATACTAGAGAAGAAAGTCTAAAGTTAGTTGATAAACTTTTCTGATATTCAAATCAATAAACCCCGGTCAATCTCAAGATTGACCGGGGTTTATCATATTCAACAAAGGCGAATCATGCAAACTGTCGAAAATGCTGATTTGGATATGAAAGTAAAACTAGTATAATAAACATGTTCATTTGTCAAAGAAAACATATATCTGATTCGCTATACTGTATTTGGAAAACCAAAATTTTATATCCGGGAGGTAATGAAATGGAAACCACATTTTTAGGTATTGAGCTTGGTTCTACCAGAATCAAGGCGGTGGCCATCAACGAAAACCATGTTCCTGTTTCTTCCGGTGACTACACTTGGAAAAGTACCTATGAGAATGGAATCTGGACCTATCAGCTTCGTGATGTCTGGACGGGTCTGAAAACCGCCCTTGCAGGTGTGGAAAACCGGGAATCTGTGCAGGCCATGGGAATTTCCGCCATGATGCACGGCTACCTGGCTTTTGACAAGGACTGGAACCTGCTGGTGCCTTTCCGAACTTGGCAGAATACTATCACTGGTCAGGCGGCTGAGGAACTGACGGCTCTGTTCGGCTTCAATATCCCTCAGCGCTGGAGCGTTGCCCATCTGTATCAGGCTGTTCTGAACGGTGAAGAACACATTCCCCAGATTGTGCATATTACCACGTTGGCAGGCTATGTGCATTATATGCTGACCGGTGTCAATGCCATCGGCATCGGCGAAGCCTCCGGCATGTTCCCCATCGACAGTGAGAAGAACTACTACGATGAAACCATGCTTGCCAAGTTTGATGAACTGGTTGCTTCCAGAAATCTTCCCTGGAAGAACCTGACCGATATCCTGCCTGCGGTTTTGGTTGCAGGTGAGAACGCAGGCAAGCTAACTGAGCAGGGCGCTACTCTGCTGGACAACCTGCTCCAGCCCGGTATTCCCTTTGCCCCTGCGGAAGGTGACGCAGGCACCGGCATGACTGCCACCAATGCAGTTGCTCCCAGAACCGGTAATGTGTCCGCCGGTACCTCTATCTTCTCCATGGTGGTGCTGGAGCATCCTTTGAAGAAGGTCTATGAGGAGATTGACCTCGTAACCACCCCTACCGGCAAGCCCGTGGCGATGGTCCATTGCAACAACTGCACCAACGATTCCAATGCCTGGGTTTCTGTTCTGAAAGAAACTGCTGAGTTATTCGGCGCAACACCTTCTAGCGGTGAAGTTTACACCAAACTGTACGAAAAGTCTTTGGAAGGCGACCCCGACTGCGGCGGTATTTTGGTCTGCAACTATATGGCAGGTGAGGGCGTGACCCACCTGGACGAAGGTCGTCCCATGGTGGTCCGCCGTCCCGACAGCAAGTTCACCCTTGCCAACTTCTTCCG
>JAFSCK010000164.1 GCA_017436785.1 Oscillospiraceae bacterium | reverse complement strand
TTTTCCTTTTTCTTCTCCCAAAGTAGATAGCAGATTACCATCATGACAGAAAGAATTGCCACGGCACCATATACGAATGTCAGATTGCCGGTTTTCTGGGGTATTGCTGCAAGCATAACTGGTGCCTCCCTTCTGTCAGATTTTTTTGTATTATAGCATAGTTCCGCAGTGATTGCAAAGTGTTTTCGTCTTTCTTGTGCTTTTCCACATGAGCGGTTTTCAAAAAACAGCACCGGAACGGGGCGTGGCCGCAGAAGAATTCTGCGTGTTTGGGGATTGGGGCGGGAGCCTCAACAAGCCTGAAAAGCCGGAGCGCAGCGGAAGGTTTTTTTGCAAATGGCACGCCACTTGCATTGCTTGCCAAATTTGCCTTTCAAAAAAATAATTTCAATTTGTGAGACAAAATGCCCCTGCGTGCCATATTACCCTTATAGAGAGATTTTTCTTTATTGAAAAAAGCTCCCTCGGATTTTGGACTTTTTGAGCCTTCTTGCCATATTACCTATATGAGAGGTTTTTTAGAAAATTCTTCAGACAAAGATGAAACAAAAACGCCCCCTCGTGTCCTATCAATATTATGAGGAGAAAAATATTTTGAAAAATTTGAAACAAACCAGGGGTGCAGTGTCATTACAACATAACAGAGGGGTTTCAAAAATAATACTAAAATTTTGAGACAAACAGAGGATCCGTGTCGCTACTACATAGTAGAAGGACTTTTCAAAAAAGTCTTCCTCCAAATTTTGGACTTTTGGGGATTCCGTGTCCTAATACTTAAGTGAAAGGGTTTTTCCAGCCCCGCCTGCAGCTTGACAATTTCATAGTGATATTGGAACCACCTCCAATATCTACACCCATCTGGATTACAGCAATAAGGTTTCCTATGCTATGGTAACATTGAACCAACAGAATACGATACCAGCTCAAGTAAAGAATACAAAGAACTGCTCCAGCTGATCAGCCGGAATGAAGAAAAGCTGCTTGCCACCATGACAGATTCACAAAAAGACCTGTTCTCCAGATATCAGGACTGTGTACGGGAATTTCAAGCTATGGCGGAGTACTTGCTGTTTCAGAACAGTTTCCGGTTGGGAGCCAGGATGATGTTGGAGATCATGGAAGCCGATCCTATGAATCACAGCTAAAAATAACATCCGTTACGTGCAAAAACAAGATAGCAGCGGTATCAAAGCCGCTGCTATCTTGTTTGTGTGGAATAACGCGTTTAAGGAGGCTGTATCTTACATTACTTACTTAAAATCCAGGATACCACACTGACCAGAATCAGCACAGTTCCTGCGGTGAGGTTCAGCTTGCGTTCGCTGACCTTGTTGGCAAACCGGGCAGAACCAACGGCACCGATGGTACACATGACAGTGACAACGATGCTGGGGATCAGGTCAACTGCTGCGCCCATAGCCACATGGCTGACTGCGCCGGTAAGGGCCACCAGGGTCATGATCATGGAACTGGTTCCAACAGCCAGCTTGGTGTCCATACCCATCACCATAGTCAGAACCATCAGCATCAGTGCGCCGCCTGCAGATCCCATGAAGCCGCATTCGACACCGATGAGGAAGCCTAGGATCAGGGCGATGACGGTCTTGCGCTGGGCCTTCCGTTCCTCGGCTGCGGTAAGGTTCTCCTTCTTTTCCTTCACGGGCATGAAGAACTTCACAGCCATAAACAGATTGCTGATGATGACAAAATAGCTAATGCCATTCTCGGAAACCATGCTGAACAGATAGCCTAAATAGCTGCCCACCACGGCACCGGCAAAGGCAACCACGGCCATTGGCATGCCCTTCTTCATCTGGATATTGCCGTTTTTGTAGAAGGTCCAGCAGGTGACCATGGCGGAGGGAACATTGGCAATCAGCGACAGGGTTACGGCATCATAGCCGCTCCAGCCGCAGACGCTGCACAGGATAGGCGTCAGAACCATAGCGGCGGTCAGACCAGCCATGCCCGTCAGGACACCACCGGCAAGGCCTGCCAGAACATAAACAATATAAAGCATCTTTTCTCTCCTTACTTGCTGCTGATCACAGCATAAACTTCCTGAGCAATGGCAGCTGCGCCCTCGTTGCTGGGATGGACACCGTCCTTTTCGAACCATTCGGGATGCTGGGAAGTCAGTGCATGGATATCGATGAGGGTATAACCACGCTCTACGGCAACTTCCCGGGTGATTTCTGCGATTTCCTCCACGATCAGAGGCTGGATATCGTGATTGGTCACGCCCTCGGTCTGACCTTCCAGGAAGAAGGAGGAAGGCAGGGTGCAAAGGATGATCTCGCTATCGCCGTAAGTATCCAGCAGGCTCAGCAGGTCTGTCTTAAAGGCATCGGCCCCCTTCCAGTTGATGGGCTTAGAGTCATTGCTGCCCATCATAAACACAACGTAATCGGCATCATAGGCAAGGCTTTCCTGATAAT
Source organism: Oscillospiraceae bacterium (assembly GCA_017436785.1). Lineage (GTDB taxonomy): Bacteria > Bacillota > Clostridia > Oscillospirales > Oscillospiraceae > Faecousia. Next base: position 3,723 of record JAFSCK010000164.1, on the reverse strand, counting down.
GAGGCAGGGTACGGTAGGAGCGGTCTGCGCTTTCCTGGACAGCAAAGCTGCTGACACCGTAGTTGTTTACATGGTAGTTTTTGCCAAGCAGGTTCTGCAGAACAGCAGGATAGTTATTCTTGGGCCAACCGGAAATACCGTGACCATAGGTGGTGCTGTCACCGGCGCAGGCGATCTTGATCTGGCCTTCTTTGGGTTCGGAAGTATTGCTCATGCCGGACATACCGTTAAAGTACAGGTAAGCAAATCCACCGGCAACGATCAGAATGATGATCAAAAGGATAATCAGCAAAACTTTCAACACTTTTTTCATCTCTCTATCTTCCTTCTTTTATTCCGCAGCGTAGGCGGTAATTTCGGCCACCATATCATCCAAGGTCTTCTGCAAGACGACAACATCCTCGTCGGTACACTGGACAGCTACCGCCAGAACACATTCCCCATCGAAGCTGATGATGGAGATCTGCATACCGGGCTTCTTCTTCAGGGGACCGCCGAAGATGCCACCGTTGGGGACAATGCCGCCCAAAGTAAAGTCGGCGCACTTCAGATTGCCTAAGTTTGTAACACCCACAGGGGCGGTGCCGTAAACCTTGCCCATGATCTCCAGCAGCAGACCGATGGGCACCTTCCGGGCCAAGGCATGAACAATGGGCATGCCCTCCAGACCAGCCAGCGGATTTTCCTTGACCTTGGTGGTCTGTTCGGCAATGATGGCCAAAGTTTCCGCAAAGGACTGAGAAACACCATTTTCCAGCAGCGTCATAAAGGAGCCGGACATATTGCACAGGCCCTCGGATTCGCCGTCCACGCAATGACGCCGCAGATCCATAGTGGAGTTCATGCACATAGCAGCAGCCGGGTCAACGCTTTCCATCTTGGCATAGGCATGGTAGGTAGCCGCGATCATCATATCATTGACGGAAGCGCCAACACCCTTTGCCTTTTTCCGGGCGGCGTTCATGACGTCAGCGGGAATCTTCTTCAGCACCAGCCGGTTCCGTCCCGGTTCCTCATTGGGATAGGGATAGAAGGAGCGGACATTGGAGGAAGAAGGAGAAGACTTCTGCAGCTTCTTCATATCTTCCTTGCTGACCGTATCGTAGACCTTTTCCGGAGCACGGCTGCCGTTCTTGATTTCCAGAGCATCGGTACTGCCGGTCTGGGCAATCATATTGTAGGCTTCTGCCAGCTTGGCAAGCAGATACTTGCCGTCTCCGCCATCCACCACTAAATGACTCATGCGGACAACCACGCAGCTCTTTTCCTTGCTCTGCACCAAAGTGCAGTGGATCTGTACCTTGTCCTCAGAGTAAACAGGCAGCAGAGACAGGGAGTTGGCAGTCACCACAGGATCACCGTCGGTTTCCACGTAAAGGAAGTAGTTGCTTTCATCCATGTTCTCGTTCAGCTTCCAGTGGGCACTGATGCCTTCGGTGAAGAAGGTGCCGTGGAGCACATCCACGCTCTCCACCACAGCCTTGATTGCCTTGCGGAGAATATCCACATCCACAATTCCGGGGTAATTCAGCACGAAGCGCACAGTATTGTCGTTAAATTCCCGGAGAATGAACTGACCGCGCTCACCGCCGCCTGCTTTGATGATCTTGGGTCTTGCCATAATGATAAACTCCTTTCATTTCGGGGATATTGCTGCATTTTATGATGTCATTTTTATTATAACTATGCCATTTTGCACAATCAACAAACAATGCGGGTACAATGTGGAAACTCCGACAATCCGGAAAGATTGTCGGAGTTTCAGACTGTCAAAACAGCCTATATTTTAAGATGTCATTGCGAACCAGCCCGCAGGCTGGTGTGGCAATCTCCCCGATAGAACGAAAATCTGCCAATTATGACCGAAAAATGTTTGAAAATCCGGGAGATTCCCACGCCAGTGTGCGCACTGGCTCGGAATGACATGGTTTTTCTTATTCCCGCATCCAGTCAGTCTCCAGAAATGCTTTTGCTGACTGGCAAATGATATCTCCAATTTGTGAAGAAACCTGATCGAGCGTACAGTCCAGTTTTCCCTCTGCCCAACGCTGATAGGCATTGATAATGCCTCCCAGGAAGAAATGGACCCGGATGCCAAACAATGCTGACTCCCGTACCGTTTCCGGAATATCAGAATTGTGCATAATATCGTATTCCATCATTTCCTGAAGCTTCTCACTTTTTCGATGGATGTTCTCCGTTAAGCCCAAGCGCTGCATCAGCTCCAGATTCTGTTCCATGGTTGCAGCAATGCAGTGAAGATATGGCTTCGGGTCTTTCAGAATGTTCCGGAACCGGATCTGCTGAAACAGTTCCATATTGCGCTGAATGATTTCCTCCTGCATTTCGTCCACAATTCCGTAGATATCCGGATAGTGGGCATAGAAAGTGGAGCGGTTCAGATCTGCCCGGGCAACAATATCGGTGACTGTGATTTTGTGGAAGCCCTTCTCTTTCAGCAGTGCTTCAAAAGCCTCCCGGATCATCTGTCGGGAGCGGCGTGCATTTCGGTTTTCTTTTCGTTCTGTCATTGTGGTAAACCTCTGGGCCTGCAAAAGCACCGGCATTTCAGCCGGTGCCTTTGCGGAAGAAAAAGGTGATCATTTTCTGCTCAGGCGTTCCTTGGCCTCTTCGGTGGTTTCTCCCTCCCGGGCCAGAAATTTCTGAACGAACTTATCCTCAATTTTCTTGTAACCGGAAACAAAGCTGTTCTCTACCTTCTTATAGCCGCCCACAACACTGTCTTCTACCTTCTGATAAGTATCTACAACGGTTTCTTCAATAGCCTTATAGGCTTCCACGGGATCGATCGCTTCCGTATAGCCGCCCTCACTGACCTGACCGTCAGTCATCTCAGCATGCTTTTCGGTAACGCCGCTGCCGTCGATGAGGCCCTCGGCGATCATCCACTGGACTTCATCGTGGATGGTCTCTTCATAGGAACGGGTGGTATAGCCCAGCTCCCGCTCTGCCTTGGAGTAGTCGAATTCATTGTTTCTTGCCAGATTGTAAACGGAGAAGGTGGTCATCAGGGGCATCTTTCCGGTCTTTTCTGCCTGCTTTTCAAGACCTGCGGCAATCTTATCAGCAAGGTCCAGAGGCAGGTAGAACTTGATCTGCTTGGCGTTGCACTCCTCGTGAAGCATATCGCACATTTCCTTCAGGGTCACAGTCTTGTTTGCCAGAATGTAGCATTCACCGATGCGGCCCTTGTCGATGGCGGCAATGGTACCGGCAGCCAGATCACGAACGTCACAGAGGTTGAAGCTGCCCTGCATACCCATGGGCATCTCGCCCTTGATGATCTGCAGCAGGGTGCCGGTGGTTTCGCCAATAGCATGGTCGTTGGGGCCCAGAATACCGGAAGGATGGACCACACAGGCTTTCAGGCCCATAACCTGAACAGCATCCATCACCATCTGGGTGGCAGTCGCTTTGGACTGGGAGTATGCGCCCACCACCTTCTTGGGATCGCAGGGGGTGAACTTGCTGACTTCCCGGATCTTTACACCGTGGGGTTCCTCGGGAATGGCACCGGTGGAGGAGACGTAGACCATCTTCTCACACTCGGGATGGTTAAGGACTTTGGTGATGATGTTGCGGGTGCCGCCCACATTGACCGCCATCAGCTTTTCGGAATAGTTGGGGTTCACGGTGACCATGGAAGCGCAGTGGATAATGACGGAGGTGCAGCCCTCAGGCACGGTGAAGAAGGGCTCCAAA
>JAFSCK010000163.1 GCA_017436785.1 Oscillospiraceae bacterium | reverse complement strand
TGTGGGCTTACGGCGCTGACTGCGGCAACAACGATCTGGCTATTGTCAACGAAGCCAACATGTGGTGCAACGAGTATGGTCTGGATGCCATCTCCGTTCCCTGCACCATCGCAGCCGCAATGGAACTGTATCAGCGCGGCGCCATCAAGGAAGAAGACTGCGCCGGTGCTCCTCTGGAGTGGGGCAACACCCACGCTCTGATCGAGTGGACCAAGCGCATGGGCGATCCCAAGACCGAACTGGATTGGCTGATGAGCTCCGGCTCCGCCCGTCTGTGCGAGCACTATGGTATGCCCGAGGTTTCCATGTCCGTTAAGAAGCAGGAGATGCCCGCTTACGACGCACGTGGTGTTCAGGGTATCGGCATTACTTACGCCACTTCCAACCGCGGCGGCTGCCATGTCCGCGGCTACACCATCGCTCCCGAAGTCGTCGGCCTGCCCGTCCAGCTGGACCGTACCGTTACCAATGAGAAGGCTTTCTGGTCCAAGACCTTCCAGGATCTGACCGCTGTCATCGACTCCATGGGTCTGTGTCTGTTCACCTCCTTCGCTCTGGGTGCTCCTGAGTACACCAAGCTCTTAAATGCCGCCTGCGGCACCGAGTACACTCCTGAGGAAGTTCTGGAGATCGGCGAGCGTATCTACAACATTGAGAGAATGTTCAACAAGGCTGCCGGCATGAAGCCCGAGGATGACCGCCTGCCCAAGCGTCTGCTGGAAGAGCCCATCCCCGACGGTCCCTCCAAGGGTCTGGTTTCCAAGCTGCCCATCACCCTGCCCGAGTACTACAAGGTCCGCGGCTGGGAGGCTGCCTTCCCCACCGACGAGACTCTGAAGAGACTGGGTCTGGACGAGTGCGTTGGCAAGTAATTCCTGCTTGACGAAACTGCCCAAATAGCCATATAATAAGAAAGGGAGGGGTTCCGACCCCTCCCTGTTATTTATAGAAAAGGAGAATCCTTATGATCGAAGTTCGCCTTTTTGCCGGTCTGCGACAGGGCAGACAGAAGATTTATCAGATGGAGCCGGATTCCATTCATACGGTACAGGATATTATGGACACCCTTGACATCCAGCGCAGCGAGGTCAACATTTTGCTGATCAATGGCTTCCACCAAAAGCCGGAAACCACTGTCAAGGATGAGGATATCGTTTCCCTCTTCCCTGCAGTTGGAGGCGGTTGATCTATGGAACCCCGTTTCTCACGAAATATTCCTGCACTGACGGAAGAAGAATGCCGTCTTCTGCGCAGCAAGCGTATACTTGTAGTAGGCTGCGGCGGTCTGGGAGGGCATCTCATTGACCTAATGACCCGTCTTGGCGTTGGTTGGCTGCGGGTGGTGGATGGAGATGTGTTTGATCCCTCCAATCTGAACCGGCAGCTGCTGTGTACCCTTCCCCTGCTGGAGACAAGCAAGGCCTACGCTGCTGCAGATCGGATCCGCTCGATTGATCCGGAAGTAGCAGTGGATGCCGTTGCGGATTTTCTGACTGTGAAAAATGTTCATGCTCTGATTTCCGGATGCGACATCGTTCTGGATGCATTAGACAACATCTCCAGCCGCCGTATTTTAGCTGAGGCTTGTGCGAAAAACGGCATTCCCTACGTTTATGGAGCCATTCAGGGCTGGGTTGCACAGGCTGCCATTTCCATGCCTGGCGACGGATTGCTTGATGTTCTGTTTCCCAAGGAAATCGAGATTCGTGATAAAAGTGTGCTCAGTTTCACACCCGCCCTGTGCGCTTCCATGCAGGCGGCACTGTGTGTCAAGCTGCTGGTAGGAAGACCCGTGGAGACTGGGACTGTCTTTTATTTTGATCTGCTGAATCAGGAATATGAAACCATTCCTTTAGTTTAAATCGTTCAACACCGCAGAGCGCATCGTTCTGCGGTGTTGTTGATTTTTACAATATTTTCTCATTTCTGTATTGAATTTTATACAGTATGTATATATAATGGAAAAAAAGGAGGGATCATCTATGTCATCGAAATATGCAGGCTACATGGGCAAGGTCATGATGGTAGATCTGAGTACCGAAGCTATATCCGAGTACCCTTGGAGCGACGAACAGCGGGAGTTATATCTTGGCGGCAAAATCATGGCGGCCAGAATCCTCTGTGACCATCTGACAGGCAAAGAAACCGCTTTCTCCGAGGAAAACTGGGTGGTGATCTCCACCGGCCCGCTGACAGGAACCGGCGCCCCCAGCTCTGCCCGGTTCAATATCTCCGCATTGTCTCCCCAAACAGGCATTCTGGCTTCCTCCAATTGCGGTGGCAGCTTTGGCTTCCATTTGAAGAAAGCGGGCTATGATGCACTGATCCTGAAAGGAAAATGTCAGGGGCGTAAATGGCTGGAAATCAATGAAGACCAGTTTATTTTCCACGATTGCAATGATCTTTGGGGAACCAGAGTCAGTCAGTGTCAGGAAATGCTGACACAACTGGTTGGCAAGAAGAAATTCGGCAAGCTGTGCATCGGTCCTGCCGGTGAGAATTTAGTAAAATATGCTGCCGTGATCTCCGACGAGCGGGCTGCCGGACGCACCGGTATGGGCGCTGTGCTGGGCTGGAAGGGTCTGAAGGCCATCACCGTCACGGGCAATAAGACCGTTCCCATTTACGACAAGGAGAAAACCTCTGCATGGTGCAAAAAGTGGTTTGCCTACTTACAGAAGCATCCACTCACCGGAAACCAGCTTCCAAAGGTTGGTACTGCGGGTCTGGTCAGTTCCATGCAGATGCGCGGCCTGCTTTCCACCAAAAACTACTCCGCAGGTCAATACGAGCACTTCGAGGATGTCAGCGGCGAGCGTCTGGCTGAGGAGTTTAATATTACCAACAAAGGCTGTCTCACCTGCCCTATTCGCTGCGCCAGAACTGTGAAAGTGCATGGAAAAACTGTCAAAGGTCCGGAGCTGGAAACCCTTGGGCTGCTGGGCGGCAACATCTGCAACAACGATCTGCAGAAAATTCTGGATTGGAACGAGCAATTGGATGATCTGGGAATGGACACCATCTCTACAGCCAACACCATTGCTTGGGCTATGGAGGCGAATGAAAAGGGACTGTGGGACAATGGCCTGCATTTTGGACAGTTGGATGAACTTTCCGATGTCTTTGAAGACATCGCTCACCGTCGCGGAATTGGTAATGAGCTGGCAGAGGGCAGCAAGCGCCTGTCCCAAAAGTATGGCGGCAAGGAGTTTGCCATGCACAGCAAGGGGCTGGAGCTGGCGGCCTATGAACCCCGCCGGGCCGTGGGACAAGGACTTGGCTATGCAGTTTCCAACCGGGGCGGCTGCCACCTAAATGGTGGTTACCTTGTGATTCTGGAAGGACTTGGCCTGAATGTAGATGCCCAGACACCAAAAGCCAAGGCAGATTTCACCATGCTGTTCCAAGATCTCATGGAAACCATCTCCGCCTCTGGTCAGTGTCTTTTTACTTCCTATGCCTTCTTCCCCGCTTTCCTGCTGACAAAGCCAAATGGAATCATCACCCAGACCGTAAATATGGCAGCACCCCATGTGGGCGGTGCCGTCCGGCTCATCAATAAATGTCCGAGAGTAGCTGCCCTGCACTTGCCTGTCTTCCACCACACCAAAATGATAAAATTGGCAACAGGCATGTACATGGACTTCGGCAAGTACATTCAGATCGGTGAACGCGGCTACACCATGGAACGCTATATCAACTGCAAATTCGGCATCAGTTCTGCTAACGACAAGCTTCCCAAGCGTCTTACCGATGTACCGCAGGATCCTAACGAACCCAAAACAAAGATCCCGCTGGAAACCATGAAGAAAACCTATTATGCCGCCCGTGGCTGGGACAAAAATGGCATCCCCACAGAAGCTACCTTGCGGCGGTTGAAGATCAAATGATTACGGTAAAGCTGTATGGTCTGCTTCGCATTGAATCAGGAATAAAAGAGAAGGTGTTGGAAGCCATCACCGTGAAAGAGGTTATGGATGCACTTGTCCGCTGCGGTATTCCCAAGAAAGACTTGGACAGCTGCATCATCTTAGTAAACGGAGTCAGTGGAAGCAAGAGGAGCAAATTAACAGACGGTGATACAGTGGTCCTGATGTCCCCTGTCGCCGGCGGATAAAGGAGGATATTTATGGAAATGCCTTACATGCTGGAAGTTTTGTGGTGCCGCACCTTTCAAAGTGTCTTAAAAGTCGGCAACTATTTTATGGGCTATCGAATGCCCAAGTACTTAGAAGGTCCCGGTAAGATCAAGGAGCTTGGTAAATTCCTGAAAGAAAAGGGAATCAATGATGTGCTGGTAGTCACCGGTGCCGGTATGGTTCGACGGGGACAGGTTCAGCCCATGCTGGATGGCTTCGATGCCAATGGTATCCGCTACACCCTTCAAACCTATACCACCACAGACCCCACCTCTGATGATGTGGAGCTGGGCTACAAGACCTATAAAGAGCATGGCTGTAAATCCATTGTTGCCATCGGCGGCGGCTCCAGAATCGATTGCGCCAAGGGTATTGCCGCCAAGGTGGTACATCCGAAAAAGACCGTTGCCCAGCTGCAAGGTCTGCTGAAGGTCCATTGGCCCATTCCTCCCTTTGTTGCCATTCCCACCACCGCCGGTGCCGGTTCGGAAACTACTGTAGCAGCCGTCATCACCGATTCCAAAACCCATCGGAAAGCTGCCATCAATGATCCTTTCCTGATCCCCAAGTACGCCGTTCTGGACCCGGAGCTGACGGTAGGCCTGCCCCCTTACACCACCGCCACCACCGGCATGGATGCACTGGCCCACGCTGTGGAAGCCTACACCAACAAAACCTATAATACCAAACTGGAAAACAGGCTGGCAAAGGAAGCTGTCAAGCTGATCCATGACAATATTCTGACTGCTTTTGAAGACGGAACCAATCTGGAGGCCCGGCAAAACATGCAGCGGGGTGCTTTCTACGCAGGCCGGGCGTTCACCCGAGGCTGTGTGGGCTATGTCCATGCCATTGGACATACGCTGGGCGGCCTGTACGGCGTTGCCCACGGACTTGCCATGGCCGTACTGCTCCCCCATGTCATGCGGGAATTTGGCGCCTCGGCCCACAAGCGGCTTGCTGAGCTGGCAGATGTCTGCGGCATCGAAGGCCGAAACGAAGCAGAAAAGGCAAACGCCTTTATCCGTTGGATCGAAGAAACCAACGAGAAAATGGGTCTGCCTGACAAGTTCGATGTGGTACAGGATAAAGATATCGATCAGATGATCACTTGGGCTAAGAAGGAAGCCAATCCCCTTTACCCTGTTCCTGTGGTATGGGCAAGAAAGGATTTCCGGCGGCTGATCGAATCCATCCGTAAGTAAGAGAATATTATGAAGCTATTACTGACCCTCTTTTTAACCTTTTCCAAAATCGGCCTGTTTACCTTTGGCGGCGGATATGCCATGATTTCCGTAATTGAGGATATCTGTGTATCCAGAAAAAAATGGATCACCCACGAGGATATGATGAACGTTACGGTCATTGCAGAATCCACCCCCGGTCCGATTGCCATTAACTGTGCTACCTTTGTTGGTTACAAACAAGCTGGTTTTGGAGGTGCTATCGCTTCCACCATCGGTGTTGTTTTTCCCTCCTTTGTTATCATCTACCTCATATCCAACTTTCTGAACAATTTTCTGGAAATTACGATCATTGCCAGCGCCTTTCAGGGCATCAAGCTGGCGGTTGGCCTGCTGATTTTAAACGCCGCTCTGAATATGGGGAAGAAGATGAAAAAAACTGCGTTCTCCCGCTGCATTCTGATTGGTTCCGCTGCCATTGTGCTGCTGGGAGAGTGCTTCTCTTGGACGGTATCCTCCATTCCCTTGATGGTGCTTGCCGGCGCAATCAGTTTCGCGGTGGAAACGGCATCCCGGAAGGGAGGCAAAGCATGATCTACTGGGAGCTTTTGATCGGATTTCTGAAGGTTGGCTGCTTTGCCTTTGGCGGGGCTTACGGTGCGATCCCTCTGATTAGGGAAATCGTTCTTTCCTACGGCTGGCTCAGCGAAGATACGCTTACCTATATGATCGCCATTAGTGAAAGCACCCCGGGTCCCATTATGGTAAATATGGCCACCTACATTGGCAGCAGTCAGGCAGGCCTTTTGGGGGCTTTGATCGCTACCACCGCAGTGGTCTTGCCCGCATTTCTCATCATCCTGCTGGTTTCTCTGCTAATGGGTGCAGTGCTGCAAAACAAGCTTGTGCAAACCGTACTGCGGGGTGTAACCCCCTGCATCATCGGAATCATCTTTGCCACCGGTCTTTCCATGATCGTGGGAAACTGCTTCCCTTCCGGCAGGCCCGATGGGAACGCACTGTTGATTACCTCTGTGTTGGCAGTCATTCTGTTTGGCGCAAAGTATATTTTCAAGAAAAAGGTCAGTCCCATCACGCTGATCTTCCTTGCTGCCTGCATTGGAATTGTTGTATACGGAATATAGCAAAAAACGCTGGAACGGAATGTACCGTTCCAGCGTTTTTATAAGTTTTATCGGACAAAGGATGTGCTCAGGGTGCAGCTCCAGGCTTCTCCGGGGGTAAGAACTGCAGCTGCAGGCTTTTCCTCCCATTTAATGGAGCCGCCCTCAGGAGAAGGCAGGCTGTGCCAAGGTTCGATGCAGACGAACTTCGGCATGCCGGGCTTGGACCAAATCAGGGTATAGGGGAACTCCGCAATATTGCAGACCACACCGCGGCCCGTTCCTTTTTCATACAGGCCTAAGGTCTGAGATTTCAGATTCACCATACAATGGCTGTCATTGGCAAACAGCTGTTCATCCACCGGCAAGGACTGAATATTGGCGGGAAGATGATACAGGTCTCCGTGCATCAGGCCATGGGGCAGATTGTTGATGCAAATAGGAGATTCCATCTCAGAGAACCGCAGCTCATAATCTGTTGCCACGTGCTTATCATCAAAGGGCACGGTAAACGCAGGGTGATAGCCGATACCGAAGGGCAGCTTTTCCTCATCCAGATTCTCCACGGTCAGTGTGTGGTGCAGGGTATCATTTTCCAGCGTAAAGGTGGACACCAGACGGAACTCATAAGGGAATTTTGCCAGAGTTTCCTCACTGCTGCACAGCTCCAGCACGATGGTATCCTCAGTTTTCTCCACAAAATCATGCTCCATCAGACGGGCAAAGCCATGCTGGCCAGATTCATAGATATGTCCCTTCGCCTCGATTTTTCCATCTACCACCTTGCCGGCATGAGGGAACAAAATCGGTGCATGATAGCCCCAAACGGCCTTATCGGCCTGCCAAATATGCTCTACTCCATCACACTTACGGACCACACTTTTGACCTGTGCGCCCCAGGTTGTGACGGTTACTTTCAGATATTCATTTTCGATGCAGTATTCCATAAAAATCCTCCTGTATTTGTTTTCCTTTAGGATACACAATCTCAGCAGGATTTGCAACTGTGGTATCTGACAAAAATGTTTCCCTTCATTCCGTCAGGATGACGGAAGAGTTTTCTTCCGTCTAAGAAACATCTGGTTTTCGCCGGATTTTTCTGGAATTTGTTAAGGAAATGTGATACTCTATTTCAGGATCTGCATTTCCCCGAAGCAGCGACCGCAGACCTGACCGCCGCACCGGTTCTCCCCCGGTGCGGCATTCTCCATATTATCCCTTTACCGGGATCAGAAGCATCTGGTCCGGGTTGGGTTCCTCCTGCAGCTGATTTACCCGGCGGATGTCTGCCATTGTGGAGCCGTTCTCTTTGGCAAGGTCCCACAGGCGTTTCTTCCCTGCTCTTCGTAGGATCAGGGCAGGTCTGCTGGCATCCGGTTTCCGGGATTCTCCGAGGGTAATCCCTGTGACCATAGGAATCCTCTGACTGGCTATGGCCGAGATCTCCATGGGCACCTCTGCTTTGGCAATCATCTGACCATTTCCAATGACACCTTGGGCATCCGAAGCCAAAGGTGCTGCCAGCATATTGCTATTCTCCTCCCAACGCAAAGGCTGTTGACTTTCCCATCGGGCCGTCGCACCTTGGAGGGAACCGTTCTGGCCATAGGAAAGGGTCTGAAATACGCCATGCAGATCCATTTCCATGCCATTCTCCCCTGATTTTATACGGGGGAAATCTGGCAGGAATCCAGTATCTACGGAAATATTTACCTCGCCTGGAATCGTCTGCTGGGCATGGACGGTTTCTCGGCGATTTTCCAGCAATACCGGAAGCCGCAATTCCTCCATTTTCTGCTCAATTTCTCGGGAAGGGCTATAAGCATCCTCTACCACTTCCAGAAGATGTTTGTCGGAAACTGCGTATTGAGCTGTAATATTTCCTTTGAATCGGAACACCCCTTCCTCTGTCAGCTCCAATTCCAGATTGGTAGGGCAAAGCGCCAGATCTACGGCAGCATCGCTTCCATGCTCCCGATCCAATTCTGCAAACTGAGAAAAAGGCAGTTCAAAGTCCCAGCCGTGGAGTTGTCCCTCCTCGCTGCGATAGAGGACATGGAGATTTCCGTTTCCCCGGAAGACAGTCTTATCTGCCAGTACTTTTCTGTCGGATATGGTGGGATCAAGCCGGTAGCAGATCAAATTTTCAGGCTGGGGAATGGAATCCGGAAGGCTAAACTCTTCATCCAAGGTAAACACCTTTTCCCCAGCTTCCTGATATAGGCGTACCGGATAAGTACTGCGCAACAGCTCCACCTCTTCCGGTACCGCTTGAGGCTGAGACAAATCGGCCGTCATTGGGACAAAGGCCTCAGCCATAGCTCCAATACCGGCACGCACCAAAAGCTTTCTAGGGGACACATTTCTGGCATCCACAAACCGCAGCAGGCAACGGATGCGAATCTCCCCTTCCGGTACATTCTCAGGCAGTTCCCATCGCATGGTGAAGGGGATCCAAGTATCCACACACTGCGCAGCGCTTCCATCCTCCGGCGCATACAGCACCCACACCATCACGCCACCGGAGAAGGAGATGCTGTCACCGCGCCATTCCTTTCCCCGAAGGATGACCTGTCCCCAAGCTCCCACTACATGGCCAATGTCCGGCATTCCGTCCGTTAACCGGATCTCCTGGGTCTGTTCACTATTTTGGACCTCCCGGATAACCGGAGCAAGACAGGAAACAGAGGTTCGATCAAAATTCAGCTCCAAGTAAAAATCACTCCTTACCCATGATCTTGCCATAGTCTATTCTGCTTGGGACAGGGTTATGCTTTCTATTTTTGCTGCATGACCATACAGCCGAAGATAATCAGCGAGATTCCCCCGCAGCAGCAGAGAAACCAGCTCTCTAAACAATGCCCTATGATAAGGCCCAGACCAAACGCTACGATACACCAGCCCTGCATATGTTTTTTTCGGCACATTGCTATCACCTCTGCACAGTCTATGCAGAAATGCTTCCTTCCTTTCCACCGGAAGAGCAAAACAAAAAAGGAAGGCGTTCCGAAGAACACCTTCCTGTATCTCACTTTAACCGCCCAGATATGCCTTCTTAACGGCATCAGAGCTTGCCAGTTCTGCACCGGTACCGCTTAAGGTAATGTTGCCTGTTTCCAGAACATAGGCCCGGTCTGCGATCTGCAAGGCCTTACGGGCATTCTGCTCCACCAGCAAAATGGTAGTACCATTTTTGTGCAGTTCCTTGATGATCTCGAAAATCTGATCCACAAGGATGGGAGCAAGGCCCATAGAGGGCTCATCCAGCATCATCAGCTTGGGGTGGCTCATCAGGGCACGGGACATGGCCAGCATTTGCTGCTCGCCGCCGGAGAGGGTGCCAGCGATCTGCTTACGGCGCTCCTTCAAACGGGGGAAATAGTTGAAGACCATTTCCAGATCCTTTTGAGAAACTTCCTTGTTGATGTAAGCACCCATTTCCAGATTTTCCTGAACGGTCATCTGCAGGAAAATGCGCCGTCCCTCGGGGACATGGGCAAGACCGGTCCGCAGGAGCTTATAGGCATCGGTATGGGCAATGTCCTGACCGCAGAAGGAGATGCTGCCGCTGCGGGGATGCATCAGACCGGAAACCGTCTTCAGAATGGTGGACTTACCGGCACCATTTGCACCGATCAATGCTACGATCTCGCCTTCGCCAACCTCAAAAGAGATACCCTTAATGGCATGGATGGCACCGTAATACACATGAAGATCTTCAATTTTCAGCATCAGGTGTCACTCTCCTCTCTGCCAAGGTAGGCTTCAATAACTGCGGGATTGGCTCGAATTTCTTCCGGGGTGCCCTTGGCAATGATGCGGCCATAGTTGACCACCGCAATGGCTTCACAGACGTTCATAACCAGATTCATGTCATGCTCGATCAGGAAGATGGCAATATGGAAGGTATCTCGGATCCGGCGGATCTGGTGCATCAGCTCAGCAGTCTCACTGGGGTTCATGCCAGCAGCGGGCTCATCCAACAGAATGATGGAAGGATTGGTTGCCAGTGCACGGACGATCTCCAGACGGCGCTGAACGCCATAGGGCAGGCTGCCTGCCTTCACATCAGCCACATCGCCAAGTCCCATAAACTCCAGAAGTTCCATTGCCTTTTCATTGGCGGCCTTCTCCGCTTTCTTATAGGAAGGCAGATGCAGCAGCGATGCAATAAAGGAGCACTTAATATTATTGTGCAGACCGACCTTGACATTGTCCAATGCGGTCATATCAGTAAACAGGCGAATATTCTGGAAGGTACGGGCAATGCCCAGCTTATTGACCTTGTGGACGGGCATACCCTTGATATCGATGCCGTTGATGAGCACGGAGCCGCGGGTAGGCTGGTACACGCCGGTCAGCAGGTTGAAAATGGTGGTTTTACCAGCACCATTGGGGCCGATCAAGCCGGAAATTTCGGTGGGGCCAATGGTGATATTGAAGCCATCAACGGCGGTGAGGCCGCCGAAGTCGATGCCCAGATTGCGGACATCCAGAACAGGAAGCTTGTCAATGTCCTCCTCACGAAGCAGGTTCATGGTGGGGACCTTAATCATTTTGCGGGAATACTCATTCATCGGTACCCACCTCCTTCTTCTTGATGAGAGATGTCAGCTTTGCAGAAACGACTGCGATCTTATCCTTCACCTTGGGAGACCAAGTACAGAGCATGACCACGATCAGAACAATGGCATACAGGATCATACGATAGTCCTGCAGGCTGCGCATTGCTTCGGGCAGCACATACAGAATCGTAGCGGAAATCACAGAACCCAAGATATTGCCCATGCCGCCCAGAACAACGAACACCAGAATGTTGATGGAGGTGTTGAAGTTGAATTTGGAGGCAGTCAGAGAGGAATAATTCAGGCCATACAGAGCTCCTGCCATACCGGCAAGGAACGCGGAAACCACAAAGGCTTTCAGACGGAAGGCGGTCACGTTGATGCCTACGGACTCAGCTGCGATCCGGTTACCCCGAACGGCCTTGATGGCACGGCCTTCCTTGGAATCGATGAGGTTCAGCACCACGAACAGGGTGATCAGCACCAGCACAAAACCCATGGGGAAGGTTGCGATCTTCTGGACACCGGTTGCGCCCATGGGACCGGAAAGGATCTTCTTACCGCCCTCTGCCAGAATCAAATCCGCGGAGTTGAAGGTGAAGTGCACACCCTTAATATCCTTACCGATGTACAGGTTGCCGATGAGATTTTTCAAAATCTCACCAAAAGCCAGCGTCACGATGGCCAGATAGTCGCCGCGCAGACGCAGGACCGGAATACCGATGATAACACTGGCGATTCCGGCCACGATGCCGCCGCCCAGCATGGCACAAGCCAAACGGACCATATCGCTGGCCACCACATCCTTCAGCAGTGCTGCAATGACGATGCCGGAGAAGGCACCCAGGCCCATAAAACCGGCATGGCCCAAGCTCAGCTCACCGCAAACACCTACCAGCAGGTTCAGAGAAACCGCCAAGGAAATATAAACACAAATCGGAATCAGAAAACCTTTGATAGAGCTGCCCAGCATCCCAGCGCTGCTCATGACCTGCATGACGATAAATGCAAGCACTACGATGGCGTAGGTCATGAGATTGGTGCGGGAATTTTTGTTTTTCAGTAGATTCTTCATAGCCGTCACCTCACACCTTCTCCTGAATCTGCTTGCCCAGCAGACCGGCAGGCTTCACCAACAGGATCACGATCAAAACGAGGAACACAATGGCATCCGAGAACTGGGTGGACAGGTAGGCCTTGGAGAAGGTCTCGATGATACCCAGCAGAATGCCGCCCAGCATGGCACCGGGAATGGAACCGATACCGCCAAATACCGCAGCGGTAAAGGCCCGGATACCGGGCATAGAGCCGGTGGTGGGCATCAGGGTAGGAACAGTGGAGCACAACAGAACACCAGCTACGGCAGCCAGCGCAGAGCCGATGGCAAAGGTGGTGGAAATGGTCTGGTTCACATTGATGCCCATGAGCTGTGCTGCATCCCGGTCCTCAGACACGGCACGCATAGCCTTACCCATACGGCTCTTGTTGATAAACAGGGTCAGGGCCATCATAATCAGCACGGAAGCGGCAATGGTATAGATGACCTCACCGGTAATGGTGAGCTGGCCATCAAACAGGGCAAGAGGCTTCATGGTAACGATGGACT
Source organism: Oscillospiraceae bacterium (assembly GCA_017436785.1). GTDB lineage: Bacteria > Bacillota > Clostridia > Oscillospirales > Oscillospiraceae > Faecousia. The sequence continues at coordinate 60,572 of JAFSCK010000163.1, read as the reverse complement.
TGAAATTCTTGGGTGCACTGCCCCAGATCAGCTGGGCTGCATTTTGCAGGAAGTAGCTGACACCGATGGCGGTGATCAGAACAGCCAGACTGGGAACGCCCCGCAGGGGCTTATAGGCAAGGCCTTCGATGAGCACACCCAAAAGTGTGCAGACCACCACTGCCACAGCAACACCTACTGCGGTGGGCAGGCCTAAGTAACTGGTAACGCTGTAGGACATATAGGCACCTACCATGATAACGTCACCATGGGCAAAGTTCAGCATTTTGGCAATACCATAAACCATGGTGTAACCCAGAGCGATAATGGCATACACGGCACCGATGCTGACACCGTTGATCAAATACTGCAGAAAACTCACAGCTTTTCCCTCTCTTTCCGACAGTCTATGACAAGGACTTAAGACAAGTCCCTCTCATGGACTGTCGCATGTAATGGCACACAAGCCGGACAGGGGAAAATCCCCTGTCCAGCCGTGTAGATTTAATTAAAATTAAGCACCAACGTAGACGCCGTCCTTGATGACAACAGCCATGGGGCTCTTGGAAACTTCACCGGTTGCAGCCCAAGTCATGCCAGCGCCGGTCAGGCCGTCGAAGGTCATAGAGGTGAACTGCTCTACCAGAATGGCGTTGATCTCGGAAGCAGACATGTCAGCGGTAACGTTGCCGGCGACACAGGCCTGATAGATGGCATAGATAACGTCGTATGCGTCAGCAGCGAACTGGTTGGGAACGATACCTGTCTTCTCTGTGTACTTAGCAACGAAAGACTTGGTTGCCTCGTCCTCAGCGTCAGCGGAGAAGGGAGTCAGCAGCATGACGCCCTCAGCCAGAGTGGGCTCAAAGCCTTCCACAGTCAGAACGCCGTCCAGACCGTCACAGCCGAAGAAGACAGGATGGAAGTCGATGGTGTTGGCATAGGTCAGGACCTGTGCAGCCTCAGTAGCGTAGAAGGGCAGGAACACGACCTCGCAGCCTTCCTTCTGGCACTTGGTGACCTGAGTCGTCAGGTCGGCCTTGTTGTCAGCAGTGAAAGCCTCAACACAGACAACGTTCAGGCCGTTGGCCTGAGCCTGAGCCGCGAACTTCTCGTAGATGCCGGAGGAGTAAACGTCGGAGGAGTCGTAAATCACGCCGATCTTCTTGTCAGCCATGCCGTTGTTTGCCATGTAGTCAGCAGAAGCGGTACCCTGGTTGGGGTCGGTGAAGCAGATCTGGAAGATGTTGTCGCCGTACTCGATGACAGAAGCACCGGAAGCAGAGGGGGTCAGCATGAAGATCTCATCACCTGCGCACTCAGCAGCAACAACATTGGAGGGAGCGGTGGTGACAGGGCCGGCCATGACCTGCATGCCCCAGTCCTTCAGAGCGTTGTAAGCATTGGCAGCCTTTTCGGTGTCATGCTCGTCATCCTGACAGTTCAGGACAAACTGCAATCCACCCTTGGCGTTGATCTCTTCCACAGCAATTTCCATGCCTGCCTGAACAGCAGTACCGTAAACGGCAGCACCGCCGGTCAGAGGACCACACATACCGAGCTTAACAGCGGCAGCGGGAGCAGCAGCTTCGCCCTCAGAAGCGGGAGCCTTGGTCTCAGCGGGAGCTGCGGAGGAGCCGCAGCCAGCCAGCAGGGATGCTACCATCAGCACAGACAGCATCAGAGCAAAAAACTTTTTCATAAATTCATTCTCCTTTTCTCGTAACTATAAAAAAGCGGCTACGTTTTACCGTAACCGCTTCTCCATACATTCCTTATGGCCCGGTTACCCAAATTGCATCATAATTCGCAGAATGACTACACAAAGGGACACTACCAGAAGAATGGCAGCGTCAAGAACAGGGCGGATTCGAGCAGAGGAACATACCGCTGTACGGCAGCGGGAAACAGAATCACAGCGAACAAAACGTGCATCCATTTGGTATTCCTCCTTCTTGAATATGGGAGTATTGTATCTCACAGAAAGACATTTGTCAACGAGAAAAACACCACAGATTCCTCTGCGGTGTTTTTCCTTTTTTTGTACACAATGTACAAATGTATCCAAAAGTTCATTGTGTGGCCCTATTCCTGATCCAGAACCGCCTTGCAGACACCCAGCACCTTGCTCAAAATAGGCACACAGGTGTGGCTGCCGTAGCCGCCGTTCTCCACCACCACCATAAAGGCAAGGGGATATTGGTCACTGTCCACAAATCCGGCAAACATGGCATTGGAGGTCTTTCCGCCTCCCAACTCACTGGTACCGGATTTTGCGCAGACGCTCAGACCCGGGAAATTCCAGTCGCCATAGACCTGCTGGACATTGTTGCGCATATATTCCTTTACTTTTTGCGCTGTTTCCGCAGACATCAACCGCCCGGTGGTATTTCGCTCTGCCGTGTAAGTTGCTTTTCCGCCGTTTTCCACGTTGGCCATGACGTAGGGCTCTGCCCCGCTGCCGCCGCCGGCGATGGCACCCATGAAGGTCATAAACCGGGCGGGGTTTACCAGATTGGAATGCTGTCCGATGCAGCTCCAGGCGAAGGATACCATAGCGGTTTCCGAAATATCATAGTTGCCCTTGGCGGTGGTAATGCCGTCAAAGGTCAGCTTCTTTGTGACCTCAAACTGCTTAACGCTGCTTTCCATATCCTTTTTTCCCAGCTTTTCAGCAATTTCGGCAAAGGCACAATTGCAGGAATTGGCAAAGGCCTGCTTCAATGTCTGAACCCCATGGGCTGTTTCACAGGTAACTGCTTCCGTGCCGTATTCCCGCTTGCCGTAGCAGCGGAAGCTTTCTTCCTCGATGCCGGGAATATGCTCCAGCGCCGCAGCCAATGTTACGATCTTATAGATGGAGCCGGGCACATAGGCCGATTGCAGGAAACGGTTCAGGTACACACCCTCATAGGCACCGCTCTTGTCCCCTGCAATATCCGGCTCGTTATCCGGATCATAGGTGGGAGTGGTCACAGCACAGAGTATCTCTCCGGTTTTATAATTATAGACCGCCACCGTTCCCTTCCGGTTTCCAAGGGCCTCCAAGGCAGTATTCTGTACCCTTGCAGAAAGGGTCAGATTTGCTTTGCCACCCTCTCCAGAGGATGCATAGATACCGTTGATGGGGTCAAATCCCGCCATCTCGCCAGCATAGGTGGATACTGCCGCCGCGTTGATGAAGCCCTTCCGATCCCCCAGCCAGTGGAGGGTGGATTTCCGGGTGGCAGCATTTTCCGAGTAGCTGCGTTTTTCAGTAATGTCCAGCAGCACCTCGCCGGAACGGTCATAGATGGTACCGCAGCCAATATTGGAATTATTATAGATATGGGGAGAACCGGAGAAAGAGACCCATTCATGGGCCTTTGTGGCATATTCCCACAGGAACATCACCATGCCGCCCAGCAGGATCACAAGAAAGATTCCCATAAGCCATGTCCGCTTGGTAACACGATTCATACCTTCTCCCCCTTCTTATTCTTTTTCAGCCGAACGGCGAAGCTGGCATTCTGCCGGGTGTCTGCCGCCTTGACAAAGGCGATCAGGCCCCATGCACCAATCATGCTGGTGCCGCCGTTACTGACAAAGGGGAAAGTCACACCGGTGAAGGGCAGAATGTCCAGAGTACCCAGACAATTCAAAATGGTCTGGATTACCAGCACTGCCGCTGCTGTACAGCCACCGATGGAATAGAAGCTGCTTCGTGCGACCCGGGCGGTGCGAATGGCAAAAAAGCCCAGCGCCACAACAGGCAGCACCGTCATGATCGCCATTAGAAGGCCCCATTCCTCACTGATGGTTGCAAAAACAATATCCGAATCTGCCGCAAACACATATTGCAGCATACCTCCCTCCGGGCCAAGGCCGAAGAGGCCGCCGGACGCAATACACATCAGTGCACGGGTCTGCTGATAGCCGCCTACCAGCGGGTCATCCCAGATATGCCGCCATGTAGCAAAGCGCTGCAGGGCATGCGGTGCGATCTTTAGGGCGATGACACCGGCAAAGCCCAAGGCTGTAATGGCCAATGCTACGGTGCCCATGCTGCCGGAACGAAGATAAGCGATCACAAGGAAGGCACAGAAAAAGATCAGCGCCGTACCAAAGTCATTCATCAGCGCAAGCAGACCGCAGATCAGCACGGAGTAGGCAATAAACAGCACCAGATTTCGCTTGGTCATGATCCGGTCCATGGTGGAGGCACCGGCAAAAACGAAGCAGACCTTACTCAATTCCGAAGGCTGCAGGGACATGCCGCCTAGGATCAGCCAGTTTTTGGCTCCATAGTATTCCGTGCCAAAAAGTAATGTAATCACAAGAAAACCCACGCCGGCAATCACTGCCAGATAGCGGACCTTTTTTGCCCGCTCAAGATCCCGCAGAGACCAGCCAAGGATCAGGAAGATCACCATGCCTAAGATCAGGGCAAACAGCTGCTTCACTGTCTCTCCGGGCTTTACCGTGGCGATGGCCGCCATACCCATGGTGGAAAGGAAAAAGGCAATGGTCTCCACCTCGAAGGATTTTCGCCGGATCATTATGTAAAACAGGTATAGCAGCCACTGACATAGCATCATCCCGGCAAAGCCCTGAAAAATGCTGACAATGTCCGTCCGCTCCCCTCTCAGCAGGAAGCCAAGCAGCATCATGCACTGCAAAAGGGTCAGCATCATAAGATTGATCAGGGTATCCCAGCCGCTGGCAGCCTTGGTCCGAAGCTCTGCCTGCCGGACCTCCTGCCGCAGCGTAATGGGCTGCAGCTGCATCTCCACGCCGCCGATATTGATGCGGTCCGTATTTTTCAAAGCGCAGATTTGAACCGGGCGGTCATTGACAAAGGTTCCGCTTTTGGAGCCCACATCGCTGATGGTCCAGCTTCCGTCATCATACCGGGTCAGAACCGCGTGATTGCGGGATACTGAGGGAAACTGAATAGTCACATCACAGCTTTTGCTGCGGCCCAGCACATTTTCCCAGTGGGTAATGGGGATCTGGGCGCCATCGGACATGTTCAGCCACGCCCAGATCTCCGGTTCCCGTTTAAAGGTCAGGAGCGGGAGGCAGCAGCGCAGCAGCAGAAGCAGCGTCAGTGCCGGTGCCGCAAGACGCAGAAAATCTACATATTCCCCGGCAACCGCCGCCCTGTCTGCAAACAAGGCAATTAAAGTTTCCTCCACGATCTCACATCCTTTCGTACAGTTTTCTATTAAAATGACATACTTTTTCCCGGATGTCAAATGAACATTTTCTTAAGATTATTAAAAACACAGCAGGACGGGCTGCCTTCAGCCTGCTGCGGTGGCTTGAAAGCAAACCACCCTACCATTTATTTTTCCATCGCTCTAAGCAGGACGATCTCCTTCTGATAGCCCGGCAGTTCGTTGGGGGTCTCCAAGATCATAGGCTTGTCCTTCAAGCTGGGGTGATTGACGATACTGCGGAAAGTTTCCAATCCCAGACTTCCCTGTCCCAGCAGTTCATGGCGGTCCTTATGGCTGGCAAAGGGATTTTTGCTGTCGTTTAAGTGCAGGGCACACAGCCTGTCCAAGCCAATGATCCGGTCAAATTCTGAAAGGACCCCATCCAGATCGTCCACAATGTCATAGCCGCCGTCGTAAATATGACAGGTGTCCAGACAAACGCCCACATTGGCATTGCCCACGGCATCCAGAATTGCTTTCAACTCCTCAAATTTTCCGCCGATCTCACTGCCTTTTCCTGCCATGGTTTCCAGCAGCACCGTCACCGGATAGTCATGCCGCAGGGCCTTTTTCAGTGCATCGGATATGTATTCGATGCCCGCATCCAGCCCCTGTCCTACATGGCTGCCGGGATGGAAATTGTAGAAGTTACCCGGCAGAGCTGCCATACGGCGCAGGTCATCCTCCAGCACTTCCGCAGCAAAGGCTCGGGCCTCCGGGTCCGCAGTACACAAGTTCATGGTGTAGGCACCGTGGGCCACCAGCTTTCCAAAATTATGTTTCTCCAGCAGCCGCACGGCCCTTGCCGCGTCTGCCGGATCCTCCTTTTTCGCCTTACTTCCCCGAGGATTCCGGGTAAAAAAGGCGAAGGTATTGGCCCCAATGGACAGGGCCATTTTTACCATGGCGGTGTTTCCGCCGGATGCTGACAGATGACAGCCAAAATAACCCAAAATAATCACTCCTTTTTGGATATTATAGCACATTTGCAGGAAAAATGCAAATTCCCTCTTTTCTCCCCTTCCCGATCTGTGCTATAATAAAAAAAATGCCGCAGGAGGGATATTCATGCCGAAGTCTGACAATCAGAAGCTGAAGATCTTCTACATTCTGGACTATTTACAAAGAAACTCTCACCAGAATCATCCGGTGAGAGCATCTGAGCTGCTGTCCATGCTGGATCGGCAGCACAATATTGTCTGCGACCGCAAGACGGTGTACTCCGACATTGCAGCCCTGATCGATTATGGTGTGGATATCGTATCCATTCCCGGCAAGAACGGCGGTTATTACATCGCATCCCGGAATTTTGAGCTGCCGGAACTGAAGCTGCTGATCGATGCTGTCCAGTCCAGCCGCTTTCTTACAGAGAAAAAATCCCGGGAACTGATTGAAAAGCTGTGCAGCCAGTGCAGTGTTTACGATGCCCGGCTTATGCGCCGGGATGTGCTGGTCAGCGGCCGGGTCAAAAGCATGAATGAGACCATTTATTATAATGTAGATGCCATTCAGGATGCCATTGCCCAAAACAAACAGATCACCTTCCGCTATTTTGACTGGGCCATTGACGGCAGCCGGAAATACCGGGATAAAGAGTATGTTGCCAGCCCTTACGGCCTGTGTCAGGACAACGAAAACTGCTATTTGCTGGCCCACTCTGACCGCCACGGTGTTACCTCCTACCGGGTGGACCGGATGAGTGATATTTCTTTGACAGAAGAACCCCGTACCCCCTGCCCCGAACTGACTGGAAAAGCATTGGTGGAGCATGCCAACCGGCTGTTCCAGATGTATTCCGGCGAGACCGCTACGGTAAAGCTGCGCTTCCACCGCAGCCTCATCAATGTGGTCATGGACCGTTTTGGCCGGGATACTATGCTGATCCCCGACGGGGACGAGCATTTTGTCTTCACCGTCAACGTAGCTGTTTCCCCCATGTTCCTAAGCTGGGTCATTGGCTTCGGCGCTAAGGCCAAGGTGCTGCATCCTCAGAGCGTGGTGGATGCCTGCAAGGCCATGTGCACGGAGGCCTTGGCGCAGTATCAATAACACTATTACAGGAGTGTTTTATGTCACTAAAAGATGATATTTTATCCTACATCAGCCAGTTTCCGGGTGCTACAGATGCAGAAATTGCGAAAGCATTGGCCAAAATTCATCAGCAGGTCAACCGGACATGCAGAAGTTTGGAAAAACAGGGGTTTATCATTAGAATGGCGAACCCACAAAAGTCGGACTATATCGGCAACTATCTCGGCTGTACACCTATCGAAGCACGACCTATACAAGAGCAGCCTATAGAAAAGCCATCCATATCCAACGGTGAGCCGTTGCAGGAAGAAGATATCAAGTATATCCTATATGATTATCTTACCCAAAACGGATGGACCGCAAAAGTTGCATGGGGGCACAATCCCGGCGTTGACATTGATGCCCATAAGGATGGTGTACGCTGGCTTATCGAAATAAAAGGTCCCGGTTCACGCCCTCCCATGCGTGTAAACTATTTTATTGGGATTCTGGGAGAAACGCTTCAGCGAATGGATGACCCTAATGCCCGCTATACCATCGTATTTCCGGATATGCCGCAATATCGAAAATTGTGGGACAGGCTCCCTGCATTAGCAAAAGCGCGAACCACCATTGACATGATTCTTGTAGGAACCGACGGCTCTATTACTGAGTATCACTAAAATTCATTTTCCGTCAAACGAAAAGACTGAAACACCTCACTCCAAACGATTTGGCTTTCTCCATCATCCCGCAGGGCGCTCATGCAGTAGTGATACTGCCCATCATCCAGAATCACGCCCCGGCCAAGGCGCTCTCCTGCTTCTCCTGCGGACACCCATACGAAGTCATAGCGCTTGATATCACCGCTTTGGGTTTCCACCAGAGTAAGCTGGTCTTTTGTATAGCCGCTCAGGGTCTGAACCGTAGCATTCAGATCCCCGGCCGACAGGGTCTCCACGGTGATCTCATAATGGTCACTCATATAGATTTGCCGGCTGTCACTTTCCAGCACCGGAGCCACCGCATTGTCCGGCAACCGGACGGAAATTTGCCGCGGCTGGGCCATAACCGGAGCCACTACCTCGTCAGCAATGGTTTCAAAGGTTTCCTCTGCACCACAGCCGCACAGCAGCAGCGGTAGGATCACCAGTAAACAGTAGAATTTCATACCCATCCCTCCTGAAAGGATCTTCTCAATGCAGAATCTTCTCCTTCTTTACCTGCTTCTAATCAATGCGGCAGGCTTTGGGCTTATGCTTGTGGACAAGTTTAAAGCGAAGAAAAATCTCTGGCGGATTCCGGAAAAGACATTATTCCTCGTTGCCGCACTGGGCGGCAGCATCGGCAGCCTTCTGGGCATGTATCTTGTTCGGCACAAAACCCAGCATCTTACCTTTACACTGGGGATGCCGCTGATCCTTGCTCTGCAAGTGGTGGCTGTTGTATGGGGCGTCATATTTTTACAATAAAAGCATTTAGGGCGGGAATGTATTCCCGCCCTAAATATTTATGATACAAACAGCAGCGATACCATATTCACCAGCGCAATGGCAGTCAGCACCAATACACCGGGATTGAGAAAAAACCATTTCACGACCCGTTTATCGATCCATTCGCTGTTTCGGTAATCCCGAATACTCTCTCGGTGCCGGATCAGGATCCCCAGTCCCAGCAGGAAACTGCCCCACAGCAGAAGCGTCATCAGTACACCATAGGCCACATCTGACCAATTGGCTGTGAGCCGTGTCAGTAGGTCCGCCAGCACCAGATTGTTAAACAGGTGGATCAGCACCGCCCAGCCAATGGAATACTCCACCGTCACGTAGCCCAGCAGCAAACCCATCAAAATCGTATAAGGCGTCTGCAGCAGATTGCCATGGAGCAAGCCAAAGAGGATCGCGCTGCCCCAAATGGCAAACCGCTTGCCGAAGGGCTTCAGACTCCGCAGAACGTAGCCCCGGAACAGAAGTTCTTCTCCAATGGGAGCCAAAATGGAAGCATATAGGAACATACTGAAGGTATCCGCGCTGCCAGAGACACTTTCCAGAACCCACATGGCAGACAGTCCGAAAAGATTCAACACCATTTCCAAGCCGCTGATCCAGAAACTATTCAGCAATTGAGATGCTACACTCAGTATCAGCAGACAAAGAAATGTCCCGGGCTGCATTCTGCGTTCTCTGTGCAGGACCTCTGTCCGCCAGAAATCGCTGCCCTTCCATACATGCAGCAGGATCAACAGAACCGCGATGGACACAATGTAACCCCACGCTTCCTCCGAAACGAATGCGCTAGCCTTTCCAGCATAAGTCTGGAGCATCCAGATAAGATCACCCAGCAGGATCTCCAGCATAACAAACAGGTTCAGCAGTGCATAATACCCGATCAGCACCCATCCCACCGAAGAAAATCTACTGCGCAGCCACTTGTTGATCTGTTTATCTGTCATATTGGACCCCCAGAATTGCTTCAGCAGTCATGATGCCGTCGATGGCTGCTGACATGATGCCGCCGGCATAGCCCGCGCCTTCTCCTGTGGGATACAGGCCCCGCAGCTGAGACTGCCTAGTATCGTCCCGGAGAATGCGGACAGGAGAAGAGCTTCTGGTTTCCGGCGCCGTCATCACCGCATCCTCTGCAGAAAAGCCTCTCAGCTTGCCGTTCAGCAGAGGCAAGGCTTCTGCTATGGAATCGGTGATTTTCTTGGGAAGCACAGCATGCAGGTCGCACCAGTGGACACCGGGCCGGTAAGTGGGTAGGATGGTGCCAACACCGGTGCTGGGGATCTTTTTCAGGAAATCTCCCACCAGCTGGGCCGGGGCCCGGTAGCTGCCGCTGATCTGATATGCCTTTTCTTCAATTTCCCGCTGCCACTGCATGCCGCCTAAGGTTCCCTCATAAGGGAAATCAGCAGGATTGACCGTTACAAGAAGAGCGGCGTTGGCATTCTCGCCGTCTCGGTCGGCATTGCTCATGCCGTTGGTGACGATGCGGCCTTCTTCGGAAGCTGCTGCCACCACATGGCCGCCGGGGCACATACAGAAGGTGTAAACCGTGGCATTGTCCAGATGCTGCACCAGCTTGTAGTCTGCAGGAGGCAAAACAGGATCATGCCGGCCATACTGGCTTTCGTCCACGGTGGTCTGCTTATGCTCGATGCGGACACCCATGGCAAAGGGCTTTGGCTCCATGGGAATACCCATGCCATCCAGCATCTCAAAGGTATCCCGGGCGCTGTGGCCGATAGCCAGCACCGCTGCGTCACAGGGAATGAGCTCACCGTCGGCGGTTTTTATGCCAGTCAGCTGGCCATTTTGCGTGCACAGTCCGGTGACTTGCGTGTTGAAGCGCACCTCACCTCCCAGCGCAATGATCCGCTGGCGGATATTCTGCACAACATGCAAAAGAACATCGGTGCCCACATGGGGCTTGGCATCATAGAGAATGTCTTCCCGGGCTCCGGCTTTCACAAACTGCTCCAAGATCCAGCCGATTCGGGGATTATTGACACCGGTATTCAGCTTACCATCCGAGAATGTACCGGCTCCGCCCTCACCAAACTGGACATTGCTCCTGGTGTCCAGAATGCCGGTTTCAAAGAACTTCTGCACCTTTTCATGGCGGCTTTGGGCATCCTCACCCCGCTCCAGCACCAGCGGCTTCCAGCCTGCCATGGCCAAAATCAGGGCTGCAAACATGCCTGCCGGGCCAAATCCCACCACCACAGGCCGCTTGCCGGGATTGGGGATGTTTTTTGGTGCCTTATAATAAGAAACGGGAGCGATGGAAGCCCGCTTGCAGCCGCTGGCCCGAAGGATCTTCTTCTCATTGCCTTCCACTGCCACATCAATGGTATAGATCACCTTGATATCCGGCTTTTTTCGGGCATCCACGCTGCGGCGGACGATGCGCAGCTGGCGGATTTTAGAATTAGAAACATGCAGCAGCTGGGCTGCTTCAAATTGGAGCTGGTGTGCGTTGTGCTCCGGGGGTAAGGGAATATCCCGTAATCGAATCATGTAAGTCCTCCTGCATGGGCTCCCGCGAGATACCCGGAGCTCCATGCCCATTGTAAATTATAGCCGCCGCAGTCGCCGTCAATATCCAGCACCTCGCCGCAGGCATAAAGGCCGGGAACGATGCGGCTCTGCATGGTCGTTTCATCAAAATCTGCTGTCACGATGCCGCCTGCTGTGACTTGTGCACTGTCCATACCCAAGGGCTCCGTCAAGGAAACCTCAAAAGCTTTTGTCAGCTTTGCCAGCTGGGTCAGTTCATAGTCGGAAAGCTCTGCGATCATACGGTTTCCACTGATTCCTGCTGCTTGGGTCAGGACCCGGCCCAGACGGTTATGGAGAATGCCCGTCAGCAGCTCTGAGGCAGGCAGCTGCGTTTCCCGGCGGCGCAGCAATTCCCGCAGCACATCCTCCTCAGGAATTTCCGGAAGAAAATCCAACCGACACAGCCATACTCCCCCACCCTGACAGGCATCTCGGCTCACCTCAAAAATCACAGGACCGGAAAGACCGTACTCTGTGAACTGGAGTTCTCCGGTGCTTTGGGAGAACAGCACTCCATTATGATAAATCGCTGCATGACAGTTGGCGCGAACGCCTTTCAGTGCCGCCACACCGTTCCATCCGGATTTCAGCTGCACAAGGGTTGGGCGCAGCTTGGTGCATTTATGTCCAAGGGAACGCAGCAGCTTGTAGCCGGACATGGTGCCGCCCAGCTTGGTACCCGCGAGGCCGCCGCAGGCGATGATGAGCTTGTCGAAATCCAAAGCTTCCTCTTTGGATTCCACCCGAAAACCGGAAGCCGTTTTCTTTACTTTCTCCACTTCAAAGCCCAGTTTTACAGAGATGTTTGGCTTTTCCAGCGCAAAGCGCAGCACATCCACCACGGAATTGGCCTGATCGGAGTAGGGATAGACCCTTCCGCTTTCCTCCGCCACGGTGAAGAGGCCCAGCGAGCGGAACCATACCAGTGTCTTTTCCGGATCAAACCGGGAGATGGCATAATTTGTAAAGGAAGCGTCCTCACCGTGATAGCCGCCTTGCACTGCATGGAGATTGGTCAAATTACAGCGGCCATTGCCGGTGGCCTGTAATTTCCGGCCTACCCGGGCCTGCCGTTCCATCAGAACGATCTGCGCTTCTTTGTTTTCCGACGCAGCCAGCGCTGCCGCCATGCCGGACGCGCCGCCGCCAATGATTCCAATTGTCATAGCCTATCCTTTCCGCACATATTCGCAAACTATCCATTATATTTTCTTCATTATACCCTATTCTTCGCCTTTGCACAAGAAAAACTTCTTTTCAGAACGGGAAAGATATGCTATAATGCACTTTGGTGATGTAATGGACCGAAGCAATATCGAAAAAATCGCCCATACGCCGGAAGATCGGATGCTTCTGGCCAAATTATGGGACAAAATACATGCAGGCATGCGCAAAAATATTCCTGCCAATACCTGCTTTCTTTCTCCCCGGGAGTTGGAAATGACGAAGTACCTCTTCGGAGAACCGGACGGGCTGTACGCCTTCGGCGGCTATGGGGATGCAGAGCGGAAAATGCTTGTTTACCTTCCTGAGTATCTGGAAGAAAGCAGCCTTATGGAGGAAGACAGCCCCTGTGTCTGCCTGCGGGCCCTATTTTATCAGGGGGACAGCCCCAGCCACCGGGATTTTCTGGGTGCTCTCATGGGTGCTGGTATTGCCCGGGAAACGATGGGCGATATCTGCGTGGATCAGGGACGCTGTGATCTCTTTGTGACTGCGGAAATCGCGCCCTATATTCTGCAGAATTTTTCTTCTGCCGGGCGGACCAAGCTGCATTTGCAGCAGATCCCCCTGACAGAGGCAAAGATCCCGGAACCGGAAGTGAAGGAAATCAAGGATACCATGGCTTCCCTACGGCTGGACAGTGTGATCTCCTCCGGGTTTCGCATCGGACGGAGTTTGGCTGCCCAATATGTCAATGCGGGAAAAGCAGCCATTGATGGTCTGCCTTGCGAGAAACCGGATAAACCGGTACCAGAGGGTGCAAAAATTTCCGTTCGGGGCCTTGGAAAGATCAAGCTCCATGCCATAAACGGCAAAACAAAAAAAGACAGAATTTCGGTGGTGATCCACCGCTATGTGTGAGGTATGTACTATGGAAATGAAAGAAGTCATTGCCAGAATCAATGAGCTGGCCGCAAAAAATAAGACTGTCGGTCTGACAGAAGAAGAACTGGTCGAACGGGACAAGCTGCGCCGGATCTATATCGATTCCTACAAGGCCAATCTGGTGGCCCAGCTGGAAAACACCTACATCGTCAGCCCCGACGGCACCAAGACGAAGGTGAAGCATAAGTAAATGATACCTTGTCATCGCGAGGAGCGAAGCGACGTGGCAATCTCCCGGTATTATAAGAATACCGCTTGCTTAAGGAGATTGCCACGTCGCTTCGCTCCTCGTAATGACAGCAAATTATTTTCCCCTTCCCAAACAGCGAAAAATCTGTTATACTGATAAAAATATGTGCATTTGGAGGTAGGATATGTCATTTCTGCCCATCAATAAACAGGAGATGCTGGAACGGGGCTGGGAAAGCTGCGATTTCGTCTACGTCATTGGCGATGCCTATGTGGACCATCCCTCCTTTGGCCATGCCATCATCAGCCGGATCTTGGAAAGTCACGGCTACAGCGTTGGCATTATCTCCCAACCCGATTGGAAAAACCCCAAGTCCATCGATGTCTTCGGGCGTCCCCGGCTGGGCTTTCTGGTGTCCGGCGGTAATATGGATTCCATGGTGAACCACTATTCCGTCACCAAGCATAAGCGTAAGACCGATGCCTTTACCCCCGGCGGAGTCATGGGCAAGCGGCCTGACTATGCCACCATCGTTTACTGTAATCTGATCCGCCAGACCTATAAGGATGTGCCGATTTTGATTGGCGGCATTGAGGCCAGCCTCCGACGGCTGGGCCATTACGATTACTGGTCTGAGAGTATGAAGCGCTCCATTCTGCTGGACAGTCAGGCAGACCTGCTGATGTATGGCATGGGCGAGAAGTCCATTGTGGAGATCGCGGACGCGCTGAACGCCGGTATGGAGGCCAAGGACATCACCTATATCGACGGAACCGTGTTCAAAACTGCCGAACTGGACGAAAGTCTTCCCACCATCGTGCTGCCCCCTTTTGAGGAACTAAAAGCCAATAAGCGTAAGTACGCCGAATCCTTTAAGGTCCAGTACGGAAACTGTGATCCCTTCACTGCCAAGCGTTTGGCCGAGCCTTATGGCAAGGAATATGTGGTGCAGAATCCTCCGCAGAAGCCTTTGACTACGGAAGAAATGGATACGGTTTATGATCTGCCCTATGAGCGGACCTGGCACCCCAGCTACGCAAGTAAGGGCGGTGTGCCTGCCATTGAGGAGGTCAAATTCAGTCTGGTTTCCAACCGTGGCTGCTTCGGTGCCTGCTCCTTCTGCGCTCTGACCTTCCATCAGGGCCGTATCATCCAGACCCGCAGCCATGAATCCATCCTGAAGGAAGCGGAGCTCATGGTGAAGGATAAGGATTTCAAGGGTTACATCCACGATGTGGGCGGACCCACCGCCAATTTTCGCCATCCTGCCTGCGAAAAGCAGCTGTCTAAGGGTGCCTGCGGCGGGCGGCAGTGTTTGTATCCCACCCCCTGCAAAAATATGAAGGCAGATCACGCCGATTATATTGCCTTGCTTCGGAAGCTGCGGAAGATCCCCGGCGTGAAGAAAGTCTTCGTCCGCAGCGGTATCCGCTTCGACTATCTGCTGGCAGATAAGAAGGATACCTTCTTCAAGGAGCTGGTACAGTTCCACATTTCCGGTCAGCTGAAGGTTGCGCCGGAGCATGTTTCCGATGCGGTCCTTTCCCGGATGGGCAAGCCCAGAAATGCGGTGTACAACCAGTTTGTGGATAAATACTTTGCCCTGAATAAACAGTATGGTATGAACCAATACCTTGTCCCCTATCTCATGTCCAGCCATCCCGGCTCCACCTTAAAGGAGGCCATTGAACTGGCGGAATATATCCGGGAAATGGGCTACAATCCGGAGCAGGTGCAGGACTTCTATCCCACCCCCTCTACCCTGTCTACCGTCATGTATTACACCGGTCTGGATCCTAGGACTATGGACAAGGTTTACGTTTCTACGGACCCCCACGAAAAGGCCATGCAGCGCGCTCTGATCCAGTACCGCAATCCGAAAAACTACTATCTGGTCCGGGAAGCACTGCTTACTGCCCACCGGGAGGACCTGATTGGTTCCGGTCCAAAGTGCCTGATCCGGGCCATCCCGCCTAAGGCGGGCAGCTATACCGCGCCCCCTCCCAAGGCCCCCGTCAAGGGCAAGCCGGTCCCGAAAAAGGCACCTGCCAAAGCCCCAGAGAGAAAACCCGCACCCAAAAAGAACACGGCTCCCAGCAAAGGCAGCCGCAAGAAATAAAGAGGTAATTCTATGAAAATCGACAGCACCTATAAACTGATCCTTGCCATGATTGCCCTGTTCGTAGGCTTCTTCCTGCCGGATATTTGGGAATTTTTCAAGGCATTGCTGGGCGGCTGATGCCGCGCAACCAATAATTGCGCCATAGTTGGTGGACGCAACTGCTCCTTTTTGCTATCATTTATTTGTAATCTATCAGAAAGGAGCAAACAACTATGGTATTCACAACGCTGATTATGATACCACTGGTTCTGGCAGAGCTTGCCATCTGCGCCGGTCTTGTGTATCTGTTCGTTCTGCTGGTAAAGGCACTGAGAAAGTATCTAAGGTCTGGAGAGATCCGGAAAGAAAAGTCCGAGGTATGCAAATCCCTTGGAGAAACATTAAAAGAGCACCGAATCAACTGCCACATGACGCAGGAATTTGTAGCCGAGCATTTGGGTGTCAGTCGTCAGGCGGTCAGCAAGTGGGAAAACGGAACCTCTGATCCCTCCACCTCCAATCTGCTGGCACTGGCAAAACTGTATGGGGTTTCTGCAGAGGAATTATTAAAAGAAGTGAATTTTTGAAAAAGTGTAGGGCGGGGTCATGACCCCGCCCTATAATTCATTTCTGTGGTTCTTTTATTTTCCTTTTATACAGCAGCATCTCATAGGTGATGCCGTTTTCTTCGCCGCTCTGAAGCGTTTCTGCCAGATACCAGTCTTCCCTTTCGTCAAGGTTTGGGAAAAAAGTATCAGACTGGGTGGTCACATGAACCTTGGTAATGTAGGCGGTATCGCAGTAAGGCAGCATCTGCTTATAAATACTGCCGCCTCCGATGACCATGGCCCGGGGGGCTGTCTGGGCAAGTTTCGCCGCCTCTTCCACGGTTGCGCAGACGGTAAAGCCGGGAATTTCCTTTACATTTCGGCTGATGGCCACATTCACCCGGCCCGGCAGGGGCTTTTGTCCCGGGAAATCTGCAATGGTGCGGCGGCCTGCAATGACCATGGCGCCTCGTGTTGTCTCCCGGAAAAATTTCCGGTCCGCAGAAAGCGCAATGGGCTGGGTCCCACAGCAGCCAATGCCCCAGTCGTCATATACAGCTACGATCAGTTCCATAATAGTATCTCCTACTTCACACTGTCATTGCGAGGAGCGCAGCGACGTGGCAATCCCCTAAATCGAAGGCAATTGCCACACCCGTGTGCGCACTGGTTCGCAATGACTTTTTTATTCAAATCGCCATGGGAATCTCAAAATCAAAGGGATGGAATTTGTAATCCTCCATTTTGAAGGAATCCTTGGTGAAGGCATAGAAGTCGGTAATGCTTTCATCCATTTTGAATTTGGGGGCATCGTAGCCCTCCAGCTCCAGCATGGCCTTCACGGCAGGGATATGCCGGTCATAGATGTGGCAGTCGGCAATGACATGGACAAATTCCCCCACCTCAAGACCGGAAACCTGCGCCATCATGTGAGTCAGCACGGCATACTGCACCACATTCCAGTTATTGGCGGTGAGCATATCCTGAGAGCGCTGGTTCAAAATGGCATTGAGCTTGTTTCCGGAGACGTTGAAGGTCATGGAATAGGCACAGGGATACAGATTCATCTCGTGGAGGTCTTCAAAATTATAGATATTGGTCAGGATCCGGCGGGAAGCAGGATTGTGCTTCAGGTCATAGAGGACCCGGTCCACCTGATCCATATCGCCCTCTTTGTAGTGGTGCTTAATACCCAGCTGATAGCCATAGGCCTTACCAATGGTACCGTCCTCGCCGGCCCACTCGTCCCAGACATGGCTGCCCAGATCACAGATGCGGTTGCTCTTCTTCTGCCAGATCCACAGCAGCTCATCCACAGCGCTTTTCCAATAGGTACGGCGCAGGGTCATGATGGGAAATTCCTCTGCCAAATTGTAGCGGTTCACCACGCCGAAGGTCTTGATAGTGTGAGCAGGAGTGCCATCGGCCCACTTAGGGCGTACCTCCAGCCCCTCGTCAGAAAAGCCCTCCTCCAGAATTTTTCGGCATGTAGCCTTATACAGTTCGTCTGCTCTGCTCATGTTTCTTTCCTCCAAAGGTTCATTTGGGATATCATAGCATATTTTCCCACCCATGGCAAGGCGAAAAATAACACCGCAGCTTTCGCTGCGGTGTTATTGGTATTTAGATTACAGCAGGCTATCCGTGCTGACCCAGCCCAGTTCGGTGCGGGCCATCTTGCCGACGATCTCGAAGATGTCGATGACGGACTGCTTTGCGTAGGTACCGGCAACGGCGGAGCCGTTCATGTCGGTGTAGATGATGGTGTTGTCGGTAGCGACCACACGGGCATCCACGCCGCCGGTGACGGGAACCAGATCCACGTAGTACAGGTAAATCCAGCCTGCATCGCAGCGGCCCCATGCCATGCCATCCACGGTGACGGTCTCATAGATGACCAGTGCCGCACCCTTCTTCAGGGTAGTGGTCTTGGCTGCATCGGTGGAGTGGCTTGCGCGGACGTTGACTTCGTTTGCACGGATGACGGTACCGGTGTAGCGGTAGCCGCTGGTATTGGTGACGAAGCCGCCGGTGCTGCTGCCGTTACCCATGCCTACGGAAGGAGTAGTAGTTCCGGTATTGGTATTGTTGTTGGTGTTGTTATTCTGGGTGTTGTTCTGGATGGTGATAGCACCCTTGGTCATGTAGGACAGGGAAGCCCAGCCAGTCAGCAGTTCACCCTTTTCACCTTCACTCTCGACCTTGCCCCAGACATTGCCGTTGACGATCTGCAGCTCGGTGATGGTGACCTGATCGCCCTTTGCCAGCTTGTACTGGACGGAGGTGCCGCTGGTGCCGGCAGCGTTACGGACATTCAGGGTCTCAGCGCCGGTGACGGTGTAGGTGTACTCATCCAGAGTATCCAGATTGATGTTCTCGCCGGGAGCGTAGATGTAGCCATCGTTGACCCGTGCCCAGTAGCTGGTAACTTCCACAGTGGTGGTAGTGGAGCCCTGCTCATTGGTAGAGGTGCTGGACTGGACCTTTTCGGTGACAGTCAGGATCTCGTGCATGGTGATGGGATCGCCTGCGCTCAGTTCGCGGACTGCGTCGGAGTTGGTAGAGGTCTCCTTGTAGATGGTAACGGAGCCCTTAGCGGTGCCGGTGTAGATAGCGGGTTCGCTGGAGGTGATGTCGCTGCCGGTAGTACCAGCATTGTCGGTGGTGCCGGAGATGGGATAGTTGGAAACCATAGTGATGTAGTCCATGGAAACCCAGCCCTGAGCGGTACGGCCCCACTTGGTAGCACCGACGACCTTGACTTCCAGGATTTCCACTGCGGTGCCGGGCAGAAGCTTGCCGACTGCTGCGTAGGCAGTGCCAGCGCCCTGACGAACATTGACGCCGCTGTAGGTGTTGGCAACCACGCCGGTGCCGGTCTCAACAGTGCCGGTGGAGCCGGATGCGCTGCCGGAGGAGGTAGTACCGTTGGAGGTACCCTCATGGATGTTCAGGTAGTTGGCGGAAACCCAGCCGTCTTCCTCGTAGTCGTAGACGCCGTTCTTGTTGGAGTCGACCTTGTACCAGCTCTCATCCTCATTGGCTTCCCAAACACGAACGGTGGTGCCGTTGGACAGAGAACCGATGACCTTGCCGTACAGTGCGCCATACTGGCGGACCTTCAGGTTGTTGGCACCGATGACGGTAGCCATCAGAGTACCGGAAACTGCGGTGCCGGAACTCTCGTTGCTGTTATCCAGAGCGGGTGCATCGCTGCGGGTCACGCTCTTGGTAGCCAGATTGACCCAGCCTTCGTAGGTCTTGTTGTTTTCGCCAACCTTGGTAGCGTAGCCCCAGACAGAATCGCCAGCCACGATGACCTGATTGGTCTCATTGACATTGAACTCAACGCCCTTGACCAGAGTATCCACACGGGAAGCAGCAGTCTCGGGAGCGGTTCTGACGGTAACAGAGGAGGCAGAGACGGAGAACTTAGCGGTATCCAGATCTACGTCGATTGCCTGATAAGTGGCGTTATCGGTGACACGGACCCAGCCTTCTGCGATCTTACCCCAAGTCATGCCTTCTGCGCTGACCAGATTGGTAACGGTCACAGAGGGATCAATGTACTGACGGGTGAAGATGCGGTTTGCGGAGGTGCTGGGCTTCTCGTAGATCTCGACAGAGCTGGGATCCACAGTGCCGGTAAAGGCGTAGGAAGTAAAGCCGATATCATTGGTGTAATTGTTTTCGGTCAGACGCTTGACGCTTGCATAGGACAGGCAGAACCAGCCGGTGCTGCAGCGGCCCCATTCCAGACCATTGACGAACTTGGTCTCGTACAGGCTGACCTCGGTGCCCTGAGGCAGAGCGCTGACGATCTTGTTGTGGGTGCCAGCATCGCTGCGGACATTCACATAGCCGTTGTAAGTAATGACTGCGGTGGCAATGGCGTTGGTATTATTGTAAGAAGTATTGGCATTGATGACAGACTCGTAATTGGTGTACATCAGAGCGACCCAGCCCACGACGGTGCTGTCGGTCTCGCTCTTAACGACCTTGCCCCACAGGAAGCCATCCTTCTCAGCGGTGTCAGTGACGATCAGCTTCTGACCCTGATTGAAGGTGCCGACCTGCTTGCTGTAGATGCTGGCATCTGCACGGCATCTGACATAGGAGTTGGTAACGGTAACAGCGGTCTGTGCGGAGGCCTTGGCATCCATGCCAACCTTGACCCAACGCTCAGCGCCCTGAATGCGGCACCATCTGGTTCCGTCTTCGGCCAGATAATCGCTGTCGACCCACAGGGAGTCTTCGCTGAAGCAGTACTGGCTGACGGTCTCCTTCACAACAGCACCGAACTTTCCGGTGGTCTTGTTCAGGTAGTAGACCTTCTCAGACAGCAGCTGAGAAACATTCAGAACGTAGGATACGTTGGTGGTGCCGGGCTCAGAGTAGTTGGGTACCCAGCCTGCTACCAGCAGATCATCGTGATGTGCAGCAGTCAGGTTGGCAACACGGCTCCAGCCGAACTCAGTGTAGACATACCAGCCGGTGAAGGTATGGTAGTCCATGGTGGGGTTCAGGGGAGGTGCAGGCTTGTTGGAGACATCGTAATACTGGAAAGAGGTATTCTCATTGATGTCACCATAGAAGACTTCCCACTCACCATCGGGAAGCTGGTAAGCATTGTAGTTGGGGTGGAAATAGACGCAGATAAAGTTGGAAGGACGAGTGCTGGAATAGATACCGTTCAGGTACATATTGGCCTCGATCATTCTGCGGTTATCGTCGTCCTTGACGGTGTCCCAACGGCAGATGGCATTCAGGAAATCGCTGCCAGTCTTGCCGCTGGCAACTGCAGCCTGAAAATCACCGGTACCGGTGGTCCAAGCGGTGCCGTTCTGGAAAGAGAACAGAACCAGAGCATCGTGCTTGTTCTGGGTCAGAGCAATGCCCTTCTTGGAAGCAAAGCTGTTGATGGCCTCATCCAGCTCCTTCAGCTTCTCCCGCAGAGCAGCATCTGCCAGCTTTTCATTGGTCTTGTGACCGCCATGGGTACCAGCAGCAGTGCACAGCGTGCCGTAGCCGGTGTAGCCCTTGGAATCGCAGGTGGTAGAATAGCCTTCCAGCTGCTTCAGAATCGTGATCGCGGACTCGCTGGTGCTGAAAGCAGCTGCAGATGCAGCCAGAGGCACCATGCTCATCACCATGATCAGAGTCAGTAATACACATACAAGTCTCTTCATAGCTTCTTACTCCTTTTATCTTTTGTAAGTAACGGTATTATAACAGACCTGTTTACAAATTGCAACCCCTTTTTGAAAAATAATTACATTTTTGTAACAAATTATTTTTTGATATTGTAATTTTCCGGCTTGTTCGACGACTTATATTGTTCTGCCCTCTTATTGCAGGGCAAAAATATGTCTAATTGTAACTTTTTATTGTAACTTTTCATCTTCCCAGGCGTTACAGGAATTGCCATTGACTTTCCTGCGGCCCCCTGATATACTCGAAAGTAACATTTTTCAGGAGGCTCTGCCATGGAACAAAGGAAAGCATTGATCGGAATGAGCGGCGGTGTGGACAGCTCCGTGGCTGCATGGCTGATGCAGCAGCAAGGCTGCGAGTGCACCGGTGCCACCATGCTGCTGCACGATTTTCGCTGCGGCGGAGAACAGGATGCCCGGGATGCCGCCGCCGTGGCCCAGCGGCTGGGGATCCCCCACCGGGTTCTGGAATATCAGCCGGAATTTGCCCGGAAGGTCATTGCCCAGTTTGTTTCCAGCTACGAAGCAGGCCTGACCCCCAATCCCTGCATTCAGTGTAACCGGCATCTGAAGTTCGGTGCTATGCTGGAGCAGGCCCTCCAATGGGGCTTTGACTATGTGGTTTCCGGTCACTATGCGCAAATTTGCTATGACGAAGCCACCGGACGCTATTTGCTGGCTAAGGCAGCAGATACTGCCAAGGATCAGACCTATTTTCTGGCCAGTCTGAATCAGCATCAGCTTGCCCACATCCATCTCCCCTTAGGGAGTCTGACAAAGGCCGAGGTCCGACAGATCGCAGAGGAGAATGGCTTTGTGACTGCCCGGAAGCGGGACAGTCAGGATATCTGCTTCATTCCTGACGGCGATTATGCCGCCTTTCTGACGGGCTATACCGGCAAGTGCTACCCTGCCGGAGATTTTCTGGATCTCAGCGGACATGTCGTGGGTCGTCATAGGGGCGCCGTTTGTTACACCAAGGGACAGCGCAAGGGCTTGGGGCTGGCTTTGGGAGCTCCAGTCTACGTATGCCGGAAGGATATGGCCGCCAACACCGTCACAGTGGGACCCAACGAAGCCCTGTTCTCCCCTGCCCTGCGGGCAATGGACTGGAACTGGTTTCCCTTCCCGGAGCTGACCCAACCGCTTCGGGTCACGGCCAAGATCCGGCACTCTCAGACCGAGCACCTTGCCACTGTATACCCAGAAGAAAATGGGTCTGCCCGGGTGGAATTTGATACGCCCCTTCGGGCAGTCACCCCTGGTCAGGCCGTGGTGCTTTACGATGGCGATCTGGTTATCGGCGGCGGCACCATCACAGAAGCTTTATAACACTATATCCATATGTAAATGCAGGACGGGGATATATCCCCGTCCTGCATTCTTATTTTTCAAATTTTCCGCGTCTTGCCTTTTTCCGCTTGGGAAGCTCCTGTCTGTAGAACGCCCACACCAGCAAGACAAAGACTGCTGTGCAGGCGAGGCTGACCTTCCAGCCCAAAGAGAATGCACCGTTATGGTAAGAAAAGACCACGGTGTGCTTTCCTGCCGATAACTCTACGGCAGCCATGCAGTCTCCTACCAGAACCGTTTCTACTTCCCTGCCATCTACCGTAACTTTCCAATTTCCGTTCTGGGGAATGGAGGTATACAGCAGACCATCCCGGTCACAGGCAATCCGGCCTTCTACCCGGGTGCTCTCGAAGTCTGTCAGCTCCCAGACAGCCCCATTCAGAATGTCATAGCCCTGCCAGAAGGTATCGCAGTCCAGAATCCCGGCATTGACTGTCATGGAACTCTTTTCATCCTTCTTGCAGACGATGCGGACCTCGATCAGATCGCCCTGCTGTACATCCTGTACAGCCAGCATCTGGGGAAGACTGATGCTCTCCCGGTACAGTTCTTCGCCGTTTAGGCTCACATAGAAGGTATTGCGCTTGGGAAGATCCAGCCGGATACAGGCATAGCCGTCCCGGTCCGCCACATAGCTGTAGGTAATGCTGGAATTGGATTCCGCATTGTCATATTTGCAGTAGCCGTTCTGATTGTTGTCCGTAATGGTGACACCGCTGCTGCTGAGGAACAGACTTTCTCCCGGAATCTTGTGCCAGACAGGCGCCGGGATCCCGGTGGATGCCGAGAAGATCTCATTCTGCAATTCAAAGGGGTCCTTTTCAATGCTGAACGCTACCTCTGCCAGTGCGCGCTCCGTCAGGAAACCCAACGGCAAGTAGGCCTGATTCTCCAGCAGAGAGGTTTCCCCAAACTTGTTGACCGTGGTGAAGAAGGAGCTGTCCTTTTCCTTTCCGTCCCGGTCGATCATATACTTTAGACCAAGGAACAGATTGGCAACGGGAGAGCTTTCTTCAAATAAATACCGGTTATAGGTATTCTTTGCGCTGAAGCCCAAAGACTGGACGAACAGCGTGGTTTTCACATTGGCAGAGCTGGTAAAGGCAGTAACGCCGTTGTAATCATTCAAAGCGCCATCGTTCAGCGTCTGGGAATGGGTGGTTTCCGCCCGGTAGAAAAGGGTATCCTCTTCCCGCTCTTTCATGTAGCGGATCACCGATGCGGTATGGTCCGTGCCCTTGGGGTAATTGCTGACGCTGGTTCCGGTAAAGTACAGGCCGAAGCAGGCAAGATTGGCAATCAGCTCCACGCCCATAACGCCCAGCACCAGCTTTGCCGCCCGGCGGCGGTTTTTGGCACGGTCCATTCGGATCCGGGCGATCTGCTCCGGTTCTGCCTCCTCGGGAATTGGCTCCTCAATGGCACCGGACAGCATTGCCAGCATATACAGCACCAGAAATACCAGATTATAAATAAAGTATACCGGAACCTCCAGCGTCTTCTCTCCCAACTCCCAAGGCACCGTAGATGCCACCTCATTGGAGCAGGACAGGATCACTGCCGCCAGCACTGCCGCAGCGATCAGCTGCATGGGGGAGAATCTCTTGCGTTGCAGCCATGCCCGGTAAGCCATGTACAGCACCACAAAGCTATACAGGAAGCTGAACCGGTACGGGATCATGTTGGTAAAATGGAAGCCGTGCCAGATATAATCCAGCTGCCGGATGATAAAGCTGACATTGAAGAACAGCAGCAGACCCACTGCACAGAGCTTATCCCGCAGCTTGATATTCTTCGCCATCAGGTACAGGAACATTAGGTAAACACTGACAATGCCGCAGTACACATTGGGCAGGCCCTCCTTAAAGTTGGGCTCCAAGGAGCCTCCCATGTTGCCTGCCACCTGACGCATGGCATCAAAGAGGCCTTTCAAGTCATGGGTCTTGGCGATGTTCAGCCGGAAGGTGGTGGGGAACTTGTTGACGCTGGACTGAGTAGTCTGCAAAGCCGCCACTGCCGGCAATTCCAGAATGGCGGTCATGCCGATGGCCAGCACGGAGAACACCGCGATGCGGCACAGGTCCAGAAAGAACTTCTTCCAGCCGCCCCAGCGGCAGAACTGGTAAATGAAGAACAGCAGGAAGACAAAAATGCAGGTAAAGAAGCCAATATAGTAGTTGGCGAAGATGGACAGGAACAGGGTCAGGGTGTAGAGCACCACTTTCTTATCCCGGATCAGCTGCACCGTTCCCAGCGCTACCAAGGGCAGGAGGGCAAAGGTATCCACCCACATGATATTCCACTGGAAGCCCAGCGCCCAAGCGCACAGCCCATAAAAGCCGCCGAAGACGGAAATGGAGATATCATTTTTGCCAAAGATCCGCTTCAGGAAGATAGCAAAGAACAATCCTGCAAGGCCCAGCTTAATGGGCACCAGAAGAGAAAAATATTCCAGCGTCCACTGCTCCGGTACCAGCAGGCTCAGAAGATTCAGGGGAGATCCCAAATAATAAGAGATCAACCCCAGATAGTCCATGCCAAGTCCAACGCTCCAAGTATAGAACAGGCCGTCCCCCTGCAAAATGGCATGGCGGAACTCCACGAAGAAAGGATAGTACTGGTGATACATATCCGAATAGAGCATGGAATAGTTACCGAAGGGCTCAAACCCGCTGATCATCATGATGAGCAGCATGCCAAAGCAGGGAATGGCAAAGGCCAGAGCCAGATAATTACATTTTATTTCTTTATTTAAAGGAAGTTTCATACAGATCCCCCAGTGATGTGCATAGTCTTTATTAGTTTACCACGTTTTTCCGCTGGGGTAAAGTGTTATGTAAATTTTATTTTTTAAGATTTTTTGAAGATGAAAAAATGTCCCTGACTTTCGTCAGGGACATTTTCAATCACTCATTCAAATCATCCAGCTCGTCATCCATACCGTCGCCGTCGGCATCGGTCATGATCTCGCCGAAGCGGACGCGGCGCTTGATCTTGGTCTCCTCCACCTGCTTGTGGATCAGTTCCTTGACCATGACAGGGTCCTTGATGTTTTTCAGCACCAGCGTGGGCATCGTTTTATCCGAGGACATCACCGACACGGTGCCAACACCGAACAGCCGCTGCCACAGCGTCCGGTTGGTATCGATGTCCCGGACCCGATACAGAAGGATCTCGTCATCCTTGATATTCAAGAAGCCAACGGAAACAAACAGGCGGTCTTCTGACAGGCAATAGCGGGTGAAGCTCAGAGGCAGGCCAAAATAACGCTTCCGGTCTTTCCACAGGTATTCAATGGTGATGGACATAGGAAATCCTCCTTTGTTTTTCTTTTATTTTATCTAGAAAAGGAAAGAATGTCAAGAATAACTGTAAGACGGGATCACTGACCCTGCCCTACAATATTTCCGCTTACAGAATCAAACAAATCAATCCTGTGGCGCCTTCGTTGACGATTCTGGTCAGGGTGCCCCGGAATTTGCCGCGAACATCCTCCGGCAGCTGGATCAGCTTTGCCATCAGGCCCTCTTGGATCAGATCGTATACCGATTTTCCGAAAATATTGCTCTGCCACAAGGCCTCCGCCGATTCCCCTGTCAGATGGGCGATCAGATCCCGGGATTGCTTTTCGTCCCCCACCATGGGATTGATCTCTGTATCGATATCCACCCGGACCATATGAATGGAGGGTGCCCCCGCTTTCAGCCGGACACCAAAAGCGCCGCCCTTACGGATGATCTCCGGGGCTTCCAGCTTCATTTCCTCCGCGCTTGGCATGACCACCCCATAGCCGGTTGCTTTCACTGCCGTCAGTGCATCAGAGATCTTATCATATTCCTGCTTGACCTTGGCCAGCTCCATCAGTAAAGATAAAAGCTCGGCATCGTTTTCAATAGGCAAGCCAGCCTTGCTGCTGAGGATCTCATAATACAGCTTTTCCGGCAGCACGATGGAAATGCTCACCGTACCATCCGCAAGATTCACGCTGCGAAGGGTGTAATCCTGCACCTGCGGAAGCTGCTGCAGCTCTGCCAGCGTTTCCTCTGCCTGAGCCAGATTGGAAACCTCCCCTGCTCGCTGGAGCAGAGCCTGATACAGCGCTTCCTTCACCGGATGGTCCTCCTCCAGCGCGTCCAGCCACCGGGGCAGATAGACCTGAAGCTGCGTCATAGGGAAGGTGTACAGCAGCGCACCCAGAAGCTTGCGGATCCCCTCCCGGTCTATGGACTGACAGTCTGCCACCACAGGCTCAACACCGTATTCCTGCCGCAGCCATTGGGCCAGTGATGCTGCACGCTCCCCTGCCGGGTCACGGGAATTAACGATCACCAGATAGGGCTTTCCTGTTTTCTGCATATCGGTGATGGCTTTGCGCTCTGCTGCGAGATAATCCTGCCGGGGGATATCCGTAACGGTACCGTCTGTGGTGACCACCAGACCGATGGAGGCATGCTGGTCCATCACCTTTTTGGTACCCAATTCTGCAGCCTGCGCCATGGGGATCTCATAATCATACCAAGGGGTCGTCACCATCCGGGGCTGACCATCCTCCTCTGCCCCCATGGCACCCTCCACCATATAGCCCACCGTGTCGATCAGGCGAACCCGCATCCGGGTGGTGCCATCGGGGGAGATCTCCGCTGCCTCCTCCGGAACAAATTTTGGTTCCGAGGTCATAATGGTTTTCCCGGAGCCGCATTGGGGCAGCTCATCCCGTGCCCGCTCCCGGCGGTAAGGGTCCTCAATGCCGGGGATCACCAGTTCCTCCATGATCCGCTTTACAAGGGTGGATTTTCCTGTCCGTACAGGACCCACCACACCGATATAGACATCGCCGCCGGTGCGCATGGCAATGTCCCGATAAATGCTATCCATAGCCAGCCTCCTCTTTCCGGCAGAAGAAAACGCTCCTGCCATGGGTTTACCACAGAGTATGTCCGGGGGACTGGGTTTAGAACGCAAGAAAGGGACAGAATTGCTTCCGTCCCTCAGATTATAGAAAAAGCTAAAAAGAAATGTCATTGCGAGAAGGCCCAACGGGCCGACGTGGCAATCCCCTAAATAGAAGTACCATTCTCTGATTTTCAAAAAAATATTTGAAAACCGAGGGGATTGCCACGCCAGTGTACCCACTGGCTCGCAATGACACATAAATTGGGAAAGCTTATCGGTAATAATCCGTATCCAGAATCAAATTATTGATCCGGATAAATTCCTGAACCTTACTTGCCATCTCTGCCTGTAAGCCGGCGCTGATGGTCTGCTCCTTGCCGCTGATGGAGATGTATTCCTTGGTGCTGCCGTCATAGGCGATATCTCCATAGATCCAGCCGCCGTTGGAGAAGGGCACGAAGCCCTCATAATCTTCGTCAAAGGCATCTTTTCCCATGTAGTCATATTCGCTGTCCACATCCAAAAGATTCAGCAGTGTGGGCAGAACATCGGCAGTGTTCACTACCTTGTCCACCCTCTGGGCTTCCAGACCGGGGCTCCAGATGAACCAAGGTACACGCTCTAAGAGGATATCCTCCTTCACACCGCTTAAGGCATACAGGGAAGCCATATCCTTATAGCCGTAGGTATAGTGGTCTGTGACACCGACGATAACCGTGTTTTGAAGTTGTCCCTTTTCCTCTAATTCCGTCAGCAGCCGGGCAAAAAGGTCATCCACCAGCTTTGCTTTCAGGTAGGCGCAGTCGGTTTCCTCGTTGCCGGTGAGGCCCTTATATTCGGGGTATTTTTTCAGGCCCCAATAGCTGAGCACTTCATTATATTTATAACTCAAATGGGCCGAACGGGTAATGATGAAATTTAGCGTGGGTTTGCCTTCCCGGAAAAATTCAGCGTTCAGTTCCTCATCTTCAAACAGGAAAAGATCATCATAGAGGATATTTCTCCGGGCCTTTTCGTCAGTCTCCTCTACATAATCCTCATAGCATACGTATTCCTCATAGCCCATGGCCGGAGAAAACTCTCCCCGACTGTAGAAGGTGGGGGTATTATAGTGGAAGGTCTTGGCACTGTACCCCTCTTCCCGCAGCTGATGGGCGAGGGACTGTCCATAGCGGTTCGTCACATAATCAAAGGCATAGCCGCCCTGGCTGCTGAGATAAGAGCCGGTGTTGATGCAGAACTCTGTATTAAAGGTACGGATGCCGCCAAAGGCCGGGGTATAGAACCGGGTAAACTGGATTCCCTCCTCCATCAGGCGGGAAATGGTGGGGGTATGTTCCCCGATCATCCAGTCGTCCATGGACTCCATCAGCACCAGCACCACATTTTTTCCCTTCAGCAGGCCGGTCATGGCATTATCCCCTGCTTCCGGCTGGGCATTGAAATAAGCATCGATCTGGGCCTCTGCTTTTGCCTGTTCCATGGCATGGTTGGGTGTCAGAGGGAAAATATAGTGGGTGTATACATCCTTGCACAGGGTCTGATACAGTCCGCAGATCTGATACAGGCGATGGGGATTAAACATGTTTTCGTAAGCTGCCTGCACAGACTGGGAGCGGCCGTAGTCGCTTCCGGAATACTTTACGTCTTTATCCTGCGCGTAAAAGGTTTCCGGCAGATTGTAGGCATAGTACCCCGCCACCGCAGCCAATATCACCGCAACCAGCCGCTTGGCCCAGTGCTTTTTCTTCATGGGATATTTCCAGACCAGCAGTACCCCCAATACGATCAGCGCAGCCAGCCCCAGCCACCAGCCGATGGGATGGCCCAGCAGGGCATCGGCGTAATCCGCACCCTCGGAGGCATAGCGCAGCTCCGACAGCCACATCATTTCCGAAAACAGAACGTAATAGCCTGTCTGAAAGCCCGCATATACCAGCGAAGCAAAATAAACAATGCCGAAGCCAATACGGCTCAGCCTACCCGGCAGCAGATAGACTATACCGCCTAAGATCAGGGACCATAGGCCGCCAAAGGCCAGCGGCCAAAGCTGGGCATCGGTCAGGCTTTTCGTCTGGGATAAAAAGAAAAAGGAAAAAAACTCGATCAAAAACAGGGCAAACACATGCAAAAGAAAGCAAAGCCCTCTTTGGGGTCCATCATTTTTTGCCAGATATTTTCCGTATTTGTTGGACATGCCGACAATCTCCTTCATGATATACAGCCGTATTGCTACTTATCATAGCATACTACTCCCCTTCTGTGCAATTAAATTTTTCTTAAATTTCAATATTTTTCACAAAAATAGCATTTCCCTCTTGTAAATTCATCCAAATTGGCGTATACTAATCTATATTTTCAGCAAGAAGAGAGGTATATCCTATGGAACTGATCACAGTTCGTGAATTGTTCAAGAACACCGAAAAATATGTCGATCAGGAAATCGAGATCGGCGGCTGGGTCCGCAACAAGCGGCCGAGCAAGCAGTTTGGCTTCATCGTCCTGAATGACGGTACTTACTTTACCCCTGTTCAGGTGGTTTATAATGACTCTATCGAGAATTTTCAGGAAATTTCCAAGATCAATGTTGGTGCTGCACTGATCGTCAAGGGCACTCTGGTGCTGACTCCCAATGCAAAGCAGCCCTTTGAGATCCAGGCCAAGACCGTTGCGGTAGAGGGTCCCTCCTCCGGTGACTATCCCCTGCAGCCTAAGAAGCATTCCATGGAGTTCCTGCGCTCCATCCCCCACCTGCGTCCCCGGGCCAATACCTTCCAGGCTGTGTTCCGCGTCCGCTCTCTGGCTGCCATGGCCATCCACAAGTTCTTCCAAGACCGGGACTTCGTCTACGTGAACACCCCCCTGATCACCGGCTCTGACTGCGAGGGCGCAGGTGAAATGTTCCAAGTCACCACGCTGGATCTGAACAACATCCCTCTGACCGAGGATGGCAAGGTGGATTTCAGCAAGGATTTCTTCGGCAAGCCCACCAACCTGACGGTTTCCGGTCAGCTCAACGGTGAGACCTACGCCATGGCATTCCGCAACATCTACACCTTCGGCCCCACCTTCCGTGCCGAAAACTCCAACACCACCCGTCATGCTGCCGAGTTCTGGATGATCGAGCCGGAAATGGCCTTTGCAGATCTGCAGGATCTGATGCGGGTGGAAGAGGATATGATCAAGTATATCATTTCCTACGTTCTGGAGCACGCTCCCGAGGAAATGGCATTCTTTAACCAGTTCTTGGACAAGGGCCTGCTGGACCGTCTGAATAACGTGCTGAACAATGATTTCGGCAGAATCACCTACACCGAGGCTGTTGAGCTGCTGCAGAAGCACAACGACCAGTTCGAGTATCCTGTCAGCTGGGGCTGCGATCTGCAGACGGAGCACGAGCGCTATCTGACCGAGGTCATCTTCAAGAAGCCCGTCTTCGTTACCGACTACCCCAAGGAGATCAAGGCTTTCTACATGAAGCTGAACCCCGATGGCAAGACTGTTGCCGCTGTGGACTGCTTGGTGCCCGGCGTTGGCGAGATCACCGGCGGCAGCCAGCGTGAGGACAACTACGAGCTGCTGAAGACCCGCATCGAAGAGCTGGGTATGAAGCCTGAGGATTACGATTTCTATCTGGATCTGCGCAAGTACGGCTCCACCCGTCATGCAGGCTTCGGTCTGGGCTTCGAGCGCATCGTCATGTATATGACCGGCATCGGCAATATCCGCGACGCCATCCCCTTCCCCAGAACCGTGGGCAACTGCGAGCTGTAATAATGAAATAATATGGCGTGTTGCAAAAAACGTGTCATTCCGAGCCAGTGCGCACACTGGCGTGGGAATCCCCCAAGGTTTCCGTAACCACAAGGAGATTGCCACACCAGTCTGAGGACTGGTTCGCAATGACAGCGTTATTTGCAGCACGCCTTTTACAGTTTTATCTACAAGCCTCTTCTGGCCGCCGTCCAAGCCCCCTTTTATGGTTTTCCAGCAGCATACGAAATACATTCGCCATCCGGTCACATCCATGCTGTTCCCAGATGGCAATATCCTCTTCCAGAACCCGAATATCTAGCGCTAGGGGAAGCTCGTCCATATTGTTCACTGCCCCACCGCCGATCTGGTTGGGTGTAGTTTCTCCATAGAGAAAGCTGTAGCCGATGAGAGTGTCTCCCCGGAATACGAAGCGGTATACGGGAAGCTGGTCCCGAACTGCCGCATCCATTTTTTCTTTCAGTGTTTCCAGACTGTCCTTGCTCCAAAAGTTGGTGGTATCTAACAGTGCCTGTAAAACAGGCATGCGTTCTGCTTCCGGGATATCCAGATAATCAATGATTGTTTCCATGACTTTCCCTCCTGTTAAAGTCAGTATAGCATGGCCCATATCCTATTTCAACGGGTCCTTATTAAGTCTTTCTTAAGTTTCTGTTCCTTTTCTTGTGAGCTGTTTTTCCATATGATAGAATGAAATAGAAAGGAGGCTGGTTTTTATGAAGAAGGTTCTGTCCATTGCCCTTGCAGCGGTACTGCTTCTGGCCATTGCCATTCCGGTGAAGCTCTTTTTTATCGGGGCACCTGCTGACCCAATCTATTATCATATTAACGAAGGTGAAGACGGTCAACTGCACTTCAATGCAGCCACCGAAGCCTCCGGAATTGCTTTCCGGGGCTGGAAATTCCGGCAGGAAGGAAATGCCCTGTACATCAGCGCGCGAGAGGTTCTGGTGTCCCGTTTTTTCTCCTCCGGTGTCTATTACACACCGATAGAACGCAACGGAATTACGGAAGTTTATTTCGGCGGCGAGCTGATCTGGACAGCAAAATAACGAAACTGGGAGGGCCTATGCCCTCCCAGTCATGATATGTTTGGATGATTACACTGCCAGAAAGAACTTTACCAAGAACAGTGCAGAAATGATGTAGGTCAATGCGGAAACTTCCTTTGCCTTGCCGCCGAAGATCTTCATGATGGTGTAGCTGATCAGACCGATGCCGATGGCATGGCCAATGGAGCCGGAAACGGGCATGCCGATCAGCATCAAAGCCACAGGAACCATCTGGTCCATATCATTGAAGTCCACGTTCTGCAGACCCTGCAGCATCAGCACGCCCACGTAGATCAGCGCAGCAGAGGTTGCGGCTGCGGGGATGATGGCAGCAATGGGGGCGAGGAACATGCAGGCAAGGAACAGCAGGCCAGTAACCAGTGCGGTCATACCGGTTCTGCCGCCAGCCTCCACACCGGAAGCAGATTCCACAAAGGTGGTAACTGTGGAGGTACCGGTGCAGGCACCCACGATGGTACCAACAGCATCGGACAGCAGAGCTTCCTTCATATTGGGCATATTGCCCTCCTCATCCACCATGCCTGCACGGGAAGCGGTACCCACCAGTGTGCCGATGGTATCGAACATATCGATGACGCAGAAGGTGACGATCAGAGTGATGACCGTGAACCAGCCGATCTCCGCAAAGCCAGCAAAGTTGAACTTGAAGAAGGTAGTCTCCAGCATATCTGCAACAGGAGGCACAAAGGAAGCAGTGGTCAAAGAGGCGAAGGGATTGGTGCCCAAGAAGGCAAAGGAGCCCACCCAGTAGACAACGGAAGCGATCAGCATGCCGAACAGAACGGCACCCTTGATCCCCTTCTTAGCCATGGCAACGATGGCAAACAGGCCCACAAACATGGTGACTACAGTCAGGATCATAGTTGCGTAACCGGCATCGCCCATGTTGGTCTGCAGCACACTGGGAGTCAGCGCACCGAAGAAGTCACGCATGACAAAGAAGGGCGTAGTGAAGCCATTTCCCTCGGCATAGATGCCTACGTTGGAGCCAAGGCCGATGTTCATCAGCATCAGGCCGATGGCAGGAGAAATGCCCAGACGGATGCCCAGAGGAATAGACTCCACGATCTTTTCGCGGACATTGAAGATGGACAGAACCACAAAAACAATGCCCTCGATCAGAATGATGATGAGTGCAGCCCGAAAAGATGCCACATAGCTCATACCGGTCATGGCAACGATGTTGCCTACCACCACGGCGAAGAAGCTGTTCAGACCCATGCCGGGTGCCAGTGCGAAAGGCTTGTTGGCCAAGAAGGCCATGCAGAACATACCCACAGCAGAAGCAACGCAGGTAGCCATGAATACACCATTCCACAGCTGAACGCCCTCTGCGCCGAAATTGGTCAGCAGATTGGGGTTCAGGGCAATGATATAGGCCATGGTCATGAAGGTCGTGATACCGGCTACCACTTCCGTCTTGACAGTCGTTCCGTTTTCCTTAAGCTTAAAAACTTTTTCTAACATAACGGTATTCCTTTCTAAAAATTTAGGAGAAAAACGCCTATGAATACCTTTTTATTTTATCACTTCTTTATGGAAAAACAATTAGGATTGCCTCCGAAAGTATGAACAGAATATGTATAATTTTCAGCATTTTGACTGAGGAAGCCCCGGCTGTTTATCATCAGCCGGGGCTCTGTTTACGGATTTGCGCGCTTGCGGCCTAAGTAATTGTCCAGCTTCTCCTTCATCTTTTCGGGCATTTCCCGTTTCACCGGGCAGCGGACGGCATTTGCCATACGGTCTGCAAAAGCGGTAATGAAGGCAATATCCGCCTCCATCTGCTCGCCTTTCATCACTGCCATAGTATCATAACGGTTATGGTAGCTGGCCGTATTATGAGGTGCCAGCCGGGCAAAGGAAACTGCAGGAATCCCCTTGTCCGCAAAGGGCGTGGAATCGCTGGAATAGACATCCTGAGATACCTCTACGCCGAAGCCCATTTCCGATCCCAGATAGGAGATGTAATGGCACAGCTTTTCCTCTGCGGTAACGCAGGAGATGAATTTACCCATAATGCTGCCGATCATGTCCAGATTGATGTTCAGAACACAATCCTTCAGATTTGCCTCTTCCGCGCAGTAGGCCTTGGAGCCCAGCAGTCCCCGCTCCTCACTGCCGCACCAGAGGAAACGCAGACCGTAGCGGTGGGGGTGCTTGGCATAATACTCTGCCAGTGCCAGCAGGCCAATGGAGCCGGACATATTGTCATAGGCACCCTCAGACAGGGGCACGGAATCATAGTGGGCAGTAAAGGTAATGTACTCGGGAATCTCGCCGGGCAGTTCCAGCAGGACATTGTGGGAGGTGCCTGTGTACTCCTCCTGCTTCAGGCGGATTTTCGCATTGGCAGCACCTTTGTCGATCAGTGCCACCACATCCTTGGCGTTGATGTTGACACAGGCCATCCGCTTTCCCTGATGGACATAATTGCGCAGCTCCCGCTGGTCGATGTCCCGGTCACTGAAATTGACGTTTCCATTATAGGTCACGCAGCCTACCGCACCGTAGGTCAGCATATCCTGATAAGCCCAGTAGCCAAGATAGCCGTCGATCAGCACGATCTTGCCCCGGCACTGACTGAGAGAATATTCGTCCTTGTTTCGCAGGTAGTAAAAAGGCGCCTCAATTTCAGAGGTTCCGGCGCACAGGTAGCCCTTGCAGGGAATCTCCACACCATCTACCTCAAAAACCGCTTCCTGCATCTGCGCCATGGGCACCTCGAAGGGCAGCAATTCTGCCTGCAAGCCCATCTCCGCCGCTTTTGCTTGCAGATACTGGGCGCAGCGCAGCTCCTCCGGGCTGCCGCCTGTGCGGATATAGGCTGTTTCCTCAAAAATCTTCATAATTTGCTTCGCATTCACGAAAACCACCGTCTTTCTTCTTTGGATGCCCCTATGGTAGCGCATTGCAACAGATTTCGCAAGAGGATTTTATCAAAAATGGGCTTCAAAATAATACCAGTGGTCGGATAACTTCCGGGTGGCTCCGTGGTTATCCCCTTCTCCCACCCATGTCCAGAAATTCTCGTCCTCCTGCACAAGGCCCGTTGTTGCATAGCAATATGGCAATGGCACATCGTCAAAGGAATAATAGCAGCCATAATAGCTGGTTTGTGAACCGAAGCCACTGGCAAACAGATGAAATTCCATCATGTCATGATCTCCGGGCCAGACATCATACTTCTGGATGCCGCAAAGCACCGGCATGGGATCAGACAGGAACACACCTTCTACCTCGTTGATGTCCCCATTGGCCGCTTGGATGCGTTCTTCCAGCATATCCTGATACTGCATCAGAAAGACCCGGACCCGCAGGACCGGACTGCTATAGTAACCCCAAAGGCAGCTCCCCAGCAGCATAAGGACAAGGATGGCAATGCAGCGGCGTTTTTTCTGTTCCTTTGTCAGCGGATGTGCTTTCCGCCAGATGACCCAGCAATACAGTAAATACGCAGCAATCAGCCCCAGACAAACCCAAGAGCCCCAGTTTATGGAAGAGAACAGCATATGCCCCGGGATCTGCACAAGAAGAGACATCACTACACTGCCAAGGCTGTCCCAAGGGAATTTCCCCTCCAGTTTCAGATACAGCAGGATGGAAAAAAGAACTGCTGAAAACAGGTTCATCACCGCGCACACATAGGTAAATGTCACCGACACATACATATCATGATGATATGGATAGATTACCGCCGCAAAGGCAAGGCCCGCCGCGGCACTGATCCAAAGATTTCGATTTTTCAGAAGCTTCATAAGCAGCACCTCTTTTGAAACTATCCTATCACAGCCGCGTTCCCCTGTCCATGTGTCTTCTGAAAGATTAAATAAACTTTAAGATTCCCTTGTGGAAAAACTTGCATTTCCCGAAAGAAATTGCTTGACAGACGTTTCTTTCCATGTTATAATACGCCTCGTGGTGATGAGAAACACCCGCTTATCTATGGGCCTTTAGCTCAGTTGGTTAGAGCCTCCGGCTCATAACCGGATAGTCCCGGGTTCGAATCCCTGAAGGCCCACCAGTTTTTAACAGGCCTTCGCCTGAAATGATATATAGGGGTATAGCTCAATTGGTAGAGCGGCGGTCTCCAAAACCGTAGGCTCAGGGTTCAAGTCCTTGTGCCCCTGCCAGAAAACAGTCAGTAATTGTTATAATTACTGACTGTTTTCTGCATTTATAGGAACTTTTTGGGCTCACTTTCTGCGAAAACAGGCTGCTATCTGTAAGTTTCCCCTTGTGTTTCCCCTTATTGCAGCATTTTATTTGCTCAACTGCTCATAGAAATGCTGCATTCGATTGGCACTGTCCTGGCGCATTTTCTGGGTTACATGGCCGTACGTATCCAGGGTGAACTGGGCGGTTGCATGGCCAAGATTGGTCTGTACAGTTTTGATATCGTCTCCCGCATAGAGGGAGGTAACGGCGAAACTGTGGCGCAGATCATGAAATCTGGCATCATCAGAGATTTCTGCACGCTGAATAATCTTCTTGAAATGCTTTACAACCGTGCGCCGGACTAGATTCTTTCCAAGGGCATCAGTAAACACAAGATTGCAATGATTATTCCACAGATCGCCGGCAAGCGCTTTCTCAGCCTGCTGCTTTTGCAGTTCTTTGCTGAGTGTATCCATAACAATGGGAGCGGGAAGAATCGTACGCTTTTTGCCGTTCTTTGGAGTCTCCAGGAAATAGTCTCCGTCAATGCATTGAAGTTGCTGCTTAACCGTGATAATACCGGTTTCGAAGTCAACGCATTCCCAAGGCAAACCTAACAACTCGCCTTGACGCATTCCGGTGAACATCGCAACAATAAACAGGTTGCAGTAATCGTCTTTTTCAGCTACCTGCAGCAGTCGGGCAATCTCGTCAGGCTCCAATGGCTTGATTTCCGGTTTTACAACCTTCGGTAGCTTACAGGCTTCCGTTGGATTATGCCGGATATAATCGTTTGCAATGGCCTGCTGCAGAGCGCTGTGAAGCACTCCGTGGATGTTCTTGACCGTTTTGGGTGCAAGTCCGGACGCAGTTAGGGAGTTGTAGAATTTCTGGATTGTGTGGGCATCCAGGGATTCCAGCTTGGTTGCACCCAGGGCGGGTTTCAGGTGTTTATTAACCTGCTTCGTGTAATTTTGCACAGTCAAGGGCTTGACGTTTTTGAGGTATTCAGAAACCCAGATATCCAGCCAATCACCCACACTCATTTTACAGGGAGCTTTGTACGTTCCTGAGTCAATGGCTGCGAGAGCAGCTTTCAATTTCTGAGAAACTTCTTTCTGCGTCTTGCCGGTGATGCTTCTCTGGATTTGCTTTCCGGTTCCCGGATCAAATCCCTCGGTGTATCTGGCCTCATAGTACGTATACTCTTTACCTTTGGTGGTCTTAGTAACCTTCCGGATATTTCCCATTCCGGAAGCACCTTTTTTGCTCTTAGTTTTGCTCTGCGGCATAAAATACTCCTTTCGTTGCCGCATAGCAGGTACATAGATATTATACCATAAATGCGGTCAAACCGCAACGAAATCAAGATTTGTTCAAATATTCTATCACCGCATATTTGGGAATGCGGTAGGTACGGCCTGTGCGGATGCTGCGGATTTGACCGGAGCGAACCAACGCATAGGCCGTGTTTTGACTTATGGACAGGACCTCCGCAAGGTCCTTCACATGAAGGACCAGCGGGAGATTATCAAACGAGGTAATGACTGCCATATCAGATACCTCCGGTATCATCGAACCAGTATGCCTGGAATATGGTTCCGTCGTGGAGGAGGAACCGGCCCTGGGCATCTTCCGGAATCTGATCGGCTGCATCTGTGTTGTCCAGGATGATCATAGACAGAACGTTATCGGCTCTGCCGCAGATTCGGCAATTGATATTGTTTTTGATCTGACCGTTCAGTATAGTGGAGTCGGGGCGCTGGGTTGCCAGAATCAGGTGAATACCAAAGGCTCGTCCCTGTCGGGCGATTACGGACAGTCTGCTTTCGATTTTGGCTACGATCTCTTTCTGATCCTTCGTCAGACCGGTTTTGTCCAGCATCTCAGCAAGTTCGTCGCAGGCGAAGATATACCGCTGCAAGTTCTCACCGGTGGCTGCGTTGTAATGATCGATATTGGGAAGTCCAGATGCTTTCAGAAGAGCCTTTCTGCGTTCCAGTTCCTCGGTCAGTTCAGTGAGCAGTTCCAGTGTGGATTGTTCCTCAAAGCACATCCGGCATTCTTTATGCCAGACCGGAGGGAAATCCACACCGCCTTTGAAGTCAGCGATGCAGACATTGGCGCCTTTCTTATTTGCCTGCATGAGGAGCAGTTTCAGCAGCACACTCTTGCCGCTGCCAGTGGCACCGCCCAGAAGAATATGGGGAACTCTTGCTAGATCCACGGTAACGGGACCAGTGAAGCTTTCTCCTAGATTTAGCATGAAGGACTGCTTGGAGAGGAATTTATCCTTCCATTTGATCATTTCAGGCAGGTCACTGACTGCTGGTACTGCATGGATCAGCACTCTGCTTTTACCAGACCCATTTTTCATTTTGACAATGGTGATGTCCAGTGCGGTTTCAATTGCTTCCTTCTTGTCCTTCCAGACCTTCAGAGGGATACCCTGGGAGGTGAATTCCCAGATGGCGATTCTGGGATTCTTTTTGTCTTTGCGTTTGGATTTCAGTTCAGGCACAGCGTCGGAATGATTGATGAGGCCGATGCTCTTCAGCTGATCCTGCACGGATCTCTTTCCGATGGGAGTCAGAATGAGTATGGTGACGGCGATGCCTGCGATGATCAGATATGTGGCGAAGATGTTCCTGGCTGCAAACTCAGCAATGGGAGAGATATACTCGATCTTCTCAGTGGAAGCCGCAATCTCTGCCTGAGTATTCCAGATCAGAACTGCTCCCAGAATGTACAGGACCGGTAAAATCAGTTTCACAGGCGCGTCGGAGGTGGCGTCCAGTCTGGGGTGGACTCTCCCCAGACTGATTTTGGTCGTGTCGTTTTTCTTAGGGGTTTTCGTTGCTTTCATAGTGTACCTCGCGAATGAGTCCGTCTCTGCGGAACTCGGTTACGGTGTGGATGCGTCTCAAAAATGCGTTCCAGGTTTCCAGCTTGCTTCTCTGGATTTCGGTGTACTGCTGCTCCAGAGGGATGTTGGAGGTGATGTACACGGTGGTGTAACAAGCTACCCGGTCATAGTAACGGGCCGGAAGCATGACGGGATAGATGTCCAGATAGTTCAGCATCGCGGTGATGGGGATCTGGGAATGGAATTCTTCAAATACAAGAACAGGGTGACCGGTATAGGCATCAAACTGGGTCACACCCCTGGGGGCATAATTGGTAATGCGGCAAATATCTTCCATGGGATGCTTATCGAAGATGCTTCTGGTCTTGCCGGTACCGCTATCGCCGTAAAGGTAATGTACCTCCACATTCCGAAGAATCTTCCGAAACGGAGCATAGCAAATATCCTGCCGAAGCTGATCGATATCCCGCCCTCTGAATGCATAACTGGGATCCAGAGCAATGATTTCGGCATTGGTTAATCCATCCTTCACATGCTGGATCACAGCGGCATTCTTGGGACTCTTTTCTTCAGCTTCACTGGGCATCAATCCAAATTCCTGGAACGAACCTTCCACACTGGTGTCTGCCTTATCGGTACCTTCCCACTTCCCGTCTTTACGGACATATTCCCGATTCTGAAGACAGCTTCCTTTTGCCGGTTCAATATGGGCAGTGGGAAACCGATTCTTGACGGTACTGAACCGGATAGGAGATGTAGAGTACAAGAAAATGTGGATATGATAAGTCCCAGTGGACGAGATTTCAGCCGCCAGGCAGAAGTAATCCGGATGAAACAGACGCAGCAGTTCGATGATCTTTTCTGTGGTCAACCCATGTTCTTCCGGGTTGTTTATGACGAGCATCCATTTCCTGGATTGCGTGTCTTTTACATTAGACATAGGTTTCTTTCTCCTTTTGCTACTGCTACTTCGCTCGCATAGGTAATACTAGCCTATGCGAGCGGGGCCAGTACCGCGGGATGAATGGGGGATATTTTATCTTGAGGATAAAATATTTCCCCGCATCCATCCCGCGCTCCCGACCCGGCAGGCATGGGTTAGGTTTCTTAGACGGCGTAAATACCGGTAGCCTTAGCGGTGAAGTTCACAACGCCCTTGTTTTCGTACGCACGCACTTCCAGACCCTCGAACTCCACTTCCACGAAGCCGTTGGGCTGTGCCATCAGCTGAGGACCATCGATCCGCACATTCAGCTTTTCCAGATGATGATCTACCAGGCAGACCACATAACGGTAACCGGTGATAGTATCCGTACGCTGTTTGTCCTTATACTCATAAGCGGGCACTACTTCCACAAGCAGCATCTTCCGCCCCAGACTGGCATTGTCGATCTTCAAATCACGAATATTAAGCATAATAGGAAACTCTCCTTTCTCCGTATCCGCCAGACTGGCCAGTGTCCGGCAGGTACGGTACCAAAGATCTTTGTTTGACCTAATTATACCTGACAAATTGACCCTTGTGGTTTCGCATGCGAAACACTATTTTCAGCATAAAAAAGATGCCGATATCCATCTGCTGTCATGGATATCGGCATTTCAATTATGTGTCTGTCAGTGTGGGAAGATTCTTTTCCTCAAGCATTTCATTGGTTCGCCTAACCGAATAACCGTTGTTCATTGCTTCCCAATAAATAGCCTGCTCCGGAAAAACCAGAT
Source organism: Oscillospiraceae bacterium (assembly GCA_017436785.1). Lineage (GTDB taxonomy): Bacteria > Bacillota > Clostridia > Oscillospirales > Oscillospiraceae > Faecousia. The sequence goes on along the minus strand of JAFSCK010000163.1, from coordinate 19,321 downwards.
AGAACAATTCCCACCGCTGTTCTGCGGTGAGGCCTAAAGCAAGACATACCGCAATTAAAGACTTTTCTCTCGGATAATAGGATCTCCCACGATAATCTCTGTTTTGAACCATTCTGGATATCGTAGTTCTTGATAAGCCGGTTTTCGTGGCGAGCCAGGAATCAGTATGACCCTTTGCTTCCAGATAACCCTTTAGCAACTCATTAAACCTTAAGATGTTCTCCGGACTCTGCTCTGGCCGTTTCTGTGCCAAAGCAATACTCCCGGATTCTTAAATCATTTCTTAGTGTTGTCTCTGCGGCCGGAGGTGGTCTGTATGGTGTATGTACAGATTGCATGGTAATGGTTTGCGAAAAAATCAAATACCATAGCAACCACCTCCCTTCGTGATAAACGTCTGAGTGAATAGATTTCCTATCCACCTCCGACGCGCAAAGCCGGATCACGAATTTCATAGTTGACTGTGCGGGTATGAGCCGCACTTGCATTCATTCATTTTGAGTATTGTGGTGAGAATCCGTACAGCACCGAACTCTCATACTCATTTGGTGCATACGCACCAGCCTCGGATTGTTTTGATCCCGAAGGATCCCTTGCATTGATTTTCCTTAGTTGTTGTAGATACCTTTTGTTTTGAAATCGGATAGACTTGTCTCCATCTAACGATGGACTCGGATAACTTTACAGGCGCAACCTACCTGCATATATAAAATACCATAGTAATGTTGCGAAATTACCAGAATTTTGTAAATAGACTTTAAATAGGATGCAGATTTAGTTCTTTTTCTTTATTCTTCAGCCAATTATCAATGATTACTTCGTCTGAATAATTCATCTCAGGATCGTTGGAATAACAGAAACTGAGGGTATCGTCTTTCCCAAGCTTTTCATATAGGGTGGGCCTGAGAATTTGGGTTTTTTGGTCATTGTGAGCGGACCGCTTCAGTTGCCTGGGTTTATTGGTCTGCTTATCAATCAGAACAGGATTCCGCTTCACAGCAAAACAATACAGCTTTTCCTCATCCTCACTATCCCCATCGCTGAGTTCGTAAACGATAGCTTTCTTTTCAGCCTGGGATTTTGCCGAATTTACTTTTGTAGGAGTACAATATCCAAGCTCTCTTGTAAGGGTTCTCAAGGCATCTCCCAAGTGTTCATAATCTGGCGGTATTCTAAAGAATATGCGCAAGTCCATTGCACCACAGATCAATCCATTGGAATTGGCGGGTACAAGCAGATGATACTTAAAATCTTCTGGATGAAGAAAGTCTAGCTTTACCAAAGCATATCCTTTCTCTTCTCCCGGCGAATAAAGGATTACAAGAACGATGTAGTTTACTTCTTTGAAGGGAAAGCGAAAACTATCAATGGTCCAGCCCTTTCTTTGCATATCCGCTCTGAGGGAAAACAAATTTTGTAAAGGTCCCAAAATATCACCTCTTTCGTTAAAATGTAGTAGATTAAAATGGTATATTTTGTCGCAATCTGTAGTTCGCTTCCCCAAAAATAGAAATGATATTGGCTTTGCTTCTAACTCAATGGTTGCATATTACAAATCTGTCGAGAATCAATTTGTTGGTATACAGAGACACATTTCAATCAAAGCAAAATACATTGATATTTGCCATAAAAACCGCTATAATGATATCACTATGTATAGGGGAGTGACCTCAATGACAGATATACAACAGAAATTAGCCGCACGACAGTTCGCAAAGGACTGGTCTGGTCGTGGTGATGAAAAGCAGGACACGCAGACCTTCTGGCGGACTTTCCTGCGGGATGTGTTCGGGGTATCAAAGCCCGAAGATGTCATTAAATTTGAAGTTCCTGTGAAACTGGGCCATACCAGTTTCATCGATGCGCTCATGGAAGATACCCGTGTTCTGATTGAGCAAAAGAGCCTGGGCATTGATCTGCTCAAAGGTTCCAAGCAGTCTGACGGAGCCATGTTGACACCATTTCAGCAGGCCAAACGGTATTCTGATGAACTGCCGTTTAACAGAAAACCCCGGTGGATTATTGCTTGTAATTTTAGTGAATTCCATATCCATGATATGAACCGGCCTCACGATGCGCCGGAAGTGATTTTGCTGAGCGAACTGGAAACAGAGTATAAACGCATGAGCTTCCTGATCGATACTAGCAGTGAGCGGATCAAACGCGAGGAGAAAATCTCTGTTGAAGCCGGTAAACTGGTAGGAAAGCTCTATGATGCACTGATTAAGCAGTATAACGAACCCAAGAGCAAGGAAGAAGAGATTCGGAATCTGCGGAGTTTGAACATGCTCTGCGTCAGACTGGTTTTCTGCCTGTATGCTGAGGATGCTGGTATCTTTGGTGGCAGCAATATGTTCCACGATTTCCTGAAAAAGAAGGCCGATCAAGATATTGGATCTGTTCGCAGAGCATTGAAGGACTTGTTCTTGGTTCTGGATCAGAAGCCTGAAGATCGTGATCCGTATGAGATGGATGCCGAACTGATGGCATTCCCCTATGTCAACGGTGGACTGTTTGCGGACGAGAATATCATCATTCCTCGCTTTACACAGGAAATCGTGGATCTACTGCTGAGCAAGGCCAGTGAGGACTTTAACTGGTCCGAAATCAGTCCCACGATTTTTGGCGCAACATTTGAGTCTACCTTGAATCCCGAAACCCGTCGCTCCGGTGGTATGCACTATACCTCCATCGAAGATATTCACAAAGTGATTGACCCGCTGTTTTTGGACGAGCTGACTGCCGAATTGGACGATATTGAAACCATAACCGTGAAGAAAACACGGGAGCGCAAGCTGGTCGAATATCAGAAGAAACTGGCGTCTCTGACTTTCCTGGATCCTGCCTGTGGTTCCGGCAACTTCCTGACGGAAACATACTTGTCCCTGAGAAGATTGGAGAACAGAGCTGTGAAGCTCTTCCTAGGCGATAACATCATTATGGGTGACTCTGCTGATTTTGACCCTATCCGAGTTTCTATCAGTCAGTTCCATGGTATCGAAATTAATGATTTTGCTGTTACCGTTGCCAGGACCGCTCTCTGGATCGCAGAGAGCCAGATGATGAAGGAAACCAAGGAAATCGTCTATACGACCAAGGAATTCCTGCCCCTGTCCTCACAGGCAAACATCAAAGAAGGCAATGCGTTGAGATTGAATTGGGAGGTTGTTGTTCCCAAGGCCAAGCTGAACTACATCATGGGTAATCCTCCGTTTGTCGGTGCCAGAATGATGGATCAGGGCAGTGAGCAGAAGCAGGATGTTCAGAACATCTTTGGCAATGTCAAGGATGTCCAAGATCTGGACTATGTGACCTGTTGGTATAAGCTGGCCGCAGAGATGATGCAGGGAACAAAGATTGAAGCAGCATTTGTATCTACCAATTCGGTTTCTCAGGGCGCTCAGGTTCCAATCCTCTGGAACGTACTCCTGAACGACTTCAAGGTGACGATCAATTTTGCTCACCAGACCTTTAAGTGGAACAACGAGAGCTTTAACAAGGCTGCGGTTCATTGTGTCATCATAGGATTTGCTGTTGTTCCAAGAGCAAAGAAGATGCTGTTTGCGAATGGCGTGATGAAGGAAGTTTCCAACATCAGTCCCTATTTGCTGGAAGGCGGCAATGTATATGTGACAGCGCAGAAAGATGCTCTTTGCGATGTTCCCAAAATGAACTTTGGCAATCAGCCCCGTGACGGCGGACATTTTGTGATATCGGCGGATGAAAGAGCAGAACTTCTCGCTAAAGAACCCACTTTGAGCAAGTGGCTACATCCGTATATTGGTGCGGAAGAATTCATTAAGGGTAAAGAGCGGTGGTGTCTGTGGCTGAAGAATGCATCCCCCATGGACATCAAAAACAGCAAAATACTTCACAGCAAGGTAGATGCGGTTCGGCAGATGCGGTTAGCTTCAAAAGCAAAAACCACACAGGGGTATGCAAAAGTTCCTCATCTGTTTGCACAAATCACCCAGCCTGATGATTTGGATTACATGATTGTTCCTAGTGTATCTTCTGAAAAACGCCGTTATGTGCCTATTGGTTTTGTAACTGCAGATACCATAGCATCAAATGCTGTGCAGATTGTGCCTGGATCAACACTGTATCACTTTGGTATCCTTACTTCCAATGTCCATATGGCTTGGATGCGTACTGTGTGTGGCCGTTTGAAGAGCGACTATCGCTATTCAAAGGAACTTGTCTATAATACCTTCCCTTGGCCCCAGCCTACGGTTGCTCAGAAAACTAAGATTGAGCAAACAGCACAGGTAATTCTGGACGTGAGAGCAAAATATGCTGATTGCAATCTGGCAAGTCTGTACGATGAAGCAACTATGCCTGCCGATCTGAGAACGGCACATCAGAAAAATGATCGCGCAGTCTGGGAGGCCTACGGCAAACGGTGGACGATTTCTTCTCCGACAGAATGCGTGGCTGAACTGATGAAGATGTATCAGAGCCTTACGCAAGGCAGAAACGGATAAAAAGACCGCGTCACATACTTCGAAAACATAGCGGGTCTGCTTTTGAGACAATCAAGACCCGTGAGTGTTGAAAGCCTTGCGCCGTTAATAAATAAAGAGAAGGAGGCCCCACGTTGTTTACCCAAATTCACGACTTTATTAAAGAGAAAAAATACGAAGAAGCTAAAGTAGCACTCGAGCCTCTTTCTACCGGAGAAAATGCTAAGGATGCCGCATATGCAAGTTACTTACTTGGATATATAAATACGTGCAGGGACAATCCGAATGCAAAGGAATATCTTGCGAGGCGATATCTCCGTGAGAATGTTCAAGGAGATTATCCACATCCATATGCCTATGTGGTGTATTCGAGGCTTATTGAGGATAAAAATGTTGCGCTGAATCATCTTAACAAAGGTTTGGAACGATTTCCGACAGATGTGCGGATTATAGCAGAGCTTCTTTCCAAATCTCCGGACAAGGATACTGTCATAACACTTGTAAAAGACAGAGAGATAGAAAATCCTTGGATTTTAGGTCGTTCCATATCTCATCTTATTTCCACTAACCAGTGGGGGAAAACAAAATACTACGTTTCGATGATTCGAAAGAATCAGGACAATCAGCCAGAAGATATACTCCATTTGGACCTGGTTGATGCGTATTCGATGTTGTTTGGGGACACGCCAGACTATAAATCTGCTCTAGCGATATTTGACAGAATCATTTTAGATGACACGGATAATGTTCTGGCCTATTCTCACTATCTTGGTGCAATCTATGCTGCAATCGAGTCTAGTGATACAGCAAAAGCAACCGTATTATTTGACAGGCTTCCAGTGAACAATTCCATTAGAGATTTCGATGATGGTCCTCAACCTTGGGATATTGAGATTGTGTTCGAGGATGTGTATAAAAAGATTTTCGATGGAATATCCAAGTTATTCACACAGGATAGCCGTAGAAAAGCAAAAGCTGCTGCATTATATGCATTATATTTGCATTATCCGTCCGACATGTACGGCATTTGCCGATATAAGAAATCAGATGCCGCAGCCTTAACACGATACTTGAAAATCGAATTCAACAAGAAAGTTGCGGAAGCTTTGTACGATATGCGTTGCCATTTCGGCCAACTAAAAGAAGCTTATGATGTACTGTGGTCGTTCCTTTGCGAATTTGAGGATCCAGAGAAGAACTCGGTATTCTTCTCAGATATACTGGAATATGCTGATAACGAGTGCCTTGAACAAATAGTTGAGCAAACGATTAAGCATTTAGAGGATGATTCGTTCAAAAAGGATGATTTTGTACAATGTATCTTCTCTGAGCTAATATGTCGTCTCCATGAGTTGGGATGGTATTCCAGAATAAGAATGATTGCGGAGCACTTATCAAATGCCGCAATTTTTGAAAGCAAATGCATTTTCCAATGCGCATATGCGTTTGGAGAGGTTGAGAACGAACGAGCAACTGCTCTATATGAGGAACTTGTCAGACGTGAGCCGGGAAACAGCTCTGCTATCAACAATTTGGGGGTACGGTATCAGAACCAAGGAGAACTATATAAAGCACTCAGTTGCTATGAAAAAGCATGTGCCCTTTCTCCTAAAGAAGACCTATATCAAAACAATGTACAAAACACAAAAGATGCCATCCAGCGTCAAAGGGAGTCGGAAATTTTTGAAATGGCAGAATCGATATCTATTGATTCGCTGGAAGATACCGGATATACAACTGACTTGTGTAAAAAAGTTCAACAGATAAGCGATCCAGAAATGAGAGGCATCATTCAGCGGGACTTGTTGGAATGTGCTATTGCAGTAGTGGCAAAGCAGGATAAACTCGCCACAATTATGTGCGGAAGCATAGTTGAGGCTCTGTTGATGCAACGGATCATAGAGCGAGGTTTCTTGAAATACGATATATCTGCCATCAGTGGTAGCAAAAAAGCATCGAGCTATCCTGTGTCGGAAATGGGTTTGAACGAATTGCTGTATGTTGCAGATAAAGAAAAGATTCTCAACAAGAACAGCTACCATCTCGGGCATTATATAAGAGATTATCGCAACATTGTACATCCAGCAAAAGAAATACGCATGAAAGAAACCGTAAGCCACGAAAATGTCACAACAATGTGGTCTGTTTTGTGCAGACTTATTTGGGATCTGTTTCCGTAATTGTAGCACAATCCATTGCTTAAAAACTGTCTGCGTAGTATGTTGCCGGAGGAAACTCAATGGAAGGAACAAAATATACATATCAAATAAACTCTTTGCGGTTAAAGACGGGAGCACCTTTTGTTCCTGGAAGAATAAATGTTTTTGTTGGAGCAAACAACTGCGGAAAAACGCAACTCCTGAAAGATATGCTGGGCTATATCACGGGGAGTAAAACATCTGCAGTAATATTAGACGAAATTGATATTACTTATCCCGAATCATGGGACGCATTCGAAGCCTCCTATGAAATGAACATCGCCGAAACAGCACACGGCAAACAGCTACGCCATATTTCGCCAACTTTGGATGCTGATCCCTCTGGGCCAACAATGACTGATTTGGAAGACGCATTGAAAAGATACCTGAAATCCAATAAAGATCTCTTTAGATCAAATACTGGTGCGGGTATGGTGACTTACCTTAACACGGATAACCGCCTTAGATTGGCAATGAGTCAGACCGTGCAAAAGGATTTACAGAATCGTGGACCGAAGAATGTTTTGGAAGCACTTTACGTAGCAGGTCCAGAATCAACGATGAAAGTTCGCGAGTGTGTTAAGCGGATTTTCAATACAGATGTGTACCTGGATACTTCAAATCTTGGTATGATTCAATATCGAGTGGGACCTGATTTTTCACCGGTTCCAGATAATTCCCAGGCAGCATATAAGGAGCTTATTCAATATCCTCTGTTGGATGGTCAAGGCGATGGACTGCGGAGTGTTCTCGGCATGGTTTCAGCACTTGTATCTTTGAAGAAACCTATAATTCTGCTCGATGAACCGGAAGCCTTTTTGCACCCGCCGCAGGCTTTGCAATTGGGTGAAATCATTTCCTATTTAGTGGGAGAATCACAGCAGATTTTCATTGCTACACACAGTGCAGATTTTTTGCGTGGTTTAATTGGTACTTCAAAAGATGCTGTCATCGTTCGGATAGAACGTTCTCCAAATGATGATGCAAATGCAAGGGTCCTTGATTCTGCCACGCTAAATCAAATTGTCACAGATCCTTTGCTATCATCATCACGGGTTTTGGATGGTATGTTTTACAAAGGTGTAGTTGCTACGGAAGCGGATGCAGATGCAGTATTTTATCAAAGACTGTTTCAAAAAATAGGCGCTTCTGATGAAATTCATTTTGTAAATGCTCATAATAAACAAACACTAAAGAAGATAATCAATCCTTATCAGAAACTTGGAATAAAGTTTGCAATGATTGCTGATGCGGATGTGATTAGAGACACGCGGGAATTCAAGGATATTCTTGAAGTATCTTCGGACAAAGAGCTTACTGAGCAAATTCTAACTGATCGGGAAACTATTCTTGCATATTTTAGGCGGAAGAGCAAATTTGAATTATTATCTGAGTTGCAAGCCGATACTCTTGCATTTGCTTCGCAACAGCTGCCAGACGAGAATGCAAGAATCGAAGATATCGAAAAAGCTTACGCAGATTTTAGATACACATTAAAAAAACTGCGAGAAGAATCAGACGAACTTGCAGATCTCAAGAGGCAGGGCCGTGCCGCCTTGCCGTCAGAAGAAGCATGTGCTTTTGATAGTATGTGGCAGGCTTGTACAGAGATTGGGTTGTTCATTGTAAGGGTTGGCGAATTGGAATCCTGGCTAGTTGATTACGGTATTAATAGAACGTCCAATAAATCAAGATGGATTACAAATGCATTGGATAAGATTTTCAATCTTGAATATGACGCAGAAAAAGAGATATGGAAATTTGTTGACGCACTAAGAACTTTTCTCGTTGAAAACTAAGCAAAGCCAGCACTAGAACTTTCACTCAAGTGCTGGCTTTGCACCCTAAATTAAATATCCACTATCGTGTCTGGTTCTACCTTTTATTTCTTTAACTCCTGTGCCAGACGAATACCGATACGAATCCCCTCAACGAACCCGGATCTTTCGTGATCCCGGCAAAGCTTACAGACCGGATAGATGATCTTATCCATATCCCGCAGTTCCATGCCGTTCATCAGCTGGTACAGTTCATTGAAGTCTGCTTTGACCCGGGCATCATCCAGCCGGTTGCACTCACTGTAAGCCTCGTATAGCAGCGTAAGTACAGATTCGCCATCGCCAAAGTGGGGTTGGTTCTCTGATACATACCGATTCAGCACATCATAAAAGTTCTTCATATTGACCTCCAAAATGATTAAGTATGGTTGAATTTTTATGTGTACCTGCTATGCTGCATACGGTTTCCCCTTATGTTTCCCCTTACGGGGGTAATTAAGGGTGGTTATAGGTGGTTAAATCTGGGGAATAAAAGTTTGGAAAACTTGTTATTTTGGCACCATGTGGTTAACAATGGTTAAGGATACCGGACTTTTATGGCAATTCAAGTCCTTGTGCCCCTGCCAAAAAAGTCCGTCGACTTCTGTCGACGGACTTTTTTGATAGGTGCGTAGGACTTGAAAGGACGACCCCAGTGTGCACAGTGGGGCAAAAACTGTCCGGTGTACGTTTTCAGGACATGAGACAGGCTTTATGCTTGAGGGCGTTGGATATTCTACGCATTATAAAATGGCAGACGCATATTTGTTGCGTCTGCCATTTGTTTATCTCAGCTTTGCTGCAAACATGTTATTGCCGTCGATGGCCTGTGTAGCTGTCAGGTAGGGGGCGATGATGACATCGTCGATGTCATAGTGCTCTGCAATATAGCTTACCGTGGAGGCTTTGAATTTGCGGTAGTCGATGGCATAGATTTTATGATAATTCTGGGTCAGGAACGGAACGAAGCAGTTTCCGAAGGAATCCTTGATGACGATGCAGTTGGGTGCATCGGGCAGGCTGTGATTGGTGACAACGCTTAAGGGGTTGTCGCTGGACATGAAGGTCAGGTATTTGGTGTTCAGTTCCCGCTGGGTGGTATCCGCGATCAGAGGCATTTCGTAACCGATGGCGCTGTCCTTATAGATCAGCATTTGGATATCTCCCTGAGGGATGTAGGCCATGACATTGTCCTTTTTCAATTTGCGGTGGTATTTGGCCTTAAAGTAGATGCTGCCTTCAAAGGTGCCCTGATCAAATTCTTCAAAGGATTCCAGCGGAGCAGCCTCATAGCCCATGGTCTTACAGAGTTCCTCATAGACATAGTAGGCTCCCAGCGCGGTCCAATGATGGTCCGTCCGGAAGTAAATATATTCGTCGTTGTGGTCGATGAGGGCCCCAAAGGTGTCGATCTTGATAATGTCATCACTCATATTATCGTGCATAAAATCGATGATATCATCCTGCGGAGCGCAGTTGAGCTGGGCCAGATACTCCTCCTCCACCATAATTCCCACAGCTGTGGGAATCGGCGCGCTGATGACATTCACCCCGAGGGGAGTCATTTTTTCTGCAAAGGCTGTTAGTGTCTCTGCATATTTCCGGCTGTAGGGCTCCGAGAAGCCCTGTGCGTTGAAGGCAGTATCACCGATCTGGATCACGGCACCTAGGTTAATCTCTGCCTCATTGCCGGCATCCACGCCGCCCCACTGCTGGGGTTCCGTTGCCCCAGTGGTCTCCTCCCCTGCTGTTTCTTCTACCACAGAAGGGAGCGGTTCTACTTCTTTGGGAATCTCCGGGATCGTCTCCATCACAGGCAGATCACCCTCAATGGCGATCTCCGAATAGCCATGGAGGGCGCTGATGTTGGAGGACAGTGTCAGCCAGCCTTCCCGTCCGGGGAAGGTATCGGAAAACCACAGGGTAATGTCATCAAAATAGTCACCGGAGAGCAGGGCCTCCACAGAGAACTCCGGAAACTGGGCCAGATTCCGCTTTTCCGTGTTGGACTGGGTAGGCCGCAGGGGGATGCAGAAGGACACCACCGTCAAAATGGTCAGCGCTAGAAAAAAAGGAATGGCATAGCCAATACCGGGGCTATGGGATGGTTCTTTGGTTTTGTTATTTTCAGACATGGGACACCTCAGAACTGGAAATAGATAAAGGGATTGTAGCTGTCGCCCACCAGACAGGCAGTGGACAGCAACAACAAAATAACAGGAATAATAGAATAGAAACACACATTCCAGACCTTGGACAAGGCACCATGGCTTTGGACACAGCCCTCTGCCCAAATGCGCAGATTTTTCGCCAAGGGAAGACTGGCAAGAACGGAAACGATCAGAAGATAGCTGTTGCTTTGGAGCTGGATCTCTGCGGTAAAGCTGGTGAGGGCATTTCCGTTGGCACCGAAGAGGCTGCGGACCAGTGTCCAGCCCAGCTCCGCGTTGGTAAAGCGGAAAATCACCCAGCCTACCAGCACCACGGTCAACAGATAGAGGTTGGACAGCACCGGAACCTTTTCCAGCCATTTTTTCAGCAGGAACCGCTCCAGCATCAGGAATAGGAAAAACCACAGGCCCCACAGCAGGAAATTCCAGCTGGCACCATGCCAGATGCCGGTGAGGGCCCAAACTACGAAGGTGTTAAAGACCATTCTGCCTTTGCTGCACCGACTGCCGCCTAACGGAATATACACATAGTCCCGGAAGAAGGTGCTAAGGGACATATGCCACCGCCGCCAAAATTCGGTAACAGTGCGGGAAATGTAGGGATAGTTGAAGTTTTCCAGATAGTGCAATCCCAGCATCCGGCCCATGCCAATGGCCATGTCGGAATAAGCGGAAAAATCCAGATAAATGTGCAAGGCGTAAGCACCGATGCCCACCCATGCACCCAACACGGAAATAGAGCTTAAAATTTCTGTATTGGCAGCAAACTGTGCTGCATCGGAGGCAACGCTGTCTGACAAGATCAGGGAATCTGCCAGCGCGCCGCAGGGATTGGCCAGCAGAACCTTCTTGGCAAGGCCACCGCAGAACCGGGATACGCCCACCGCCCATTCCGGCTGCCGGGTTTCGCCGCTGAACAGCTCCCGGTCGATGGTCTTATAGCGGACAATGGGGCCGGCAATACATTGATGGAACAGTGCCGCATACAGCAGCACATTCCAGTAGCTTTTCTGGGCCTGTGCATCTCCCCGGTACACATCCACCACATAGGTCAGCAGCTGGAAAGTATAAAAGGAAATACCAATGGGCAGGGCGATCTTCTGGATGAACTCCGGCACCGGGCCAAAAAGGCCGCAAATCAGTCCGGCATATTTAAAGTAGCCAATGAGGCTGATATCCACCACCGCTGCCAGCAGGACCCAAAGCTTTCCTTTTTCCGGCTGCGCTTCCACCCGGAGGGCGCAGAACCAAGAAGCAAAGGCCATGAACATCAAAAGCAGGGTATATTTTGGATCTCCCCAAGCATAAAAAACCAGAGAGAACAACAGCAGGACCACATTCTGCTGTTTCTGTGTGCGGCAAAGGGCATAGCCTGCTAAAGACAGGGAGAAAAAACCATATAAAAAAATCAAGCTTGAAAAAACCATGCTGTTATCCTTCTTTGTATCCGATAATCCTTGCTTATTATAATCGCAATCACAACGTTTGGCAACATAATTTCGGCAAAAAAACAACCCCTTGATTGCAAATGAGAAATCTGCTATCATGGAGCCGAAAGGAGTTGGTTTTATGTTATTTTTAGAATATCCTCCCTGCTCAACCTGTAAGAAAGCAAAAAAATGGCTGGAGGCGCAAGGTGTTTCCTACACTGCCCGGCATATCAAGGAAGAGAATCCCAGCTACGAGGAGCTGAAAGAATGGCTGGAAAGCAGCGGTCTGCCTGTGAAGAAATTCTTCAACACCAGCGGTCTGCTGTATAAGTCCATGGAACTCAAGGACAAGCTGCCCCAAATGTCTGTAGAGGAGCAGCTGCAGTTGCTTGCTACCGACGGCATGCTGGTCAAGCGGCCTCTTGTGGTGACTGAGGATGGCAGGGTTCTGACGGGCTTTAAGGAAAAAGAGTGGACGGAAGTCCTGCTATAAGAAAAGCACCGTATGAGCATTTCATACGGTGCTTTTTCATCGTCTTTTGATAAGTTTGGCGATCCATTTCACCATCAGATAGATCCCGTAACCGGTAAGATAGCCGAGAGTATTCAGCAGCAGATCATCTACATCGGACACCCTATCGAAAAATGGCAGCTGTAAAATTTCGATGCACAGTGAAAAGCCCACACCGGCAGAAATGACTTTTCCCGGAGTATCCAGCTTACGAAAAACAAGAGGCCAGATGATGCCGATGGGGATAAACATAGCAAAGTTACCGATGAAATTCAGAAGGGCTTCCCGCAGCGTGGGATAGTCAAACAGGTACACCACAGGCCGCAGGTTTATGCGGGGAGGCCAGACACTGGCAGAATCAAAAAGCAGCGGCTGGATGTGACCATCCACCTTTGAAAACGGGAAAAAAGTGAAGCGGGCCACAACGATGATACAGATATAGACAAGAATCAGTTCCAGCTCCCGCTTCCAGCAGATTTGCCCCTGCCGGACACACACAAATGCCCTCACTGCCAGCCAGAGAACGCTGATGGCCGTCAGCATGGAGGAATAGGATATTGCAAGCATACGTTTCTCCTAACAGTAACGAAAAGGGCTGTTGCTATTTGCTGCAACAGCCCCCATATCGCATTTCACAAAGAGACAGGCTTACTCTTCGTCCTCGTCGTCGAAGGAGAACTCCAGAGTTTCACCGCAGTTGGGGCAGGTCATGGAGCCCTTTTCCAGAACTTCCTCATCGAAGTTGATGATCTCGCCGCAGGCACACTCTACCTCGTAAATGGTAGAGTCCTCGTCGCCGAAGTCGAAGCCCTCTTCGTAGTCTTCGTCCTCGTCCCAGCCGTCCAGCTCGTCTTCTTCATAGTCCTCGAAGTCATCCTCGTCATCCATGATGAAGTCCTCAATGGCATCCAGATCCTCTTCGATCTCATCCAGCTCGTCGGAGATGGCGATGGTGGTCTCCTCGATGTCGGTGATCCGCTTGGCCATATCGCCCAGCAGGTCCACGATGGCAGCGATCATCTTGCCCTCGTCCTTTTCGGTATCCAGCTTCAGGCCGTCCATCAGGCCCTTCAGATATGCGGACTTTTCAGAAATAGTCATAAAACCTCTCCTTATAGAAAGTATCTCGTAGGGGCCGATGCCCACATCGGCCCAAAAAGGCGGATTTTGAAAAATAGGGGACGATGTGGGCATCGTCCCCTACGGGTGTCAGAAATTAAGCCTTGGAACGGCCCAGATACTCACCGGTACGGGTGTCGATCTGGATCTTGTCGCCCTCGTTGATGAAGAGGGGCACCTTGACCTCAGCGCCAGTCTCCACGGTAGCGGGCTTGGTGACGTTGGTAGCGGTGTTGCCAGCGAAGCCGGGCTCGGTTTCGGTAACAACCAGATCAACAAAGTTGGGGACTTCAACGCCGAAGACCTTGCCCTTGTAGCTCATGACGGTGCAGATGTCGTTCTCCTTGACGAACTTGAAGGAGTCGTCCAGATTGGAAGCATCGATGGGCTCCAGCTCATAGGTCTCCTGATCCATGAAGTAGTACAGAGCACCGTCGTTGTAGGAGTACTCCATCTTCTTTCTCTCGATGAAAGCGGTGGGGAACTTGGCAGAGGGGTTCAGGGAAGTTTCGGTCACGCCGCCGGTGATGACGTTCTTCATCTTGACGCGGACGAAAGCTGCACCCTTACCGGGCTTAACATGCTGGAACTCGATGACCTGCATAACCTTGCCGTCCATCTCAAAAGTGATACCATTGCGAATATCGCCTGCAGAAATCATTGTATTTATCCTCCTAAGAATGCCTTCCCTTGCGGGAGGCGAATATAGTACATAGCTTTAGCTCATATATTCTACCGCAAAACGGCAAAATATGCAAGGGGTTTTCGGAAAAAAGTTATACAATAATCAAATTCTTGGGGCTTGCGGTAATGTCAATAACGCCATCCTCAGTAATAATGGTCACATCCTCGATGCGAACACCAAATTTTCCGGGCAAATAGATACCAGGCTCTGCGGAGCAGACGGCACCCACGGGCATGGGATTGGCGTTACCGGGGTTGGGATTGGGGGCCTCATGGATCTCCAAGCCCAAGCTATGGCCGTAGCCGTGGCCGAAGTATTCGCCGTAGCCGGCATCGGTGATGACCTTCCGGGCGACGGCATCGATGTCCCGGCCGATGACACCGGCCTTGGTGGCAGCGATGGCCGCCTCCTGTGCCTGCAGGACAGTCTCATAGACCTTCTTCATTTCCTCAGTGGCATAACCTACGGCAACGGTACGGGTCATGTCGGAGCAGTAGCCCATGTAGGATGCGCCAAAGTCCATGGTGACGAAGTCGCCTTCCTGAATGACCCGCTCCCCGGCAACGCCATGGGGCAGGCTGGTATTGGGACCGGAGACTACGATGGGATCAAAGGCAAGGCCGGTGCCGCCGTTCTTATACATGCAGTAGATCAGCTCTGCCTGCAATTCCAGCTCGGTCATGCCGGCCTTGATGCGGGTGATTACTTCAGAGAAAGCCTTGTCGGTGATGGCCTGTGCCTTCTTCATCAGGTCCAGTTCCCACGCCTCTTTGGTGCCGCGGAAGCCGTTGATCTCCTTGTTGAAGGGGACCAGCTTGGCGTTCAGGTTCTTTTCGTAGCCCATCAGTTCACCCACGGTGAGATAATTTTCTTCGTAGCCCAGCGTAGTGACACCAAAATCGGCAATGGCATCGTTCAGCCGCTTGTAGAAGCCGGTAAACTGGTTGATGGGCAGGACCTCAAAATACTTAAGATTTGCCTCTGCGGACTCAATGTAGCGGCTGTCCGTAAAATAGCGGCAGCCCTTCTTGGTAACGATGGCAACACCCTCGGAGATGTCAAATTCGGCACCGTAATGGCGGCTGTAGCGGGAGGTCAGCAGCAGGGCATCCACCTCATCATTCAGCAGGGACAGGTACTTGTCAATGTTTCTCATAGGTCAGATTCTCCTTTTTCTTGCAGCAAATATAAAGGGCTTTTCCAGCACATGGCGTGCTTTCAGCCAGAAATTATGATTGTCGATGGCCTTCACCAGAATGGAGGTAACGCCTGCGCCGTTGGCACCTAGAGTATCGGTATAGATCTGGTCACCGATGAGGGCCGCTTCGGATGCGGGAACGCCATATTTGGCAAGGCATTCGTTGATTCCCTTGGAGAAGGGCTTTTTCGCATGGGTGATGCAGTCCAAGCCGTTTTCCCGACAGAATTGGGGAACACGGTCGTTATGGCTGTTGGAAACGATGCACAGCCGGATATCCTCCAAGCTGTTCATCTTTTTCAGCCACGCATCCATCTCCCCAGTGGGGACCGTTGTGGTGTAGGGCACGATGGTATTGTCGAAATCCAGCATCAGCAGACGGATATTCCGGGCGCGGAGTAGTTCGGGGGTAATGTCCGTGGTCTTGTCCGCGATGATCTTGGGTAAGAAGGATAAGGGCATATTGTCCTCCGTTGGAGTATATAGTATTCTAACAAACCACTGTCAGTGCGAACCAGCCCGCAGGCTGGTGTGGGCAATCTCCTATATCGAAGGAGATTGCCGCGTCGCTTCGCTCCTCGCAATGACAATTTTTTATGATTATACCACGGAAAGGATGGTTTGTCCATGGGGATTCCCTGTTATCTTGCCATGACTGCGGCGGAAATGTTGGGAAATACACCGCTTCCTGAAAAACTGGCATGGATGGCCTGCCAGTTTTCGCCCTATGGAACAGGTCTTTCCAATCTTCCTTCTTCCCTTCCCCCGAATCGTGTCCTGATGCTCAGCGACGAAACCCCAATCTGTGGACATGACCCACAGCGGATCTTTGCGGAATTGCAGGAATGTATTGCCCGGTTTTCCTGCCGCTGTCTGGTACTGGATTTCCAGCGGCCCGGAAATCCGGCGGCAGCAGAATTAGTTTCTGCCCTGATGGCACTTCCCTGCCCCCTTATCGTATCCCAGCCCTATGCTCGGGAGGGCTGCGATGTGCTGCTGCCCCCTGCCCCCCTTTCTGTTTCCTTAGAGGACTACCTTTCCCCATGGAAGGGCCGGGAGATTTGGCTGGAGTTGGCAATGGATGGGGAGATCCTCACATTGACGGAACAGGGTGCCAAAACGATTCCCCTGCCCTATCCGAATCTGAGTGCAGAAGGCTTCCGGGAAGAAATACTTCACTGTCATTATCGAACCCAGCTATCAGAAGACCGGGCGGAGTTTACCCTCTGGCGGACAGAAGAAGATCTGGCGGATTTGATACAGGAAGCAGAAAAACTGGGCGTAACAGCCATGATCGGATTATTTCAGGAGTTTTACGCAACAGACATAGGGCGGGGTCATGACTCCGCCGGGCAGCAATGACAACTGTGCGAATCCTTCCATCCGTACAATGATCAGCAGTGCCCGGCGGGGATGTATCCCCGCCCTGCTATAATTATGTTGTTAATCCACCGTTAGCTCTACGCCGTTGATGATGACAGAGGTGACTTTGTCTACATCGATGATGCGGTTGAACATAATGGTCAGTAAAGGATAATTTATATCTTCTTTATCCTTCGGATGATTTACCACAAAAACTGCATTCTGGACCGCTTCTCCAATCACCTCGTATTGTGTTCCATCGGAGTAGCAAACGGTGATTGTCCTTGCATTATCGCCGGAAGGTCCGTATTGTCCGTGAATGTCCGTATGCAGAAATTCCAGATTTGTAGCATCCAGAAGCAGACTGATGGGAGAAACAGTCACGGTAGCGTCTGCCATAGAAACATGGTTCAATGTACTTTCCCGGTCAGGAGAGATGGTAATAACCTCCGGGCACATATACAGTTCTTCCAGACGCCGGGTCCAGAGAACGGCGTAGCAGTAATCTGTCATTTGCTCCTCGGTACTTTCTGCGCTGACCCGATCGTATTCCTCCTGTCCATGTTCGTCAATATAGGCATCGACAGCTTCCTCCAAGGTGTATTCCTGCTTGATTTCCTCAAACAGTTCCATAATATGGGCTTGATATTCTGCTCCCGGCTCCACGAAGGTCCACTGAGAGATACTTACCTCCATATCCCGGTTTCGCTCCGGATCATACCGGAAGTAATAGGTCATGGCAAGGCAGGTATCCGTGGTCTTTTCCCGAATGATATGGGCATAGCCATACTGGTTGAACGCCACTGGATGATTTATAATTTCGCCGGTGGCGTCCACATCATAGGGCTTGATGCCATCGGGGTTTTCCAGCTTGCATGTCAGGATACCACACTTGGTGATGCTGTCATACATCAGAGCATCCACGCTCAGGGTATAGCCCCGCCAAGTAAAGGACTGGCCCACAGCGGAAACATGGGGCGCAACATCCTCTGCTACCACGGATTTCTCGGCTTCTACCCGGTCGAAGGCAGGGTTGGTATACTGGGAGCCGGGCTTTTCCGGGTCGGACCAGTAGGTGATGTCCTTGTGATCATAGCCTGTTTTGTCACCGAAGATGGCTGTCACCATTTCCTCGGGGCTGTCAAAAATCACATAGCCCACCACGGCATAAGCGGTCACCGCCAGCATGCTTACGATCATCACAGCCGTAATCAGATTTCGGACGATGCGTCCGGCTTTTCGGGTTCTTATCTTCATCACAGATTCCTCCGTTTTCTGAATTTCGGAGGAATCCTGTACCGTCAGTTCGCTTCTGAGGAGACGGCTTCCCTCTACCTCGCCGATGGCGAGGAACAGTTCTTCTCTGGTCATAGCGCATAGCCCTCCTGTGTCAGGTACTTTTTCAGCTTCTCCCGGGTGCGGGATAGGGTTCGCAGAACTGTGGCAGGCTTCATGCCGTACCGCCGCGCTATGGCCTCGCTTTCCTCCACAAAGAAATACCGCCGCAGGAAAACATCCTGCTCCCGGGCCGGAAGCGTATTCAGAAAGCTGCGAATGACCTTGGCCAGTTCCCTGCCGTTGAGTTGATCCTCCACGCTGCCGGGATCTGCAATGCAGCCTGCCAGCTCCTCCAAAACCAGAGGCAGCTCTCCCCCGCCCCGTTTCTGGGCAGCATAGCTGCGCCAGCGGGAAAAGGCAAGGTTGCGGGTGATCTTGGCAAGGAAGATTTTTAGGATATTAGGCCGCTTGGGTGGGATCGCGTGCCATGCTTTCAAATATGTATCGCTGACCGTTTCCTCTGCGTCCTGCGGATCATTCAAAATGGAATTGGCAAGGCTGAAGCAGTAGGGGCCGTACTTCCGGTCGGTTTCCACAACCGCCTGCTCATCCCGGGCAAAATACAGGTCGAGAATGTCTTCATCTTCCATGAATGGGGTTCCTCCTTTTTGTAGAAAGATCTTTCTACTATATAAGACGCAAACGAAATGGCCTTCGGACAGATTTTCCTAATTTTTTCACTTCTCCAATTTTGTCATTCCGAGCAAGCGAAGCGCGCCGAGGAATCTACGCACCTGTCTTACTGCTTAGCAAAATCGATAATGTGTAGATCCTTCGACTTCGCTTCGCCCCGCTCAGGATGACATAATTCGAAGGCTATCCGATATATGCAAAAACCGCCTTGCATAAGCAAGGCGGCTTTGAGCACTATTCAAGAGGGACTATTAGTAGAACTTTCTCTTGTTCTTACGGGCAGCTTCAGACTTCTGCTTACGCTTCAGGCTGGGGCTGACGTAATGCTCGCGCTTCTTAACTTCAGCGATAACGCCCTCCTTGGCGCAGCTACGCTTAAAGCGACGCAGAGCGCTC
>JAFSCK010000162.1 GCA_017436785.1 Oscillospiraceae bacterium | reverse complement strand
GACCGTGAAGAACAACCCCGACATCTCTGAGGAAGATAAGAAGTATATCTTCGAGCAGCTGATGGCCAACTTCAACGGCGAGTGCGCTGAGGTGGGTATGTACCTGTGCATGGCCCGCATCGCCCATCGTGAGGGCTTCCCCGAGATCGGCCTGTACTGGGAGAAGGCAGCCTTCGAAGAGGCTGAGCACGCTGCCAAGTTCGCTGAGCTGCTGGGCGAGGACCTGGAGCCCAACATGAAGGCTTCCACCAAGAATAACCTCCGCTGGCGCGTTGACTGCGAGTTCGGCGCTACCCAGGGCAAGTTCGACCTGGCCGTCTGCGCCAAGAAGAACGGCCTGGATGCCATCCACGACACCGTCCATGAGATGGCCCGTGACGAGGCCCGCCACGGTGTGGCACTCAAAGGCTTACTTGAAAGATATTTCAAGTAAGCCGCTACCGAATCAAAGCCCAGCAAAGCGGGTTTGATTCGGAGAGGACGAGCAGCGGAATGACTGAGCTTTCGTGCTTCCGCACGGAAACGAAGGATATGAAGCTTGCGAGGACGAGAAGGGTCTGCTGGAGCGTTACTTCAAGTAAGAAAATTGCATGACCAGGTGAGGCTTGCCCTCACCTGGTTTTTTTGCTATGATAACAACAGCCCAACCTGAAGGAGGAAGATTCATATGTTTGCACAAACCTGGAATGGCATTGGCGACTACGATGCGTTACTCACGCTCTCTGAGCGGGAAATGAAGGAATTGACAAGTTATTACAACGTCGACTGGTCGTTCTTCACAACCGGTCCTTCTAAAAGTTGGGATCATGCCTATTTCTGCTTTGTAAGTCAGAATAGAAAAGCATTGGCGCTGCTTCCTTTTCTTTCTCTCGCATTCGGAGGAATGTATGATGAATCTCCTGTTGCCGATGATGCGTATCCCGTTCAGATCGATTATGCTGCGTTTACACTGGAAGCCTTTGCCTTCCCCCGGTGACAGGTTCAATGCCATTATTTTTTCCTCTGTCTGGGCCCATTTATTTATCTTTTTCCTTATTTTCTGCCGCTTTCACAGCACGTTACGCTGCTTTGCGGATATTGATTTTCCATATTCCCCGTGGTACAATTCGATTATCTATTCAACGAAAGGAAGTTGCGGAGCATGAGTTATTCGAATTCCTTTGCCAGGGAACTTAGTCAACTGGCGGCCCAGCAAAATTCCCTTGAGCTTCCCCACGACCTAAACAACTATATAAAAGAAAAAGTTATTTCAGATGCAAAAACCGCTTGTGATTGCTATTTGTCCGAGTTGAAGAACAAGGTATCCCGCGGAGAATACAGATATGTAAACGGCAGACGTGTTGTAAGCTACACAACGCTCCTGGTGGGTGTACCCATGACCATACTGAGCAACGCTGACAGAACCGATACATCGGCTTATTGGATAAAAATGCTGTCCTCCAGAATCAGTGCCGATGCACTGCGCGCAAACGGTATTCAGAAGGACGAATACGAAGGTCTTGTGACATATCGCCTGGACTTATTTAACCGCAAGACGGACAATCGGGACTCAAGTCCTTTATTTGGATATCGGAGAACAATAACCCATGAGTTTCGAAAAGGACCTTTTACAGACCTCTATCTGAATACGATCCGAGATATTCTGAGAAGAAACGGTGTTGGCTACCGTATGGTGCTGACGTTTACGCACGTTCCTAAGTCACCCAGAAAAAAACCCACCGTAGTTAAAACATACGATTTTACCGGGAGCTTTCCCGCCCGTATATGCGAGTCCTTCGAAACACCGCGGGCTGACAGCCGGCTGGATTTAGACGATTTTGGCGCTCGGATGAACATCGAGCTCACGGTAAGTTTCTAACTGACTGTTGTCAGGCATTGGCAGCGCGGCTTTACTGATCGCTGCGTACTTGCTGGCCTAAGCGCCGAAAAGGAGGGATACGATGCAGCCATTACTGACCACCAATATCTATGAGCCTGCGGGGACCGTGCTGGTCTGCGGCACCTGCATGGAAAGGATGCAGCCCGGGGCCTTTGCCCGGCTGGCCCGGGAAGCGGACTACGTCTACGGCCTGTGCCTGGAAGAGAGCCACATCAACATGGCGGTGACCAAGCTCGGGGCCATGCTCTCCACCGGCCGGATCGCGAAGCTCATTTTCGCCACCGTGGACCGCTCCCCCCACTGCACTCAGCTGCACTACATCGATCACGAGGTGCGGCGGATGATGACCGTTACGGCGGAAATTTCTCATTTTGTGGCCTCTGACGATGCCCTCTTCCCCATTTCCCCGGAGACTATCGAACGTTCCAAAACCCTGCGTCAATTAGAGGAGGAAACATTATGAGCATCACGGTAAACCTGTACTACACCGGTAAAGACGGCGCTGCCCGGCGCTTCGCGGAGGAGATGATTTCCTCCGGTCTGGTGGATCAGATCCGGGCGGAAGAAGGCAATGAGCGCTACGAGTACTTTTTCCCCATGAATGACCCGGAGACGGTGCTGCTGATCGACCGCTGGAAGGACCAGGCTGCCCTGGACTTCCATCACAAGACCCCCATGATGGCGAAAATTGCCGCCCTTCGGGATAAATACCACCTGCGTCTGCGGGTGGAGCGGTTCACGGACGCCCCGAAATAACGAAAAACAGCCCCGGCCGTTTGGCCGGGGCTGATGCTTTTTTACAGGTGTGCTTCGTTGATCAGGATGTGCACGTCGTCCAGCTGCTTCTGGGAAACGGTGGTGGGGGCGTCCATCATCAGATCCTGTGCGGTCTTGTTCATGGGGAAGGTGATGACCTCACGGATAGATTCCTCGCCGCACAGCAGCATGACCATACGGTCGATGCCGGGGGCTGCGCCGGCGTGGGGAGGTGCGCCGTAGGTGAAGGCGTTGTACATGGCGGGGAACTTGGCCTTCACGGCCTCTTCGCCCAGACCCACCATCTGGAAGGCCTTGATCATGATCTCGGGATCGTGGTTACGGACAGCGCCGGATGCGCACTCGTAGCCGTTGATGACCAGGTCGTACTGGCTGGCGTTGATGGCCAACAGCTTCTCGATGTCACCCTCGGCTTCCAGCAGAGCTTCCATACCGCCCTTGGGCATGGAGAAGGGGTTGTGGCAGAATTCCAGCTCGCCGGACTCCTCGCCCATCTCGTACATGGG
>JAFSCK010000045.1 GCA_017436785.1 Oscillospiraceae bacterium | reverse complement strand
CCCTTTCAGTGTGTCAAAAAAGTCTGAATTACAAAATCGTAGGGGGCGATGCCCACATCGCCCCGCAGGAAAACCCGCCATATTTGTAAAACTTTACGGCGAAATCATAACATCGTGCAAAGGGCCGATGTCTTAGCGACCGTTGCTGCAAAGCAGCTTACGGACGCTTAGTGCATAGCTGGGCATCGGCCCCTACGGCTAAGTTTTTCGACAGTCTGAAAGGGAGGCAATAGCCTCCCTTTTTTTGTTGGTATTGAGCCGGACTCGAACCCATCTAAATGCAGATGTCCGGTGGACTGCTGCGCTTAGTCTTTCAGCAAAAAGCAGCTGGTATAGGCCATCTTATCAGCGCCGTAGTAGTAGGTCAGACCGTTGGCTTTGCAGACCTCCAGCACCAGCATGCCGTAGGCTTCCATGGAGGAAATCATCTTCTCCGGGAACCGGCACTTTTCATCCGGGTAGGTACACTTGGCGCAGGCGGTGCAGCAGCCGGCGCCGATGGCGAGAACGTCGGCACCTGCTTCCCGGAGGGCTTCATACATTTCCGTAAAGTGTTCCTTGTGGTCGGCTTCGATCTCCATCATGGCCTCAAAATCGAAGCCATCTTCAATGTCGCCGTAGGTCTGGACCAGAATGCCGTGGGTGCAGGCCTTGATCCGTTCGCCGCATTCCTCCAACGTGCCGCAGCCGGGAGGGCAGCTCCAGCGCTTGCCGTACTGGCCGCAGGAATTGACGGCGCACATGTCCCGAACCTCGGGCTTTAGTTCAATGGTGGCAACATCCAGAGGCGCCCACGCGGAAAAACCCGCCTCCTCTGCAAGTTTTGACAGTTGTTCGTAGGTCATGCGTCTTCCTCCTCAGAAAATTCCAATGCATCCACATAGCAGTCCTGAAAATCCGGCAGGCTTGCCAGCTCCAGAAATTCCGTATGCTTTGCCAGCGCTTTGGCATAGTCAAATTCTTCCCGGCGCAGGGCGCAGAGCTTGGCACCCTCACCGGCAGCGTTGCCGATGGGCTGGATCCGGTCAATAAGCACCGGCGGGATCATGCCGATGCGGCAGGCGGACTTAGGGTCCATGTAATTGCCGAAGGCACCTGCAAGATAGACCTGCTGAATATCCTCCACCTTCACGCCCATTTGCCGGGCCAGCAGCTCGATGCCTGCCCGGATGGCGGCCTTTGCCAGCTGCACCTCCCGGATATCCTTCTGGGTCAGGGTCACGTTTTCGCAGAGGGAAAAGGCCTTTTCCTCCAGATAACCGGATTCGTCCAGAACCTCCAGATCCAGCAGCACGGCAACCAGATCCAGAAGACCGGAACCGCAGAGGCCCTGGGGGGCTTTGTCCCCGATGACATGGTATTGAAGCTCGCCCTTTTCCAGCCACACATGGTCCACAGCACCCTCGGCACCCCGCATACCGCAGGAAATTTTCGCCCCCTCGAAGGCGGGACCGGCGGCAGTGGAGCAGGCGATGCGGCGGTTTCTGTTGCCCAGCACCATTTCTCCGTTGGTGCCGATGTCGATGAGCAATGTCAGCTCCTCCAGCCGGTCAAACCGGGTGGATACCATGCAGCCCACCGTATCACCGCCTACGAAGCCTGCGATATTGGGCAGGATTCTGGCCCCATTTCGTTCCAATGCTTCAAAGACCGCCGGCATATAGGGCGGCGTTACCAGCGGCTTGGGGTCGATGCCCAGCAAAAGGTGGTGCATGGCAGTGTTGCCCACGATGGCAGAGGCGGTGATGGCTTCCGGAGGGATACCGGCCTTGGCAGCAGTTTCCCGGGCCAGCCGGGACAGGGCATCCCGGATGGTGGTAGACATAACATCTCCGCCATCCTTCAAAACCTGCTGGATCCGGGAAATCACATCAGCACCAAACTGACTCTGGGGATTCATGCAGCTGCTCTGGGCCAGAAGACCGCCGCTGCGGCCATCCATCAGGTAGCACACCACGGTGGTGGTGCCGATGTCGAAGGCCATCACATAGGCATCGGTGCCATCGGGCAGGATATCCACAGAAAGTCCGGCGGTAAGGATCTTCATCTGCTCCGGCTGCTCCGTAAAAACCGTCATATCCCGGTGAACTTGGGTCTGACAGGCCAAAATTTCCTGCCCATCCAGCACCACCCGGCATTTTCCGCAGGTCCCCTTGCCGCCGCAGGGGGCATCGGGCTGCAGTCCCGCCGCGATCTGGGCCTGCAAAAGGCTAGACCCGGCCTCCACCGGCACCGAGATCCCGGCAGGCAGGAACGTTACCACATGTTGATTCATAAGAGCACCTCCGGATAATGTGACCAAAGCCTTCCCCCGGGGGGAAGGTGGCCGAGCGCAAGCGAGGTCGGATGAGGGGCGGCGTGCAGTGTCAAATCTGGTGTAGGTCTGAAACATCGTACAAGTCGTAACCTTACTGCCCGCATTCCTCATCAGTCACGAATCAAAGATTCGTGCCAGCTAGTAAATTTCTGTATGATTGCCACCGGCAATCATTATAATTTTATATTCGCTGCGCGGAGCACCACCCCCGGGGAAGCCGAGGGCGCTGTAAGCGCCATTGCAAAGTAAGATATGTAAAGGAGGGGCCGATGGAATGCATCGGCCCCTTTTTTATTATACGGGAATATCAGAAATTAAGCAACCAGTTCCTTGGCCTTCTTGGCGGCGGAAGCGGCATCGCCGGTGTAGGCATCGGCACCGACCTTGTCAGCGAACTCCTGAGTGATGGGAGCGCCGCCGACCATGACCTTGTAGTCCTTACCGGCAGCCTTCAAGGCAGCAACGGTGGCTTCCAGAGCGGGCATGGTGGTGGTCAGCAGAGCGGAGCAGGCTACGATCTTGACGCCGTCTTCTGCAGCGGCAGATACGAACTTCTCCACGGGAACGTCAACGCCCAGATCGATGACCTCGAAGCCGGCGGACTCGATCATCATGGCAACCAGATTCTTGCCGATGTCGTGCAGGTCGCCTGCCACGGTGCCGATGACGACTTTGCCCAGAGCGCCGGCAGCGCCGGAGGCCAGATGGGGCTTCAGGACCTCAACGCCCTTCTTCATAGCCTTGGCAGCGATCAGCATTTCGGGAACGAAAATTTCACCATTCTTGAACTTCTCGCCCACCACGTCCATGGCGGAGATCATCTTGTTCAGAATTTCCTCAGGAGCGAAGCCTGCGTCGATAGCTTCCTGCACAGCAGCGGGGGTCAGCTTTGCCTTACCGCGGGATACCAGATCATAAACTTTTTCGATAGCCATATTATAAATCTCCTTTATTTTTATAAATGGATGTCATTGCGAGGAGCGAAGCGACGTGGCAATCTCCTTAAGGTTTCCGCAAATCTATGGGGATTCCCACGCCAGTGTGCGCACTGGCTCGGAATGACACCGTATTTGGTTACATTGCTTCTTATTTCACAGGTCCGAACAGGCCTTCCCGGTAAGCGCCGATGTATTCCATGCAGTAATCATCCAGACCCAGCAGGGCTTCGGTGGCGAAGATGACGCCCATCATGTCCCGGTTGGTGGGGTCCAGAATGGCGGAGTCTAAGCCTGCGTTCATAGCCAGCACCGTGAAGCCCAGATTGATCATCTTGCGCACGGGGAGGTTGAAGGAAATGTTGGAAACCGCAGCAGTAATATGGATGCTGGGGTACTTTTCCCGGACGGTGGTGATGACCTCGATGTTGGTCTCGATGCCGTTTTCGGAAGTGCAAAGCATTTCCACCAGCGGATCGATGTGGATGCGGCTGGGGGCGATGCCGTACTCCTTGGCCTTGGCCATGATCTTGTCGAAGACCTTCAGCCGGTCAGCGGCGTTCTTGGGGATGCCGGTATCATCGGACAGCAGGGCGATGACCTGCCAGCCCTTGTTTTCCGCAAGGATGGGGAAGATCTTGTCGATCTTGTCGCCCTCGCCGGAGACGGAGTTGATAAGGCCGGGGCGCTTGCAGAACTTATAAGCCTCAGCCAGAACGTCAGCAGAGGGGCTGTCCACGGCGATGGGCAGGTCCGTGACCTCCTGAATGCAGTCGATCATCCACTTCAGGGTCTCCACTTCCACTTCTTCCGGAACAGAAGCGCAGCAGTCGATGAAGGTGGCACCGGCCTCTTCCTGAGCGACGGCTCTTGCCTTGATAAAGGCAGCGTCCCGCTCCGCAATGGCCTTGGCAACGGCAGGAATGGAGCCGTTGATCTTTTCACCAATGATAATCATATGAAAGGATTCCTCCTAAGGTATTTGTGAGAAGCTTAGAACATGATGCTGATGGGCAGACGGTTGGCTTCGATGTCCTCCTGCTTGTGACCGTAGGTCTCGCAGTTGTACTTGTCGATGGCATCCCACAGGCCCTGATAGGTGCCGGCGTACAGGGAGCCGGGGCCTCCCTGGGTAATGCAGGGGATGAAATACTTGTCGCCGCAGCGCTTGATGGCATCCAGAGCGGCCTTTTCACAGTCAGCCTGGGTCCAGCCTACGAAGTCAACAGCCTTGTTGTCGATGTCGCCCATGAAGGTCATCTTGCCGCCGTACTTCTCGATCAGAGCGGGAACGTCGTTGGAGGTCATGCAGCCCTGCCAGACATCGATGCCCATCTCAATCATGATGGGAACCAGATTGGCGCAGTAGGAGTCGGAGTGGTGGACGATGAACTCAACACCGTGGGATTTGTAGTAGCCATAGATCTTCTTATAGGGTTCAAGGAAGAACTCCTCAAACATGGCGGGGGAGATGAAGGAGTTCTTCTCGCTGCCCCAGTCGTCATGATGGAAGATCATGTCGGGATGCAGGTTCTCACAGATGCCCTTGGCCAGCTCCAGCTCCCACTCGGTCAGGTAGTCGATGAGCTCGTGCATTTCATCGGGATACTCATAGTAAGCCATCAGAGCCTCTTCGATGCTCATCAGGTGATGGCACTGCTCGAACAGGCCGGGAGCCACGAAGCAGGCCTTGAAGGCCTTCTCACCGTCAACGGCGGCATACATGCCCTTGCAGACATCCCACAGGTGGGGAGGAAAGTCCAGAGAGGGAGCCTTGACGTAATCGCGCCAGTTTTCAATGTCCTTCAGGACGATCTTATCAGGGGTATGGACAGGGAATGCACCGGGAACATTGGCAGGGAAGGAATTGGTAACGCCCCAGCCATTGACGACGTTCTCTTCACCGGGCTTCAGCAGGGGCTGGGTCAGCATGAAGGGGTGGAACAGAAGGGAAATGGCTTCGTACTGGTTGACAAGACGGTCGGGATTGCCGCCGAGGATGACCTGGCGCATGTTTTCTTTTGCAGTCAGCATAGGGTTTCCTCCATTTTATGATAGATTTTTTGTGCGTGCATTCCACAAAATTGTGTTTTTACAGAAGGGAAAGAAATTGTGCAACACATCTATATCAATCCTAACATTTTCTATAAATTTTGTCAATTCGACAAAGAGAGAATGGAAAATTTCCACAATTCCTGTATTTTTTATCTTTACATTCCTCAAAAATGAGGATAGAATAAACAGTAGAATTTGGAAAGGGGGAGCGCCTATGGATACCATCCAGCCTCTGCGCCTGCTGCCCACCCTGCCGATGCTGTATGAAAATCTGAAGCAGGCAGGCTTGGCTTGTGAAATGGCGGTTTTGGAAGAAACGCAGCACTATCGGGAGGTCCGGCTGTACCATCCCCGGCAGAAATTGCAGAAGGACATCCTCTATCTTCTTCGGCCTACGGAGGCGGAATTTCCCTTTGATGACTATGCCTATGTGTCCTCTGCTCCCCACCCGGGAAGGGCCAATCATTTGGTCTGCCCCGGCTATCCCGACGAGGAAATTTTAGACCAGCTGCTGGAAGTGTTTTCCCAGTTCCGCCAGTGGGAGGAGGCCATCGACCTGCTATTATACCGGGGCGCATCCTTGCAGGAGCTGTGCGAGCTGGGCGCAAGGCTGCTGGAGAATCCTGTCTGCATCCACGATGACTGGTTCGTTATGACCGCCATGACGGCGGATTTTGCCGATATCATGGAGCCGGAGTTTCTCATGTCCTCTGCCAAGGGTTTCGTCCCCCGGGCGGTGGTGGAGGATTTTCGCTACGACAGCGACTATCTGGAGACCTATGCCCATCACGATGCCCGAATCTGGTGGGCACAGGATGGGCAGTATCATTCCCTGTATGTGAATCTGTGGGATGGTCCCGTGTATAAGGGGCGGCTGCTGGTGGCACCTAAAAACCGGGAGTTCCGGCAGCAGGATTTCCTGCTGGCAGAGGTTCTGACCCAACGGGCAGTGATGCTCCTGCGGCGCAGGCAGCTGGGAGAGGAAACGGTCTATCCCGATATGGACAGCATCGTTTTTGGTCTGCTGCTGTCCCGGCAGCAGGACCCGGCGGACCTGACCCGGCTGCTGCATGTGCTCAAATGGGACCGGCAGGACAGTTTTCTCTGCCTGCGGCTGAAGCCCCAGCAGCTGGGCCAGAGCACGGTGGCAGAGCATTTGCTCCACACCGAGCTGTTCCGGTGCTTCCCCGGCAGCTACATATTGCTTGGCAAGCAGGAGCAGTGCGTGGTGCTGAATCTGACCAAGGCGGAGCTGCCGGTGGGGCTGGTCCGGCATAAGCTGGCCCCCATCTGCCGGGACTACTGCCTGTATGTGGGCATCAGTTCCCCGGTATCCGGCGTCCGAGAGCTGCCTGCTGCCTATCATCAGGCAGGGGTGGCCTTGGAGCAGGCCTTCCGGCTGAGCAGCGATAGATGGGCCATGCATTTTTCTGACTGTGCCCTTCAACATCTGGTGGACAGCCTCCCCTCTCCCCTGTCTCCTGCCCATCTGGTGAGCCCGGAGCTGACCAGCCTTATGGCCTATGACCGGGAAAAGGGAACCCCCTATTTTGAGACGCTGCGGGAGTTCTTGCTGCAGGAGCGGGATATCCCCAGAACTGCTGAGGCCCTCATCATCCACCGCACCACGCTGCTGTACCGCCTGAAAAAGCTCCAGACCCTGATCGCCATCGACCTGAACGATCCATGGCAGCGCCTGCAGCTGATGCTGTCGCTGTGGATCCTAGAGCATACGGGACAAAAATAATGAGATGTCATTGCGAACCAGTCCTCAGACTGGTGTGGCGATTTCCAAAATGGAAGAACGATCTATAGGCGACGATTCGTCGCCCACGGGCGGATAATATCCGCCCCTACATCCGCAGAATGCAGACAATTCCATAATTTTAGGGGCTGTTGCGTGTTATGCAACAGCCCCTTCTTTGTGTATTTACTTAGTACCGAAGATCCGGTCGCCGGCGTCGCCCAGACCGGGGACGATGTAGGCGTGGTCGTTGAGCTTTTCATCCAGTGCAGAGAGGTAAATGTCCACGTCGGGGTGGGCCTCGGTGACGGCCTTCACACCCTCGGGGCAGCCGATGACGTTCATCATGATGATGTTCTTACAGCCCCGTGCCTTCAGGAAATCGATGGCAGCCACAGCACTGCCGCCGGTGGCCAGCATGGGGTCCACCACGAAGACCACCCGGTTTTCGATATCCTCGGGCAGCTTGCAGTAGTATTCCACAGGCTTGTGGGTCTCAGGGTCCCGGTACAATCCGATGTGGCCGATCTTGGCGGAGGGGATCAGGGCCACCATATTGTCCACCATGCCAAGGCCCGCCCGGAGCACGGGTACAATGGCCAGCTTCTTACCGGAGAGCATCCGGCACTTGGCGGTGCAGATGGGGGTCTCCACCAGCACCTCCTCGGTGGGCAGGTTCCGGGTGGCCTCATAGCACATCAGGCCGGCGATCTCGCCAACCAGCTCCCGAAATTCCTTGACAGGGGTCTCCTTATTGCGCAGGATGGCCAGCTTGTGCTGGATCAGAGGATGGTTTAAAACATGTACGTTTTCCACAGTTTATCTCTCCTTTGGAAGTTGATACAATTCTGAAATGCAGAATGCAAAATGCAAAATGTCCCGGATGGGGTGACATAATTCTGCATTCATCATTTTGCATTTTGCATTTTTTCCATACGTTCCCGTTCTGCCTGAGAAAGCCGCAGGTAGTTGGGGGTCAGGGCATTTGCGTCGCCGGGTTCTTGGACGGCAATTTTTTTCGCTGCCACGAGGGCCACACCGCTGGCCCGCTGGTGCTGGCGGTGCTCCGGGGGCAGGATAAGACCGGGGATCTCGGCGGACAGGGTGTTGTAGGCCAGCACCGCGCCGTCACCTACTAAGAAAATGGGGCCTTCCAGCGTTTTCAGTTCCTCTTTCAGCTCTGCAAGGGCGATAGCCCGGTCCTCTTTGACCCGTTCCGGCTTTCCTTGGTTAACATAAAACAGCGCATTGTAAACCTGATTTCGCCGTGCATCCATGCAGGGGCACACATAGCCCTGATAAACGCCCAGCGTCTCCATCATGGCCTCCAGCGTGGAAACGCCGTAGCAGGGCAGTTCGCCGCCCCAGGCAAAGCCCTTCGCCGCTGCCACGCCGATGCGGACACCGGTGAAGGAGCCGGGTCCTTCTGCCACGGCAATGGCAGTGACATCCTGCACGGTCTTTCCGCAGCTTTTCAGCAGGTCCTCCGCCATGACCATCAGGGTCTGGCTGTGGGTCAGGCCGGTGTTCTGGTAGCTTTCCCCCAGCAGCTTTTTGTCATCCAGCAGGGCAACGGAGCCTGCTTTTGCGGTGGTCTCAAAGGCTAAGATCAGCAAGGGATTCCCCTCCTTCGATGGTAATGCGCCGGGCATCCTCTCCCAGCTTTTCAATGGTGACGGAAATGGCGCCTTCCAGCGCATCCTCCACATTCTCGCTCCATTCCACG
Source organism: Oscillospiraceae bacterium (assembly GCA_017436785.1). Lineage (GTDB taxonomy): Bacteria > Bacillota > Clostridia > Oscillospirales > Oscillospiraceae > Faecousia. The sequence continues at coordinate 588 of JAFSCK010000045.1, read as the reverse complement.
GCGCAGACACCGCCCCGCTCCAAATAATCCTCCCAGCCGATGTCCCACAGGTCATCGGAGGAAGCAAGGCGGTACATGTCGAAATGGAACAGCGGGATCCGCCCGCTTACGTATTCGTTGACGATGGTGTAGGTGGGACTGGTGACAAGATCGGTGCAGCCCAGCCCCTTGGCCAGCCCCCGGGTGAAGGCCGTCTTCCCTGCCCCTAGGTCTCCCCGGTAGGCAAGGACCGTCCCCGGCAGCAAAACCCGGCCCAAAGCCGCCCCCACCGCCTCGGTTTCCAAGGGGGAATTGGTGAAATAGGTCATAGTGATTGCTCCTATGTAAATGTTTTTGAGAAAAGCCTTCCCCCGGGGGGAAGGTGGCACGGCGCAAGCCGTGACGGATGACTGCGCCCGCAGGCGCGTGCAAGCGAGCAACCGCCGAAGGCGGCTCTTAGCGAGTCGTAGGGATGGCGACAGCTGCCGATGAGCAGCAGTTACGTCAAACGCATTCGGTCGCGAACAGCTAAGTCAATGGCTTCGCAAACACCGCGAAACTCCCGCATCACATCCAAATTGGAAATACGCAGAACATACAGTCCCTTTT
>JAFSCK010000161.1 GCA_017436785.1 Oscillospiraceae bacterium | reverse complement strand
TTCTCTTATCATGGTTTCTACAACCATCTGCTTAAACTCTCCCGTATATCGCTTGTTCGGTATTCCTTTAGGCATAATAAAAGCACCCCATTTCTTAGTACAAGTATATCATACTTGTCTAACAAATGGGGTGCAGTTCAATTAGGGTTAGGCGGTTTCTTTTTATTAAAAACAGCACACTTGTCGAAGGACGGCGCGACCCCAAAATTCTTCTGAAAAATCTATGTCATTGCATTTTTTGTTCCCGTGTACTATAATGCAGCAAGATGTCATCACAAGGGGGAAAGAAGCATGATCCGCTATGTAACCGCCGCATAAGGGTGGCTATACAAATTTATTAAAGACAGAAAGGATAGCCACTGCGTGCGGTACATGAGGAGGCAGCTGTGAGCTATATAAGAGCAGAGAATATTTTACCGGAAGAACTGGTACGCGCCATCTGGCAGTATGTGGACGGCGTGTATCTTTACATCCCCAGAAATCCGGAAAAACGCCGCCTGTGGGGGCAGAATACTGCTTACCGGCAGGAATTGGAGGCACGGAACCGTAGCATCCGGGAGGATGCGGCCCGGGGCGTTCGGGTTTCTGTGTTGTGCGAGAGGTATCATCTTTCCGAGAAAAGTATCCGCAGGATCCTGCAAAAATAGAAGAATGTGTCCGGGGCATGCCCCCGGACTTCTTTTATTATCAGCGATTCAATGGGTGGCTTTTTTAAGAGGAATGTGTTATGGTATTGTTATTACGGAGGAGGTGCCTTTATGGAAATTATATCTCATTACCGGCAGCGCGATGAGCTGCGCAAAAGCTTCAATGATCTGGCAGAGGAGACCTTTGGCCTGAATTTTGAAAACTGGTACCGAATGGGCTACTGGGGAGAAAACTATACACCCTATTCCATCCTAGAGGATGGGGAAGTGGTTGCCAATGTGTCCGTGAACCGGACGGATCTGGTGATCTGCGGGGAGAAAAAGCGAATTTATCAGCTTGGCACAGTCATGACAAAGAGGGAATACCGGAACCGGGGATACATCCGCGCCATCATGGCAGAAATCGAAAAGCAGCTTTCTGATGGGGATGGTGTCTATCTCTTTGCCAACGATGAGGTGCTGGAATTTTACCCGAAGTTTGGCTTCTGCCGGGGAACGGAGTATGAATACTTCCGCGCTGTGGAACAGACGGGGCCTTGCCGTATGGAGAAGGTGCCCATGGACCGGGCGGAGAACCGCGCACGGCTGGAAGCGGCCATTGCTTCCGGCGCAGCTGTCAGCGACTGCGACATGGTGGATAATCCGGGCTTGATCTTTTTCTATGCGGCCCAGTTTTTGTGCGAGTGTGTCTATTATTGCCGGGAACTGGATGTGTGGGCCATTGCGGAGCAGGAGGATGGGGCGCTGCTGCTTCATGCTGTATTCGGCGGCAAGGCATCTTTGAATGCGGTGATCGAAGCCTTCGGAGCTTCGGTGCGGCAGGTGAGTCTTGGCTTTTCTCCGGCAGAGAAATCAGGCTGGAAATGCCGGGTGCTTCGGGAGGAGGACTGTACCTTTTTCATAAAGGGAGCGGTATTTGATGCCTTTGCAGAGAAAAAACTGCGGATCCCCAGCCTTGCCCATGCCTGATGTGTATTGACAAATGGGTTCCGTCGGGTTAAAATGCACCTAAATTTGTTTTTTAGAAGGTGTTATTATGTCGGGTCTTGGAACCGTTATCAATACGGCGGCAATCCTTGCAGGCGGCGTTTGCGGCGGCCTGTTCGGACGGTTTTTAAATGAAAGCGCACAGGATACCCTGACAAAGGCCTGCGGTGTCAGTACCCTGTTTATTGCCATTACGGGAGCATTGGAGAAAATGCTTTCCGTGCAGGAGGGCATTATCGTCAGCAGCGGCTCCATGCTGGTGGTCATTTGCCTTGCTATCGGTGCAGTGGTGGGAGAGGTACTGAATATTGAAGGGGCCTTTGAGCGCTTCGGGCAGTGGCTGAAGATTAAGTCCGGAAACGCCAGAGATAAGGACTTTGTCAATGCTTTCGTTACCGCATCTCTGACGGTCTGCATCGGTGCCATGGCCATTGTTGGGTCCATCGAAGACGGTCTGACAGGAGATTATTCTGTGCTGGCGACGAAAGCGATTCTGGATCTGATCCTGATTATGGTCATGAGCTGCTCCATGGGTAAGGGCGCGGTGTTCTCTGCGATCCCTGTTGCGATCTTTCAGGGAAGCATCACCGCTATGGCGGGCCTCCTGCGGCCTGTGATGACAGCTGCTGCACTGGCAAACCTGTCCCTTGTGGGAAATGTGCTGATTTTCTGCGTGGGCATCAATCTGGTCTGGGGCAAAAGGGTGAAGGTTGCCAATTTGCTGCCTGCCATCGTGGTGGCGGTCATCGCTGCATTTTTGCCGATTTAACCAAGAAATGAGCGTACCCTCTGTGAAAAACGCAGAGGGTACTTTTATTGCCAAACAGGTAAAAATCTGATAAAATATTTTACAGATTAAAAAAGAAAGAAGAGTTCATTATGGCTTGGCTGGAAAAACTGCATCATCCTGAGGATTATGTGAAGACCTTTCTAAAATGGGGGCTGCTGGGGGTCCTGATGGGTATTTTGGGCGGTTTATTGGGCGCGGGATTTCATCATGCGCTGCACTTTGTGACCCATGTCCGCAGTGAGCACATGTGGCTGATCTTCCTGCTGCCTCTGGGCGGTTTGCTGACAGTGGCGGTTTACCGCCTGTTCAAAATGACCGGAAATAAGGGCACCAATGAGATCATCGATGCGACACTGGACGGCCATTCCGTCAGCCCGATGGTGGCTCCTTCTATTTTCTTGGCAACCGCCATTACCCATTTGTTCGGCGGCTCGGCAGGCCGGGAGGGTGCGGCGCTGCAGCTGGGCGGCTCCACGGCCTCCATGCTGGCAAGGGTCTTCAAGCTCCGGGAGGAGGAGCGGAAAGTTATGGTCATGGCGGGCATGAGCGCCGTCTTTGCGGGCCTTTTTGGCACGCCTCTGACAGCGACTCTGTTTTGCATGGAATTTGAATCTGTGGGTACCATTTTCTCTCCCGCGCTGCTGCCCTGCTTCCTGTCTGCTTTTATCGCCAGCCGGGTTTCCGGCCTGCTGGGGGTCCATGCGGAGACCTACATTCTGACGGAAGCCTTTAGCCTGACCCTCGGCAACTGCTGGCAGTATCTGATCCTTGCAGTGCTGGTGTCTCTGTTGGGCATCGCCATGTGTTGGGTTTTCCATCAGGCGGAGCATTTTGCAGCCCACCACCTGCCCAATCCCTTTGTCCGCATCGCCGTTGGCGGTGTCATCATTACGGTCCTGACACTGCTGGTGGGGGACCATCGTTTCAACGGTGCGGGCATGGACATGGCGCTGAAGGCCGTGGGCGGAGAGGCAGACTGGTATTCCTTCCTGATGAAACTGCTTTTCACTGCTGTGACCCTCTCTGCGGGCTTTAAAGGCGGTGAAATTGTGCCCACCTTCTGTATCGGCGCAACCTTCGGCTGCGTGCTGGGCGGTCTTCTGGGGCTTGAGCCGGGAATGGCAGCGGCACTGGGCCTGATCGGACTGTTCTGCTGTGCAACCAATTCTCCCTTTGCCTCCATCGTGCTGAGCATCGAGATGTTTGGCAGCACCAATCTATATCTCTTTGCCTTCGTTTGTGTGGTCTGCTTCGTCCTCTCCGGCAACAGCGGACTGTATGCCAGCCAGATCATCCAGTTTAGCAAGTCTGATCTGGTAGGGAAGACAAGGGACTTTGGATAAAAAATAAACAGGGCGGCTTGAAAACACAAGTTACCCTCAGTCTGTAGAAAAAGCTTCGCAGAATTTGCCGCGAAAGCGGCAAAACCATTCAAATCATTTTTGGCCGCGGCGTGTACGTGGACAAAAATACATCTCAGGCTGCAAGTGTGCGAGTTGTGCGCCAAGGGCGCACAAGGAGTGCGCGCAGCAGACTGCAAAAATTTGTCGGAAAGCCCCAAAGGGGATTTTCGACACGCTGAGGGCGGCTTGAAAACACAAGCCGCCCTGCAATTATGCGTGAAAAACGAGTCATAATAAAATTCGATGCTTGCACAGAGAGTCCCTGCCTGCTATAATCGGGATGAAAACCTTGGAGGTGGCTTTATGATACATCTGCTGCTTTTGATCATTTATCTATCCTTTATTTCTCTGGGACTTCCCGACGCGCTTTTGGGAGCGGCGTGGCCCATGATGAGTCAGGAATTTGCGGTTCCCGTATCCTATGCCGGCTCCATTGCCTTGATTATCGCAGTGGGCACCGTGATCTCCAGCCTGCTGTCTGACCGGCTGACAAAGTGGCTGGGAGCGGGAAAGGTGACGGCCTTCAGCGTAGGTATGACCGCAGTGGCTCTGTTTGGCTTCTCTGTCAGCCGGGAATTTTGGCAGCTGTGCCTGTGGGCGGTGCCCTATGGCTTGGGCGCCGGCAGTGTGGACGCGTCCTTGAATAACTATGTAGCCCTGCATTATGCCAGCCGTCATATGAGCTGGCTGCACTGCATGTGGGGCTTGGGAGCCAGCGTAGGGCCCTACATCATGGGCTTGGCTTTGGCCGGAGGCTTGGGCTGGAATCAGGGCTATGGCATCATATCTCTGATTCAGGTGGTGCTGACGGTGGTGATCTTCCTCAGCCTCCCGCTGTGGAAAAAGCGAAAGGACGAGCCCGGTGCCGATGGCAGCCGCACCAAGCCGCTGACATTGAAGCGGATCTTCGGCATCCGGGGGGCAAAGGAAGTAATGCTGGCATTCTTCTGCTACTGCGGCTTAGAGCAGACCTGCATTTTGTGGGGAAGCTCCTATCTGGTCATGCATAATGGCATGGCAGAGGAAATGGCAGCCGGCATGGCAAGTCTCTTTATGCTGGGATTGACGCTGGGGCGCTTTCTCAGCGGTTTTGTGACCTATAAGATGAACGACACCAACATGATCCGTTTGGGACAGGGAATCATTGCTGTAGGCGTGCTGGTGATGCTGCTGCCTTTGGGGGATATGGCCGCACTGGCGGGCCTTGTTCTGATGGGCTTCGGCTGTGCCCCTATCTATCCTTGTATCATCCATTCCACGCCGGATCACTTCGGCGAAGAAAATTCTCAGGCCATTATCGGTGTTCAGATGGCCAGCGCGTATGTGGGCATCTGCTGTATGCCGCCGCTGTTCGGCCTGATCGCGGATCATATCAGCGCCGCCCTGATGCCTTGGTATGTGGGTGCTATCAATGTGGTGATGATCCTCATGTGTGAGCGTCTGAACCAAAAGTGTTGTGCAAAGTGTAAGGAGAATTGTGTATGAGCTTCCCTGTAGAAAACCTTAAATGGACCCGGGAGCCGGAAAGCTTCCGAATCACCCCGGAGAGAATTGAAATTACCACCAAGCCCCATACGGACCTGTGGCAGCGGACCTACTATCATTTCCGAAATGATAATGCCCCTGTGCTGCAGCTGTCCACGGAAGAAAAGTTCTTTTCCTTTACAGTAAAGACCAGCTTTGACAGCAAGCATCGGTTTGACCAGTGCGGTGTGGTGATGTATCTGGACAGTGAGAACTGGCTGAAGGGCTCCATCGAGTACGAAAATGAGGAATTTCAGCATTTGGGAAGCGTTGTGACCAATCTGGGCTATTCCGACTGGGCAACCACAGAGATCCCTGCTTCCATCAAATCCATGTGGTACCGCTTAAGCCGCCGGGAGGATGACTACTGTATCGAATGCTCCGAGGACGGTGTCCGCTTCCGCCAGCTGCGGGTTTGTCATATGTGGAAGGGCGATGGCGAGATCCGCTTCGGCATCTATGCCTGCAGCCCGGAGGACTCCTCCTTTACGGCAGTTTTTACCGATATGGAGCTGTCAGAATGTAAATGGCTGGCCCACAACGGGCAGAAGCCGGATGAAGAATAAAAAAGTGCCTTCGGCAGAAGTGAAAAACATCATGTGCGAAGCTGCTTCATGGCGCAGCTGCATCATAAAAAACCGCAGTTCGTAAAGAACTGCGGTTTTTTGCGCAACTTATGCTTCGTACTTTCCACGCTTTCTGGGAGCCAGCTTAGGGGCCACCAGACCGGCCAGTGCATCGCCGATGAAGGCGAAGAGGATACCGGCGAAAATGGAGAAGATAACATCGGTAGGGTAGTGGACATACAGGTAAAGACGGGAGAAGGCAATGACAACTGCGAGGATCATAGCGGGAATGCCCATCTTTTTGCTGTTCTTCAGCAGCACAGTGGCGGCTTCAAAGGAAGCAATGGTATGTCCGGAGGGGAAGGCAAAGTCATGCTGGCGTTCGATCAGAAGCTTGATGAGGATGCCGAACTCCTTCTCCTGAAAATCATAGGGACGGGGACGGGCGATCAGGGGCTTCAGGGTGACATTGCACACCAGCAGGCCAAGGGCCATGGCAAAACCCATGCCGAGGCCGATCTTACGGGTCTTAGGGAACAGGAACAGGATAATGGCACAGACGATCCAGAAAACACCGCCATCGCCCAGAACGGTAACGATGGGCATAATGGTGTCCATAGCAGCAGACTGCAGATGGGCTTGGATCCAGTCTAAGATAGGCAGGTCAAAGGACACTGCGCATGCGCTTAGAAAATTTTGAATGGCAGCAACCATGTGTCACCCTCCTTAGTTCGTTTCGGCGGGAGCGGTTTCCGCAGGAATCTCGGTGATCTCCTGCACCTCGCCCTCATTCTGGAACCATGCATACAGGGTCATGGGCTCCAGAGAAGTGCCGTCGGGCAGCTCCACCTCACCGGTTTCGGTGTGGGGGAAGACCAGATTGTAGACAGTATTGCCCTCTGCATCTTCAGAAATGGTGATCCAGCCGGAGAAGACCTGACCTTCGGGAACGGAGATGTTGGGGGTAACGACCTTCTTGGCATCGGTATCCACGAAGCCGGTGGTCAGCAGCGTATCGCCCTGCTTGAAGGTCAGACGGACCTTGCCCACGGGAGCGGACACATCATTGGCGATCATCTGGAAGCACAGCCACTTGCCGCTGTCCTGCTTCTCGAAGAACATGGAGTACTCGAAGGGATAATCCTTGGTGGAACCGTTGGTACGGGTGACCACCATCATCAGCTTGACACGGGCGGAGAACAGATTGTCACCATAGCCGGCAAAGTCGGTGACTTCGGTGCTGGTGAACTCGTAGCCGCCGTTGTTCTGCATCCAGCGCTCATACTGGACGCTGATCATATCGGAGTAAGCCTTGGAGGAGGGATCGAAATGCTTGGCGATCTTGCCGCGGTCATTGATCTCCTCGATCATCCACAGGCAGTATGCCTTACCGGCATCGATGGCAGCCTGACGCTGCTCTTCGGTCATGGTGTTGCTTTCAGTGCGCTCGGTGAAGGTCTTGGTGGTCTCGTCGTAAGTGACGGCCATTTCCTTGCCTTCCTTATCGGTGATGATAACGGTGGGCAGCTCCATGAGGCCAGTGACCTGCTGGGTATCCATGCTGGCGCCGGCAGTGCCTTCGGGCAGGTAATCCAGAGCCTTGGTGGTGGCCTTCTGGATGGTGAAATCCTCACTGAGGGCAACACCGTTGACGTAGGCGGTATGGCCGTTCAGCTTGACGATGTTGTAGACTTCCTCACGCTCGAAGAAGACCTCCACAGCACCCAGCTGCCAGTCGGGGATATCGGTGACGCTTTCCAGATCCTCCACCTTCATGTTGCCCAGATTCACGTCCTTGACGTTGTTGTGGTCCTTCAGAGTGAAGGTGGCGACCTTTTCGTTGCCAAGGGAAACGATGTACTTCTTATCGCCGGACAGACCGGCAGAGGTTTCCATGTAGGTCAGCTTGCTGTCGCCAACCTTGCGTTCCATGTAGGCGATATAGGCTTCCTTGCCCTCATAGGGGGAATCCTCGGCACCGGCAGAATCATACAGGGAGCCCCAGTCGATATCTCCGGTGAAGACCTCCCGGAAGACCTGCTCAGCCTTCACGGTGGGCTGGGCCAACTCATAATCGGACAGCCAGCCATGGAGCCACTGCAGACCGAAATAGGTGACTGCGAAGAAGGCCAGAATGAACATGAAGTACAGGGTGTAGAAGATGACACCGCCAACGCGAGGGCCCTTCTTCTGCTTCTTCTTAGGCTTGACAGGGGCTTCCTGAGGGGCAGCGGGCTTTTTGGCGGGAGCCTTCTTGGCAGGAGCGGCAGCGGAGGCCTCGGTGGGCTTAGCTGCGGGCTTCTTTGCAGCAGGCTTCTTCACAGGCTGACCGGCCTCAGCGGAAACAGGCTTCTTGGGTGCAGCGGGCTTCTTCACGGGAACGCCCTCAGCAGCGGGGGCAGCCTTCTTAACGGGAGGCTTTGCAGGGGCAGGCTTCTTGGCGGGAGCTTTTTTTACGGGCTCCTCCACCACGTCATCCAGAACGGATTCGTCGATATCATCCAGAAAGCTCAGGTCGAAGTCCAATCCCAGATCCAGATCGGCATAGGACTTTTTCTTGGGAGCTTCCGGAAATTCGGTTTCAAAATCAAAATTATCTTTCATGGTGCACCTCGCTTAGTCAGCTTCCCGAACCAGCCAGAAGTTGGGCATACGTCTGGGCTCGGACTGAAGCAGGGAGTAGTTGTTGATCATGCTGACCTCACCGGCGGTACCAAGCTTGCCCGTGGTATCCCGGTACATCATAACGGAGGAGGAGCCGCCGTCCATGTTGCAGGCGTTGATGGCACCGTATTCCACCATAATGTTGATGACATCGGCATAGGTGCCGCCCAGAGAGCTGGTCTGACGGCCGTCGATACAGACGAAGATCACGGCACCGTCAGCCCGCTGACCGATGGCGGTACGGGGATTGTAGCCGGACTTGTTGTTGTAGGCTTCCTGATTGATGTCGCCGTCCATGATCAGGGCGGGGCCGAAGCAGCAGCCGTCCCGGATCTTCAGCTCCTCAGCCTTGGCCTTGGACAGATTCTTCTGGGAGACAACCAGAATGTTGTCCTCGGTAAAGCCGGCGAAGCCCTCCAGACCGGGCTGAGAACCGGAGGTCCAGACACACTTGCTGTTGGACATGACCAGACCCAGAGGCGTGCTGCCCACGTGGGAACCGGCGGTGCCGTCATCATTGAAAGCACCGGCATTGATGGCAGCCACCACATCCGGATTCTCGTTCATGACTTCCGTGATACGCTTGCCGGGGATGGCGGTGGAGAACTTCTCGGTGGAGGTGCCCATGTAAACCCGGGAGGGATCCCGGACGATCATCACGTGGGCGTTATAGGTCTCGCCGGAGATGTGCTCAATACGGATGCCGTCGGGATCATTGGCCCACTCGTCAGAGTTGGTGTTGATGGCGCTGCCCTTCTGGATGACCACCTTGGTGGGAGAGCTGACTTCCTGAGGAAGCTCCTGATCGACGCTCTTGCGGATCTCAGCCACACGCTCGTCACCGATGAACAGGGCGGGGACCCACTTGGTGGCGCTGGCCTCAATGAGGGTCATGGTGAGCTTTTCCTGAGCGGCGATGGAGGGGCCGTTGAAGACCAGATTCAGCACCAGCACCAGAGCGGCAAATACCAGCAGCACCACAGTCAGCAGCAGCAGGAAGAAGCGGCGGATGATCCGGCCCAGCAGGCCGCTGCCCTTCTTCTTTTTCTTCTTAGGCTGCTTAACAGCCTGCTTGGCGGTTTCTTCCGCACCGGATTCCGGGGTAAGATTTTTCTTGCTCATAGTTGTAACCTCTTATTTGGATTTTTGCGGGGCGAAGACCCAGCGCTGCTGGATCATATAGCTCATAAAATACAGCACCGTCATAACAATGGCATAAATGACAGTACGCAGAAGGTTTGCGCTGTCCGGAATGCCGAACAGGGCGTAAACGCCTTGGGTCAGCAGCACCTGTGCGGCCATCTGGGGCAGGGCCAGCATGTAATAGCGGACCATGGCTTTCTTAGTGTCTACATTGGTCTGAAACACCAGCCGCTGGTTCATGAAAAAATTCAGCAGGGAGGAGATGACACGGGCGATGACGCCTGCCGCAGCCGTCAGGGCGAAGCCGCTTAAAGGGAGCAGGGCGCTCAGCAGGGAGTAAGCACCGGTATCCACCACCGCGCTGGTCAGAGAACTTAAGGTATAGCGGAAGAAATGGGCCAGTATCAGCTTGTAGATCCGCCAGCTGTCGTGGATGACACGGAAGTGGGAGGATTTATTTTCTTCAATGTAAACCGTGCGGATCTTGACCTCATCAAAGTCGATGCCCTTGGTCTTAAAGGCCAGCAGCATGTTGGTCTCATACTCAAACCGGTCACCATAGACTTCTACCAGCTCTTTCAGAACTCCTCTGGGAATGGCCCGCAGGCCGGTCTGGGTGTCGGAAATGGTCATGCCCACGAAGATCTTGAAGATAGCGGAGGTGGTCTTGTTGCCGAAGCTGCTGCGGGCAGGCACATCAGCCTGATTGAAGTCCCGGCAGCCAAGGACGGTATGTCCGGTTTTCAGCATGTGCTCACAGCAGGCCCGGGTGTCTGCCGGGTGGTGCTGATTGTCGCCGTCTACGGTGACAACGCCATAGCCATCAGGCCGGTTTGCCAGAAACCATCGGAAGGCATTTTTCAGAGCAGCGCCCTTGCCCTTGTTCACCTCGTGGTGCAGCAGGTGGATTTCCGGGTGCTGGGCAGCCAGATCGGTGAAATAGTGCAGGTTTTCCTGCTTGCTTCCGTCGTTGACCAGAATGATGTCGGTAAAACCGTATTCCAACAGGCCGTCAACGACGGCAATCAGCTTCTCATCCGGATCGAGGGAGGGCAGGACTACCGAGATTTTGGATAAGTCTTGCATATTAAAAATCGCCTCTTTCGCTTTTTGCGCATAGATAGTCATATTAAACTTAGGATACTATATCACATTTCTTCCGATTTGCAAAGGCTTTTCATAAAATCTTAAAAGAAAATGTCGAGAGGAAATGTTGACATAAAATTGTGTAAAATGCAGAGAAACCCTTGTACGGCAGGCAGCTTTTCAAACAAATGGAAAAAGTAGGTTTAATAAATTAAACCTTATAAGCTCAGTATATCAGAAACAGGAGAAAAGTCAACAGAAAAGGACCAAGATCTTCGCGGATATCCCGGCTTGACACCCCCTGCCGCCCTGTGGTAAATTTATCATAGAAAAACGGAAGATATGCCGATTTTGCCGGACATATTGGAAAGGAGCAAGCTATGTTACATGACCTTTACACCATTCACGGAGAAACGCTGACGGATACCCCTTGGACCGTTTACCCCCGGCCCCAGATGCGCCGGGATTCTTACCTGAATCTGAACGGAGAATGGGATTTTTCTGTCAATGAGGGAGAAAATCAGAAGATCAACCTGCCTTTCTGCCCGGAATCCATGCTTTCCGGTGTTAAGCAGCATTTCCCGGAGGGCAGTGTACTGGTCTACCGCCGCAAAATCAACCTTCCCGAAGGGTTTAACCGGAGCAGGGTGCTGCTGCACATCGGGGCAGCGGACCAGACGGCGGATGTTTATGTCAACGGTGTTTCCGTAGGCCATCACGAGGGCGGCTATGAGGCCTTCTCCTGCGATATTACCGATGCACTGAAGCGGGAAAATGAGATCGAGATTCGCTGCGTGGATGATTTGCGGGTGCAGGATTATCCCTATGGCAAGCAGGTGCTGCCTGAGAAGCGGGGCGGCATGTGGTACACTCCCGTTTCCGGTATCTGGCAGACGGTGTGGCTGGAAAGTGTGCCGGAGACCTACATCGAAAAGCTGAATATCGAAAACCGGGGTTACGGCGTAACCATTTCTATTGTACCTGCGCTGACAGGCAAGGTGACTGTGGCGGGTCTGGGTGAGTTTGCGCTGGAAAATGGCAGTGTTACCATCATCCCGGAAAATCCGAAACTGTGGAGCCCGGAAAATCCCTGGCTGTATGATTTCACGGTGGAAGCAGGGCAGGACCGGGTGGAATCCTACTTTGCCATTCGGTCTTTGGAAGTAAAGAAAATCGGAAAATATCCCCGGCTGTGCCTCAATGGCAAGCCCTATTTCTTCCACGGTCTGCTGGATCAGGGCTACTGGCCTGACGGCCTGTTCACTCCGGCCAAGCCGGAATGCTATGCTGACGACATCCTCGCCATGAAAAAACTGGGCTTCAACACCCTGCGCAAGCACATCAAGGTGGAGTCGGAGGAATTTTACTACCAGTGTGATAAGATGGGCATGATCGTTTGGCAGGATATGGTGAACAACAGCGACTATAATTTCAACAGAGATACGGCCCTGCCCACCATAGGTATCCAGAAGCTGAATGACAAGCACCTCCACAAGGACGAAAACCACCGGAGAATGTTCAAAGCCTGCGCCAAAGCAGCGGTAGAACAGCTAAAAAACCATCCCAGCGTCTGCTACTGGACCATCTTCAACGAAGCATGGGGCCAGTTTGACAGTGACAATGTCTACGAATGGTTTAAAACACTGGACGATACCCGCTTCATCGATTCCACCTCCGGCTGGTTCCGGCGGAAAAAGAGCGATGTGGACAGCCGTCATGTGTATTTCAAGAAGGTGAAGCTGGCGGGCGATGGGGTCAAGCCGCTGGTGCTGTCGGAATTTGGCGGCAAGACCTACAAGGCTGAGGGACATCTCTTTAATCCTGACAAGTCCTACGGTTACGGCGGCTGCGAAACACTGGACGACCTGAACCAAGCCGTGGAAACGCTCTATCGGGAGGAGATCATCCCCTGCATCGAAAGGGGCCTCTGCGCTGCCATTTATACGCAGGTCAGCGATGTGGAAGACGAGATCAACGGCCTGCTGACCTACGACCGTAAGGTAGAAAAGCTACGTCCTGAAGTCATGCGCCCTGTGGCGGAAGCACTGCAGAAGGCAATTGAGAAATAAAACGGTAGGGGCATGACTATGCCCTATAGGCTGCATGTTGGAGAAAGGGGGATGTTTGGACGGGAAAGCGAACGATCCTTTTTCTGAGCTTGCTCTTCCTTCTGCTCTCTCTTCTGGGCTGCGGAAAAGCGGACGCTCCGGAGGAGACCATACCGATACGGGCGGCTTCCGCATTATTTCTGGAGGATTACGACCAGCTTTGGCGGGATCTGGGAGAAAATTACCCCTTTTTCCCGATTTTAGAAGAAAAGGGCATCGATGTGGCTGCTGTCCGGGACAGCTATCGGCTGTATGTGCAGAAAACTGCCACATTGGAGCAGTTCATGAATGTGCTGGACCGGATGTTCGGCAAGCTTCAGAGCTTTGCCCACCTGTTCCTATTTCACAAGGACACCTATGAAATGATGCGGGAGACAGTTGCGGAAATAGAGGGCTTTGAACCCTGGCGGGCAGTGCTGTCGGACCCGGTCACGGTGAAGACTTACGCCTCCCTCCCGGAGGGCAGTGGCGGCAAGGCTGAAGAAATACCGGAAGTGGAATGCCGCTACTATTCGGAACTTTCTGCTGCCTATTTCCGGTTTCCGACCATGAACCCCTATGCGCAGGAGCGGGATGAACATATCATTGCCGACTATCTTAACCAGCTTCCGGCGGTGGAGCACATCATCATCGACATCACGGGAAATCCCGGAGGCAGTTCCCTGTATTGGGAAAACGTGATTACGGCGCCCTTTGGGGGCAGCTGGACAGGCAGCTACCGGATCTTCTATCAGGACAGCCCCATCAACCGGCAATATTATGGGGACCTAGAGCTGCTTCCTATATCCCAAATTACGATTCCGTCCTTTGCAGAGCAATTGGGGGCAGAGCTGTATGAAACGGTCCAGTGGGATACGGATTACGGTCAAACTACATTGGAACAGGGGGCAGGGGCGAAACGCTGGGTGCTGACAAACGGCGGCTATTCGGCGGCGGAAAGCTTTGCAGGCTTCTGCAAGCTCACAGGCTGGGCCACCTTGGTGGGAAAGCCTACAAATGGGGACGGCCTTGGGGGAAATCCGCTGCTGCTTCCCCTGAAAAACACCGGCCTATTGGTCTATTTCACCACCGCCATGGCGGAAAACCCGGACGGCACGCTGAATGCCCAGCAGGGGATCACCCCGGATCATGTGCTGCTTCCAAAGGATGACAGAAGCCCTTTGGAATTATGCTTGGATCTGATCCGGGAGGAGCAGGAAAAGAAAGGATAATAAAATGGTAATCGGAATCATCGGGGAAAACTGCACGGGAAAATCTACCCTTGCGCAGGCGGTGCAAGGGGCCTTCGGTGGGGAGATCATCACCGGAAAGGATTATCTGCGCTTAGCAAAGTCCGAAAGCATGGCAGCGGCCCTTTTTCAAAAGAAGCTGAAGGCGGCTCTTACCGGGGAAAACCTGATCTACGTCATCTCAGAACAGGAGCACCTTGCGTTCTTGCCGGAGGGCAGCATCACCATTCTGGTGACGGCAGAGCTGGATACCATCAAGGAGCGCTTCCGCGCCAGAATGCGGGGCAGCCTGCCAGCCCCGGTGGAGGCTATGCTGGAAAAGAAGCATGGCATGTTCGACAGGGGCGACTATACCCTCCGCTACCACAGCGGCCGGGACACTGTGGACACGGTTCTGGAAAAACTGCGGCAGAGCGCTGAGGGGATACTGTAGGGTGGGCATATATGCCCACCGGGCACTACCAGCGTCCGTTACTGCCCAGAGGACGAAACTGCCCGGCGTGGATATATCCACGCCCTACAAAGCAGAAAAATCAGTTGCAAATCTACAGAAGATAAGCTAAAATACAGGAAAAAGCTAAGGAGGCGGGGCTATGGGCATTCCGGAAAAGGAAATTATGGATTTTATCGGGGAGCTGTTCAAGGGCTTCGCAGACCCCACCCGGGTACACATTCTGTACCTGCTGGCGGAGGGGGAGAAGTGCGTCACGGACATTGCCGAGCAGGTGGAGCTGAGTCAGAGCGCCATTTCTCACCAGCTTCGCATTCTGAAGCAGATGCAGCTCATTAAATTCCGCCGGGAGGGCAAAAATATCCTCTATTCTCTGGCGGACGACCATGTGAAGACCATTCTGGAAATGGGACTGGAACACGTTTTGGAATAAGAAATGCAGGGCGGGGGCTTCCCGCCCTGTGGTGCAAATAGGGGCAGATGGGGGAAATGAAAAATGGATAAGCTGAAGCAGTATTTACAGAATTATGGCCGCTTCCTTTCGCTGGAGGACAGTCTTCCCCAATGGGAACAGGAAAGGGCAGAACTGAAGGTACGCATCGGAGAATTGTCCCTGAACCGGGAGCAGAAAAAATGGGAGCTGGAGCATTTGGAAAATCCCGGCTTTTTCCGCCGTTTGCTGGGAAAGTCTGAGGAGAAGAAAGAAAAGCTGACAAAGCAGCTTCGGGAGGTCACCGCAGCCCTGAACGCGGCAAAATGGGAGTTAGAAGCGCTGGAAAAGCGTATTGACGAGGGTAAGCAGGAACTGGAAGCCCTTTCCGGCAGCCGGGAGCGGTATCTTCAGGCAAAGCAGGACGCGCAGCTTTCGACCATGCAGGAAAGCCAACTGGTCATGGAGGAGATTGCTGCCTTTACTCCCGCAGCCATCGCCGCCGCAGACCGGGTTTTGGCAGCATTGGAGGAGGCCCGCCCGTGGATGCAGAAGGATGTCCGTTATACCGGAGTTTCTTCCGTGAACCGGAAAATGGAGTGTCTGGCGCTGGCAGCGGAAAATGCCCACCGTCTGGTGGCCCTGCTGGGCATCCTGCCTGAGGGCTGCGCCAATATCGGCAACTACCTGAAGGCTCCCGATGGCTATGTGGATGCCGTGACCATGGAATATGCCAAGCTGGACCGCCTGAACAACGCCATCAATCAGGTCCGGGAGACTCGGAACCAGCTGGGGATGCTGCAATAAATGCAAAAAGAAAAAAGTAGGGCGGGAATGTCCCGCCCTACAATATTTTATAAAGATTTATTCCTTGGCAGAAGTCAGCTTCCGCTCCTTATAGAGCTTGTACATTTCCTCCGTAGCCAGACGGATCTTGGCAACGGGGGCTTTGTTTTTCGGGAACAGGAAGTAATGGACCTCGGTATCGCCGATGCAGATGACATCGTCGATCTCGTACCAGTAGTAGTCGGCGTACAGACCGTAGCTTGCCTGCGGCTTTTGATGATAGTTCAGCCGACCGCCGCAGCCGGTGAGGGTGAAGCCGGTATTGTCATGGACCAGATGGCCCTCGCCGACTTTGTAGATCGCCTTGTTGTCCACCTGCATGGCGATGTCTACATCGGTATCCAGCAGGTACTTGCCGTCGAGAATCTCCTGCCGTACCTGCTGCCGCTCCCAGCGGTAGTAGTCGGGGATGTGGGAAATTTCCGTTTCTCCCTCCATGGCCTTCAGCTCACCCAGTGTGGTCAGCTCGTAGGTTTTACCGCAGTGCTGGCAGGTGATGGTGGTGCCCCGGCCTTCCATCTGTCCTTCGGCACCGCAGTGGGCGCACTTATACAGGATACGGTGGAGACCGTCAGCCCGGAAATTCTGATCGATATGCAGTCCCTGTTCCTTCTGCCAGCGGAAGTGGTCGAAGCTGAAAGCGGCTTCCACGCCCTCGCTCAGTTCCCGGACGCTCTTTTCCTTGATCTCCTCCCGGGTGTACAGGACCCGTGCCTTGGCAGTGATGGGAACATGGCGGCGAATCTGCAGCTCATTATACAGAGGATTCCGGCCAAAGGCACCGAAGGTCTCGATCATGATGACGGGTACGTTATACTTTTTCAGCAGGATACCCATTTTGGCAGGCAGAGTGGTGGCGGTGCCGTCAAAGGAGTAGCAGGCCTCGGGATACATCAGAACGCTGGTCTTCAGAGTTTTGAAGCAATATTCCATATCCTGCACCAGCCGCAGGTCGGATACGAATTTCTGGGTGGGGACACAGCCAATGGTCCGCATGAGCCACTCCATCATACCGAAGAAGCCGATGAAGCCATCATTGGAGCAGACGATGTTGAAGGGCCGGGGGAAGAGGATGCGGTAGGCTACCTCCATATCCTGAAAACAGGTGTGGTTCATCAGCACAAGACAGGGCTCGTCCTTGCCGATCTTCTCAAAACCCTCGGTCTCATAGCGGAATTTGGTGCCCATCATGCCGAAAATCGTCAGAAAACGGATGAGGCATCTCCAGAACATACCGGGCTTGCGAGGCATTTTATGTGCGGGGCGGGGCAGCGCCATGACGTTATCATAGTCCATCTTTTTGATGGTGGTTTTCATGGTGTACACGTCCTTCCTTTTTGTTCAAAATACAAAAAAATTATATCAGTAATTTGACAGCAAGTCAAGAAATGTTCATAATTCCCTAATTTTACCGAATTTTTCGGAGGAAAAGAGAGGGGTATTCATAAAAATATGTATAATATTCGTAAAAATGAATATAAATTCATGAATATGGAAAATGTATACTTGAATAAAAATGGGTGATTTCGCTGGATTTGTGCAATTTCGTTATAGAAATTAAAAATAATAATGGAATGTTGTGAATTTGTATATATTGACGATATTCAAAAACCGCAGTATAATGCTTATCATCGATTCCCCCTAATATCAGAGGGCTTTGAAATTTTGTATCTAAGGAGAGTAAGAATTATGAAGAAGTTTTTCTGCGTTGCTCTGTCTGTCCTGATGGTTTGCGGTATGCTGGCTGCCTGCGGCAGTGCCAAGGAAGCACCCAAGGCTGACGCTGCCTTTACCACCATCGAGTCCGGCAAGCTGATCATGTCCACCAACGCTGCCTTCCCTCCCTACGAAATGGTTGCCGATGACGGCTCCTTCGAGGGCATCGACGTGGAGGTTGCCGGTGCCATTGCCCAGAAGCTGGGTCTGGAGCTGGTGATCGATGACATGGACTTCGACGCTGCGCTGCTGGCTGTTCAGCAGGGGAAGTCCGACATCGTCATGGCTGGCGTTTCCGTTACCGAGGACCGTCTGCTGGTCATGAACTTCTCTGACAGCTATGCCACCGGCGTGCAGGTGGTCATCGTCAAGGAAGGCTCCGATGTGACCATGGACAATCTGGGCGAGAAGATGATCGGCTGCCAGCGCGGCACCACCGGCTACATCTACGCTTCCGATACCCCCGAGAACGGCGGCTACGGTGAGGACCATGTCACCGCCTTCGACAACGGCGCATCTGCTGTTCAGGCCCTGATGAACGGTCAGGTTGACTGCGTTATCATCGACTCCGCTCCCGCTGCTGAGTTCGTCGCTGCCAACCCCGGTCTGACCACTCTGGAAGGCAACTGGGTGGAGGAGTCCTATGCCATCGGCATGAACAAGGACAACACCGCTCTGGTGGAGGCTGTCAACAAGGCTCTGGCTGAGCTGACCGCTGATGGCACCGTTCAGTCCATCATCGACAAGTACATCTCTGCTGAGTAAGACCAAATCCCACAGGGCGGCATTGCCGCCCTGTGTTTTGGAGTTTTTATGGATGGTGAAAAGTGAACAGGATTTGTATAGCGTGTTGGTTTTTCAACGTTCATGAAATGGAAATATAAATGAAGGAGTGAATCATTTGGAACAATATCAGGCATTTCGGACCCTGATGCAGGCCGGTGAAGCCACAGCCGCGCAGGAGTTTTATGTAAAATTCTATCAGGCGTTTATTCTGGGTGACCGCTGGCAGCAGTATTTAAGCGGTGTGGGAACCACTTTGCTGGTCACGGCTATGGCACTGGCCATCGGTATCGTGCTGGGTATTCTGGTGGCCATGGTTCGTACGGCTCACGACCAGCAGCGTGCCGGTAAGAAAAACTGGCTGCTGGGTATCCTGAACGGCATCTGTCAGGTCTACGTTACGGTTATCCGCGGTACTCCCATGATGGTCCAGCTGCTGATCATGGGCTTCGTGGTCTTTTCTTCTTCCCGAAACTATACCATGGTTGGCGCTCTGACGCTGGGCATCAATTCCGGTGCTTACGTTGCGGAGATCATCCGCGGCGGCCTCATGGCGTTGGATCCCGGTCAGGCAGAGGCTGGCAGAAGTCTGGGTCTGAACTATATCGATACCATGCGCTTCATTGTCATCCCTCAGGCCTTCAAGGCCATCCTGCCCTCTTTGGGCAACGAGTTTATCATTTTGCTGAAGGATACCTCCCTCATCACCGTCATCGGCGGTAAGGAGCTGGTGTATGCAGCACAGGCGATCTACGGCCGGACCTATGAGCAGATGTTCCCGCTGATCGGCATTGCCTGCGTATATCTGGTGCTGGTCATGATCTTCAGCTATCTGGTAGGCATTCTGGAAAGGAGGCTGCGTCAAAGTGATCGACGTTAAGCATTTGACCAAGGCATTCGGCGACCATGTGGTGCTGAATGATATTTCTGAGCACATCTATCCCGGCGATAAGGTTGTTATTATTGGTCCCTCCGGTTCCGGTAAGTCCACCTTTCTGCGGAGCCTGAACCTGTTGGAGGAGCCTACCAAGGGAACCATCGTCTTTGACGGTCACGAGATCACCAATCCTAAGGCCAACATCGATTTCGTTCGCCGCCAGATGGGCATGGTGTTCCAGCATTTCAACCTGTTCCCCAACATGACCATCAAGCGCAACATCACGCTGGCACCTGTCCGTACCGGACTGATGACGCAGGCTGAGGCAGACGAGACTGCCATGCAGCTGCTGCGCCGGGTTGGCCTGGAGGAAAAGGCGGAGGCCTATCCCAACCAGCTTTCCGGCGGTCAGAAGCAGCGCATTGCCATTGTCCGGGCGCTGGCCATGAACCCTAAGGTGATGCTTTTTGACGAGCCTACCTCGGCATTGGACCCGGAAATGGTTGGCGAGGTCCTTGCGGTCATGAAGGAGCTGGCAGCCGATGGCATGACCATGGTGGTGGTCACCCACGAAATGGGCTTTGCCCGGGAAGTGGGCAACCGTATCTTCTTCATGGATGAAGGCAAGATCATGGAGCAGGGTTCCCCCGAAGAGGTCTTCGGCAATCCCAAGCATCCCAGACTGCAGGATTTCCTTTCTAAGGTCCTGTAAAAAAATCTTTGCCATTTCTTAAATTTCTCTCCCCCAGACACCTAAAAAGTGTCTGGGGGAGTTGCTTTTGGGGGCAAACTATGCTATAATTTTACTAACTTTGCGCATAGGAGAAGGAACGTAATGGAGCAGCAGAAATGTTTATATATTCTATTTTCCGCAACCCCTTACCGGATCGGTAAGTGTATCCGTTTCATTACGGGAGAGCCCTATAACCATGTGTCCATCGCCACGGAGGAGGACC
Source organism: Oscillospiraceae bacterium (assembly GCA_017436785.1). Taxonomy (GTDB): domain Bacteria; phylum Bacillota; class Clostridia; order Oscillospirales; family Oscillospiraceae; genus Faecousia. The sequence continues at coordinate 17,521 of JAFSCK010000161.1, read as the reverse complement.
TGCGGGAATGCTATGGCTTTGCCCGTCGGTTTTATGAAACGCCCTTTTACGGCGGCTTCGTCACGGAACGGCCCAGCCGTTATATCCACAATGGCTGCGTTTCCAAGATTCGGCTGTATCGTCTGCCCCTGACAAATGCCCAATGGCTGAAGCTGGATACGTTGCTTCAGAACATGCGCAGCCAGCCGGAGCGGTATCTGTATAACCATTTGTCTGCCATGATGGCCCCCATGCACTTGAAGGTGAGAGTACGGGATGCCTTTACCTGTGCGGAATTTGTGGTGTCGGTCCTGAGCCGTCTGGGCTTTGATTTTGACCCTACCCGGTTTTATACCATCGGCGGCATCGCCAAACGGCTGGAAGATTACCATGTGTATACCGGCCAGTTTCCCACAATGGGGGAGAAGGATCATACCTTTTTCCAGCCCCATCCTCTGCCGCATCCGGTCTATACCAGTGCCATGAGTATCTTTGCGCTGCTGTGGCGAAAGACAATTGCATAAGCGAAGGCCTGCCGATTATCAATCGGCAGGCTTTTTTGCTGCCGCACAATTTTTTCTCTTTCCCATATAATAACATTATGCCGTTCAGGAAAGGGGAAGGCCGCATGACCATCAAGCAAAGGCAATGGCAGTTATACTATCTTGGCTATTACGGCGGAGGGATCGATGGGATCTGGGGAGCGCAGTCAAAGGCTGCAGCTGTTCGCTTTCAGAAGGAGCATGCCCTGGATGCGGATGGCATATTTGGTCCCTTGACCATTGCAAAATCCATGGAGATCATCAAGACCATCCAGAAAGAGATTACCGATGGCAAAATCGCCATCGATGGTCTTGCAGGGCAAGAAACGAAGGATGCCACCGCGCAGTGGCAGCGTGAAAATGGACTGACACCTGATGGCATTGCCGGGGCCGAGACCCGCAGTAAGATGCTGCAATTGCCTGCACCGGAAGGGGATGACTGGTGGAGTGGGATCCAATACTTCTCCCGAAAGGAATTTGCCTGCAAGTGTGGCCGCTACTGCAATGGCTACCCGGCGCAGATGCAGCGCGGAATCGTAGAGCTGGCTGACAGGGCCCGCGGGGAATTGAAGGGTGCAGGCTTTGTCTCCAGCGGCTTGCGGTGTTCCCGGCATAATGCCAATGTGGGCGGTGTATCCGACAGCCGGCATTTGACGGGAAAAGCGGTGGATTTGCGGATCGAGGGAAAATCTGCAAGACAGACCCTTGCATGGGCGCAGAGGCAACCGGAGGTAAGGTACGCCTATGCCATTGACACAAGCTTTGTACACATGGATATCGAATGAGTGCGGCATTCCGTTTGACAATAAGGACACTCTTTCGTCAAAAAAACATATACTGGAATACACATCTTTTGAAGGAGGGATTGTATGAACAGCTATCGTTATTTTGAAGATAGAAATTGCGACACGCAGTTCGATGACAATTCATGCAAGCGGTATTCTCCAAGAGAGTATGGCTGCAGAGACAATTGTAACTGCTGTATCAATGGCCTTCCGGGACCTCAGGGACCTGCCGGTCCGCAGGGTCCGGTAGGTCCGGCAGGTCCGCAGGGTGTTCCGGGTCCCAGAGGACCAGCGGGGCCACAGGGGCCTGCGGGTGTAGCTGGCCCCACGGGGCCTCAGGGCCCTATGGGTGTCCCCGGTCCCACGGGACCGCAGGGATCTACCGGCCCCCAAGGCCCCGTGGGGGAAGCGGGTCCTATTGGACCTCAAGGTCCTGCCGGAGAAGCCGGTCCCATCGGGCCCCAAGGTCCTGCCGGTGAGACGGGTGCCATTGGCCCTCAGGGTCCGGCTGGTGTTCAAGGACCTGCCGGTGCAGCGGGTCCTGTGGGTCCTCAAGGTCCTGCTGGTGAAACTGGCCCTGCTGGTCCTCAAGGTCCCGCAGGCGTAGCAGGCCCAGTCGGTCCGCAGGGTCCGATCGGAGAAACTGGCCCCGTGGGCCCACAAGGTCCCGCCGGTGGCGTTCTGAACTACGCGGACTTCTATGCGTTGATGCCTCCTGATAATGCTGCGACGGTTGCTCCCGGTACGGATGTCAGCTTCCCTCAGGACGGTCCCAATAGTGGGGCTGGCATTACACGCTCCGGCCCCGATTCCTTCAACTTGGCTGAAATCGGCACCTATCAGGTGCTGTTCCAAGTAAGTGTGACCGAAGCCGGGCAGCTGATTCTGACCTTGAATGGGGAAGATTTGGCATATACCGTGGCAGGCCGCGCAACAGGCGTCTCGCAAATTGTGGGTATGGCGATCGTAGAAACGACGGCGGTCAATTCCATTTTGACTGTGCGCAATCCGGAAGGCACCGCTGCTGCCCTGACCATTACGCCTTTGGCAGGCGGTACCCGGCCTGTTTCTGCACATCTTGTAATCACCCAGCTTCGATAATTCTCTAATGACCGCAGCACCATCCCAAACCGGAATGGTGCTGCTTTTTATGAAAATTCTGGATATAGGAGGTGTAAAGTGGATAATTTGGTCATAATGGCACTGATCGCAACACTGGGCACTTGGTTCATAACCGCACTGGGGGCCGCTACCGTTGTCTTTTTTACGTCACCAAAGCAAAAAGCTTTGAATCTTATGCTGGGCTTCGCTGCTGGCGTAATGATCGCTGCCAGCTTCTGGTCTTTGCTGCAGCCTGCGATTGAACGTGCAGAGAGCACCTCCGATCAGCCAGCCTATCTTGTGGCGACTGCAGGCTTTTTGTTCGGAGCATTGTTTATGTGGGCATCTGACAGGATCGTTTCCTTTGCCAGAAGAAAATCAGACGATACGCGGGGTGAGCCCAATGAGCGGCTGAACCGGATCATCATGCTGATCCTTTCCATCACCCTGCATAATATACCGGAGGGTTTAGCTGTGGGGGTTGCGTTTGGGGCATTGCAGAGCGGCGAATTGACAATGGAAAGCCTGATGGGTGCGGTTTCTGTGGCGGTGGGAATCGGTTTGCAGAATTTTCCGGAAGGTGCGGCGGTATCTATTCCCTTAAGAAGAGAGGGATTTTCCAGAAAAAAGAGCTTTCTGTTCGGTCAGGCTTCCGGCATGGTAGAACCAATCGCCGGCGTGATAGGGGCATTGCTGGTGATCTATGTGGAAGCGATGTTGCCCTATGCCTTATCCTTTGCAGCAGGCGCAATGATCTTGGTTGCTGTCCATGAATTGATCCCGGAATGCCAGAGAAACCAACAGACAGAGCCCTACGTTGCAACGATGGGAATCGTTCTCGGCTTTGCGGCTATGATGCTGCTGGATGTTATGCTGGGATGAGGGGAGCTTCAGGCTCCCATACCGATCCTTTTTCAGCATCAGCCAGATTCAGATTCCATCCACATCCCTACGGGATGCGTCTGAAATCTGAGGGACTCTCCCACGGCTTGTAGATGAAATGTGCGAGAGATGGGACTCGTTGCCGATGTGCCAAGAGCACATCGTAAGGTAGCCACCAGTTTTTGAACTGGTGGCAGAAACAGTCCACCGGACTGTTTCGATTTAGGTCTTCGAGTCCCATCGCGAGCATTAAAAAATCCGAATGCCCGTAAGGGCACTCGGATTTTTTGGTGCGAGTGTTCTTATAGGACTTATCGAAAAGTGCGCTCGTACCAACGCATTTTCGGAATCGGACATATTTGAATTTGATCCACATCCATACTGGATGCGTCTCAAATTCAAGGGACTCTCCCACGGCCTAAAAACATGCCACCGGCATGTTTTCTTAACGGCCTTTCGAGTCCCATCTCAAGCATAAAAATTCCGGTCACCCCGTAAGGGGTAACCGGAATTTTGGTGCGAGAGATGGGACTCGAACCCACACGGCATAACCACACGCACCTCAAACGTGCTTGTCTACCATTCCAACACTCTCGCGAACATGCTTAAATATTATAACCTTGAGGAATGAATTTGTCAATAACTTTTTCACGGGAATGCCGATTTTTGACGGCATTCCCGTGATTTTATCCATTACAGGTCAACGCCAAGGAACTTTTTTGCGGCAACGCCTACGAAGAAGGATACCACAGCCACGCCGACGCTGATGATAGCCATTTCCCAGAACCGGGATTTAAAGGGCTGGTCCTGGGCAACGGAGGTATAGTAGGTGAAGCCTGCGATGATCAGAATGACGATCGCCAGCATGCACACCAGTGCCAAGATATACTGGGAATTGGGGAAAATCAGATAAGGCGAGATCAGGGCAACCACTGTCAGCAGGTAGGCGATGCCGGTATAGGTGCAGGATTTTAGGGCATCGCTGCGGCCTTCGCTGCGGGCTGCCAAAAACTCACTGGAGGCCATGGAGAAGGTGGCGGAAATGCCGATGATAAGGCCGGAAAGGGCGATCAGCCGGGTGTTCTGCATGGCAAAGGTAAAGCCAGCCAGCGATCCGGTAAGTTCCACCAGCGCATCATTCAGACCAAGGACCATACTGCCCACGTATTGCAGCCGCTCCTCATCCAGCATGGCCAGCAGGGCCTGCTCATGCTCCTCCTCCTGCTGGCGAATGTGGGTGCTTTCTGTGATCTCGGCAGCAAGGAGCTGGTATTCCTCCTGCGCGTTTTCTTCGCCCCGCTCCATCAGCTTGACGGCGAAGGTAAAGCCCAAAAAGCGGGCTACGAGGGAATACCAGAAGACCTTGCCGCCCTCCGGCTTCATCTCCTGATGGGTATATTTTTTCCAGATCTCATAGTGAGCCTTTTCTTCCTGCGCAAGGCGGAGAAGGGTCTGCTTGTTTTCTTCGCCCTTGGCAAAGCGGGCGATTTTTTCATAGATGACGCTTTCCGTCAGCTCATTTTGCTGCATTTTGCGGATGATCTTCAAGGCCTTTTCAGACACGTTGGCGGTCATAAAAGTTCCTCCTTTGACAGTTTTCCTATATTATACAGGAAAAGGAAGAATTTGACAATAGGGAAGAAAAGAAGTGGGCAGAATCCGTCATGGGGGCTTGCCAGAAGGGGAAAGCTTTGATAAACTATAGAAAAAAGAGAGGGAGGACCTGCTATGGTTCGTTTTTTTGTGCCGCCGGAGGAATTGACCGGAGAAGTGCTGATGCTCACGGGAGAAAATGCACAGCACGCGAAAGTGCTGCGGCTGAAAACAGGAGAGGAAGCACTGGTCTGCGACGGTGAGGGCAGAGAGTGCCTTTGCGTTGTCACGGATACGGCGGGTGGCCAGTTTTCATTGACGGTCCGGCAGCGGCGGGAATCGGAAACCGAGGCAGCGGTTCAGGTCAGTGTTTATATGGCCTTCCCCAAAGCGGACAAGCTGGAGCATGTGATCCAGAAGGCAACGGAGCTGGGTGCCTACGAGATCGTGGCGTTCCCCTCCGCCCGGTGTGTTTCCAAGCCGGACGAAAAAAGTCTGAAAAAGAAGCTGGAGCGCTGGCAGAAGATCGCTGCCTCCGCTGCCGAACAGTCCGGCCGGGGCCGCATCCCGCAGGTCCGGGTTCTGCCCAGCTTTAAGGCGGCGCTGGAAGAGGCGGCAAAGGCTGACAAGCGCCTTATGTTCTATGAAAACGAACAGGCCGTCACTCTGAAAATGGCCCTGACCGGCAGTACCTACCGCACCGTGAGCCTGCTGACTGGCCCTGAGGGCGGCTTGGAGGAGAAGGAAGTGGCACAGGCAAGAGAAGCGGGCTTGCAGGTCTGCACCCTTGGAAAACGGATTCTGCGCTGCGAGACTGCCCCCCTGTGTGCCCTGTCTGCCGTCATGTACGACGCGGGAGAGTTTTGAGTGCGGCGCAGCCGCAAGCCTTCCCCCCGGGGGGAAGGTGGCTCGCTGAAGGCGAGACGGATGAGGGGTGGCGTGCAGTTTCGACATAGAGTAGGTCTGAAGTAAAGTGGAAATCGTAACATTACCGCCCGCATTCCTCATCAGTCAAAAATCAAAGATTCTTGACAGCTTCCCCCCGGGGGAAGCCTTGGCGCTGCTGCGCCGGTGCATATGTCAGAGATATGGAGCACCGCCAACCCTTATGGGCTGGCGGTGCTTTGCGTATCAGGTTTCGCTTTTGCGGATGATGACATCTCCGCTGAGGGCATCCACATTGATGCGGCAGCGGCCGTCGCCGCATACATAGTTTCCATTTTTTATGGTGGTTTCAAAGTCACTTGTAAAATCACTGCTCATGGCCTGCATGGCGAGGGTGAAGCCCGCATCGCCGGGGAGGGTGATATCCAGATCACCGGACATGGAATCTAAGTCAAGACGGCTGGGAGTATTGGTCAGCACAGCATAAACGCTGGCGGAGGCGGCATCGCAGTCCAGCATGCCTAAGTTACCTACAAACTTTACGTCACCGGAGGCGGTGTCGATGTCCATTTCCTCTACGGTGCAGTTTTCAAATTCGCAGGTACCGGAGGCACCGTCGAAGTCCACCTCCCGGATGGTCATATCATTGACCTCTACGGTTGCGGAGGCGCAGTCGATTTCCAGAGAATCTAGCACAAAGTCCCGGGGAACCAGAATGGTCAGGTCCTTTTGCAGATCGCTGCGGGTATTGACACCAAAGTAATTTCCGATGGCTTCCTCACAGAACTGAATTTTCAAAGTATCACTGCTCTGCCGTAGCACCATGGCGTATTTGGGATCGGATAGACCGTCTTCCTTGACTGTGACCTGATCGGTGTCACTAGGCTGGATCAGAATGTCACCGGCAACCCATTCGATCTCCAGCTCAGAGAGCCCGGCAGGGGAGACGCTATGCTTTTCGCCGGAGGACGGGATATACTCCGTCTCGTAGATGGGGGTTTCAAAATTTTCGGTACGGACAGGGATAAGGGTTTCTGTGGGAGATTCAGAGGCTCGCCGCCGGCCCCGCAGGCTCCATCCAAACAGGACACTTGCCATAATGGAAACCAGCACCACGATGACAAGGCTCCAGATGACGATCCGGATAATGGCATTACGTTTCATTTTCTACGGCCTCCTTATAATCTAAGATGGCACTGACCAGTCCCTTTACCGCACCGGCAATGGGGAAGACCAGCCAAGTGATGTACCATGCACCGGTAGCAAAGCTGAGGATAAAATACACAGCCAGACCCGCAGCGCCAATAATGCTGTCGATGCTTTTGCGAACTGTTCCCTTAGAAGAGAACGGGACATCACGGTATTTTGCTTCGTTGTTTTCGATGATGGTGGTCAGCAGCTTATCCACTGCGCCCAGAATGGGGAAGATGACCCAAGTGATGTGCCAAGCTAACGTTGCGAAGCTGATAAGGAAGTAGGCTGCCAGACCGATGGCCCACACAAGGCCGGAAACGCTTTTGGCAAGGGGAGATTTTCTGGCTTCTTCTTCCTTCTCCCGGCGTTCTTCTTCCTCTTCCTCCGGAGTTTTCTTGTTGGTGATGATCAGCAGGATCGTGGCAATGGCGACTAGTGTCAGCAAAAGGCAAAGACCTGCAATATCCAGACCGAACTCACTCAGGAGGATCAGAGGAATGGGGCACAGAATGTACAATGCCACTGCAATAGCCCGCATACACTTTCTCTTTTGGGCATCCTCATCCGGAAGCTCTGCCATTGTGAGGAGGGATGGTGCACTTTGAGGCTTACTGCCCAAAATCTCATTGATATCTCCGATACCGGTGATGGCCAGCCGGTAGGCAGCCTCCGGTACTTTGCCCTCTGCGATCAGATCATCATAACGGTCAAGGGTATTCTGTAAAATTTCCTGCTTGATATCCTCGCAGTCCTTTGCGCCTGCGAAGAGCAGCTCCACATACTGGATCAGTTGCTCTCTCATAGTCTTTCCTCCACTTCCAGAAGTTTATCCATAATGTCTTTGGTTTCGTTCCACTCTGCCAGCAGCCGGAAGCAGGCTTCCTTTCCCAGTGCGGTGATGGTGTAGTACCGCCGCCGGGCACCGGCGCCGCTGCCGCCCCAGTAGGAGGCGATGTAGCCTAACTCCTCCAGCCGCTTGAAGGCGGTATAGAGGGTGGCCTCTTTCAGCTCAAACCGCCCGGAGGAGAGGGTGGAGATGGTCTTGTTGATTTCATAGCCGTAGCTGTCCCCCCGCAGCAGCCGGGCCAAAATGATGGCATCGGTATGTCCGCGGATCAGATCACCTGCGATAGACATTGCGCATCCCTCCTTTGTGATACTATGATATCACGAAGTACCTCACCTGTCAAGGTACTTCGCAAAAAAAGTAAAGATGAAAACGTGGGGGCGATACCCTTAGGGCGGCTAACCCGCAAGCCGATGCAGTTTGCCGATTTTTCCTGAATTGTGGCAGGCTGAAGGCAGCCCGCCCTACAGAGAGGGATCCGCAATAGAAATTTCTTTCTATAACAATTGCAACCTCTTGACAAATGTGCTACAATATACATTACGAAATTTGGAAAAACCTGAGAGGATGAAAATACATGGCAAAAGATAAGAAGGTTGAGCAGATCACCGATATGGAGGTGGACTTTGCCCAGTGGTTTACCGATGTGTGCAAGAAGGCACAGCTCATCGATTACTCTTCCATTAAGGGTGTGTTCATCTACCGTCCCTATGGCTATGCCATTTGGGAGAACATCCAGAATATTATGGATAAGGAATTCAAGAAGCAGGGCGTGGAAAACGTCTACATGCCTCTGCTGATTCCTGAAAGCCTGCTGCAGAAGGAGAAGGACCATGTGGAGGGCTTTGCTCCCGAGTGTGCATGGGTCACGATGGGCGGCGGCGAAAAGCTGGAAGAGAAGTATGCCATCCGGCCTACCTCTGAGACCCTGTTCTGTGAGCACTTTGCAAATGTTCTGCAGTCCCACCGGGATCTGCCCATGAAGTATAACCAGTGGTGCAGCGTACTGCGCTGGGAGAAGACCTCCCGTCCCTTCCTGCGCCATCGTGAATTCCTGTGGCAGGAAGGCCATACCCTCCATGCCACCGCAGAGGAGGCCAAGGCCTTCACCGAGACCATGCTGAATGTCTATGCGGATTTCTGCGAGAACGTTCTGGCAATGCCTGTTACCCGGGGTCAGAAGACCGATAAGGAGAAGTTCAACGGCGCTGAGGCAACCTACACCATCGAGTGCATGATGCATGACCGCAAGGCCCTGCAGGCCGGCACCTCCCACTACTTCGGCGATGGCTTCGCCAAGGCCTTTGAGATCGAGTTCACCGACAAGACCAACAAGAAGACCAACCCTCACCAGACCTCCTGGGGTGTGTCCACCCGTCTCATCGGCGGCATCATCATGACCCACGGTGACAACAACGGTCTGGTGCTGCCCCCCAAGGTGGCCCCCATTCAGGTGGTGGTCCTGCCCATTGCCCAGCATAAGGCTGGTGTTCTGGAGGGTGCCAAGGCCATTCAGGACCGTCTGCTGAGTGCCGGTTTCCGGGTAAAGACCGATGATTCCGACAACTCTATGGGCTGGAAGTGCGCTGAGTACGAAATGAAGGGCGTTCCCCTGCGCGTCGAGTGCGGCCCCCGGGATCTGGAGAACGGCCAGTGTGTGTTGGTCCGCCGCAATGACCGGGAAAAGATCGTGGTGAAGCTGGATGAGCTGGAGCAGGCAGTTGCGGAGCAGCTGCAGGCTGTCCACGACGGCATGTACGCCCGGGCAAAGAAGAATCTGGAGGAGCACATCTACGAGGCTCACTCTCTGGAGGAGGCCAAGGCACTGCAGGAAGCCAACGGCGGCTTCGTCAAGACCATGTGGTGCGGCGATCTGGAGTGCGAGCTGGCTATGAAGGAGAAGGCCGGTATGTCTTCCCGCTGCATCCCCTTCGCACAGGAAAAGCTGGGTGAAACCTGCGCCTGCTGCGGCAAACCCGCCAATAAGATGATCTACTGGGGCGTGGCTTATTAAATTCAAAATTCAGAATGCAAAATGCTGAATAAAAAGCAGGTCCGTGGCGACACGGGCCTGTTTCTTAAAATGTGGAGTTTACATAACAGATAAACATAAGTGTGTCATTGCGAGGAGGACGAAGTCCGACGTGGCAATCCACTTCGATTCAGGAGATTGCCACACCACTGCGCCCGCAGGCGCGTACAGAGCGTAACCGCCGAAGGCGGCTCTTAGCGCGGAGTAGCGTGTGCGCTGGTTCGCAATGACAAATATCAAGGGAGGAACATGGAACGAATTTTGATTATTGGCTGCTCCGGCAGCGGAAAATCTACCTTAGCCCGTGCGCTGCGGGAGAAATTGGGTCTGCCGGTGGTCCATCTTGACCAGCTCTGGTGGAAGGCAGGCTGGAAAAACGTCACACAGGAGGAATTTGACTCCCGGCTTGCCATGGCGCTGAACATGGACCGCTGGATCATCGATGGCAACTACAGCCGCACCATGGAGATGCGTCTGGAAAAATGCGATACCATCCTCTATCTGGATTTTGGCAGATGGGCCTGCCTTTGGGGTGCCCTCAGCCGGTATCTTCAGAATCTGGGCAAGGTCCGTCCGGATATGCCCGATGGCTGTACAGAGCGGCTGGACTGGGGCCATCTGAAATTCATTTGGAATTTTAATAAAAACAATCGGGTCCGCAACGATACATGGATCGGCAAGACCAAGCATGCCAAGGCCATCGTGCTGAAAAACCGCAGGGAAGTGCGGCAGTTTCTGGAAAGCCTGTAAAAATTCGCCCCGGATGGTTCATCCGGGGCGTTTCCGTTATTCCGTGATCGCTGCGGCCAGTTCAAAGGCCAGCAGGGCGATTTTTTGTTTGTCATCCAGCCGCGCAGTTCCAGAAAGGCTTCGGGGATCCCAGTTGGAATGGTCCAGGTTATCTCCAGCATAGAGAAACTGGAAAAACTCCACCTTGCGGAAATTACACAGCGCCTGCATAGCGGCACATTCCATCTCCACGCAGATGGCACCCATGGCTTTTCTGGCTGCGATCTTCTTGGGGGTTTCCCGGAAGAAGGCATCCGTGGTCCAAGTGATGCCTTCTACATAAGGATAGCCGAAGGCATCCAGCACGGCCTTGCATTCCTCCCGGTAGCGGATATTTACCTCAATAAAATCGTCAGCAGGGGCATAGTGGTAGCTGGTGCCCTCATCCCGGATGGCATGGGTGGGAAGAATGATGCCGCAATCGTGAATTTTGTTATCCAACACGCCGCAGTTGCCCAGAAGAATGAGACGCTTGGCACCCATGGCGATGACTTCTTCAAAGCAGCCCACACAGGCAGGCGCACCCAGTCGGGCCTTGTAAAAAGCAAAGCGTTTCTTGCGGTAAAACACCTCATAAACGGGCCAATCACCGTCTACGTCATGACTTTCTGCGATTTTTTTGCCGCCCAGAAATTGCAGCAGGGCATCAAACAGCTGGTGGGAAAAAACGGATACCACCGTTTCCGGAAAGTTTTCAATTGGAGAAATGGTCATGCCCGGCTCGATCACAGCCCGGGGGCTTTCATCAAATTCCGTCAGCAGCATACAAGATACCTCTTTATTTGTGATATTTGCTACCGGCCTGAATGGCCTCTGCCCGATAGAGCTGCTCCAGCACCATGACGCGGGCCAGATGGTGGGGGAAGGTCATGGGTCCCATGGAGAGCTTAAAATCTGCCCTCTGCTTGACCCGGGGGGCCATGCCGAAGGAAGAACCGATGAGAAAGCAGGCGGAGGACTTTCCGGAATTTTTTACCTCAGACAGTTTTTGGGCAAAGCCCTCACTGCTTAAGGTTTTTCCCTCCGGTGTGAAGACACAGAACCATGAACCCTTGGGGATTTTCGCGAAAATGGCATCCGCTTCCTTTTCCAGCCCAGCGGAGATTTCCGCAGGGGAAGGGTTCTCCGGCAGCCGGACCTCCGGCAGTTCCAAAAGGGTGAACTTACAGTAGCCGCCCAGCCGTTTTTTGTATTCCTCTGCGGCAGAAATATAAAATTTTTCTTTCAGCTTGCCCATGGTGATGAGGGTGATGTCAAACATGTTTTTTCTCCAAGTAATAAAAAGTAGGGCGGGGTCATGACCCCGCCGATCAGGTATCGATAATTGCTTTGCCATATAGATTGGGGGGGCGTTGCCGCCGCAAAAAACGAAAGTTAGCGCGATTTCAGCGGTGCGTCGGCGGGGTCATGCCCCCGCCCTACAGCAGACAACGTTATCTTACCATTTTTACAAGAAAAAAGCAACATAAAACCGCCTTCTTCCGGGAATCGTAATGCAGAGGTGGAATATATGCAGAAAAAGAAAGAAGAGATCATCATTACCGACCCCTTTGGCAGCTACACCGGTCTTGTAAAGGACCCTAATGAAAAGCCGGTGCAGGACGCGGACGATCTGTAAATGCAAACTGCAAAATGCAGAATGCAAAATGGTGTCATTTCGCATTCTGCATTTTGCATTCAACGTTTTTGCTCGTATTTTCGTTTTGTAGCCATGCCGCCCCGGATATGGCGTTCCTGTTTGTTTTTATCCAGAATTGCCCGGACCTGTGTATACAATATGGGATTGCACTTGGGCAGTCGCTGAGTCAGGGTTTTGTGGACAGTGGATTTGGAAATGCCGAATTGCCGGGCGGTGGTCCGGACAGTGGCACCGGTTTCGATCATGTACACAGCCAATTGACAGGCGCGCTCCTCTAGGTTTGTGTTCATAGGCTCCCCTCCGATGCTGTGCTGCTGAAAAAGCCTATGCATTTCGCGCTGGGAATATGCTTGCGGTAAGGCGGGCTGCCCTACAGAGAAGTATCCAGCGTCTTGACAGAAGCGGTCTATGGGGGTAAAATAAATCCAATTCTATATTTTAGGAGTACATATTATGATCTATTTCAATAATGACTATTCTGAGGGCTGCCACCAGAAGGTGCTGGAGGCCCTGATCCGCACCAACATGGAGCAGACCTTAGGCTATGGCGAGGATGAATACTGCGCCGCTGCGGCTGCCAAGATCAAGACCTTGTGCGGCCGGGAGGATGCGGCGGTCCATTTTCTTGTGGGCGGCACACAGGCTAATCTGACCGTCATCGATGCTGCCCTGCGGCCCCATCAGGGCGCCCTGTGTCCTGTAGGCGGCCACATCAATGTCCACGAAACCGGTGCTGTGGAGGCAACCGGACATAAGGTCCTGACGGTTCCTTCTGATGATGGTAAGATCACCGCGGAGCAGGTGCGCAGCGTGGTTATGGCCCACCGGGCGGACTCCAGCTTCGAGCATATGGTCCAGCCCAAGCTGGTATACATCTCCAATCCTACGGAATATGGCACCCTCTATAGCCTGTCGGAGCTGACCGCCCTGTCGGAAACCTGCCATGAACTTGGCTTGTATTTGTTTCTGGACGGTGCCCGTCTGGGCTACGGCCTGATGGCCGCGGGCTACGATGTGACCATGCAGGATATTGCCCGGCTGTGCGACGTGTTCTATATCGGCGGCACCAAGGTTGGTGCGCTCTTTGGCGAGGCGGTGGTCATTACCAATTCTGTCCTGAAGGAGGATTTCCGTTATCTCATCAAGCAGCACGGCGGTATGCTGGCCAAGGGCCGTCTGCTGGGTGTCCAGTTCGATGCCCTGATGACGGACAACCTGTATTTTGACATTGCGCTTCATGCAGTGCATTTGGCGGATAAGATCCGGGAAACCTGTGAGGAACTGGGTGTTTCCTATCTGGTGCCCGGCATTACCAACCAGATTTTCCCCATTTTCTCCGATGACGTATTGGCAGAGCTTTCCAAGGATTTTTGTTTCACCGAAATGGAGCGGGTCAGCCCCACCCACCGGGCCATTCGCTTCTGCACCAGCTGGGCTACCACGCAGGAGAATGTGGATGCTCTCTGCGATGCACTGAAAAACCTTGTAAAGTAAACAAAGTTTACAACTTGTTTACTGGATTATCCTCGGGTTTTCCGTTATACTGGGGGTATAAAAGGGGGTATGCGGATTGCATATTGAGAAGAAGATCATGCACAGGATTTTCGCTCTGATTGCCGGTGCTATTCTTTTTGCGTGGCTGGTGCTGGACACGGCCCGGGCTACCATTTTGTTTCGCAGGGTCTGGGAGCTGATCGCGCCCTTTGTGGCAGGTGCAGGCATTGCCTTTGTCTTCAATGTTCCCATGCGGGCCATAGAAAAGCAGCTGGACGGTATCCATAAGACCGGGACCCGGCGGATGCTGTCGATTCTGCTGACATTGTTCTGCCTGTTTCTGATCATCATGTTTGTCTTTGAACTGCTGATTCCCCAGATTCGGCTGACCATCATTTCCCTGACGGAGAAGATCCCTGTCTTCGTCGACCGGACGGCGCAGAATCTGATGGTTCTCATGGCGGACAATCCGGAGCTGGGGATATGGATTCAGGAGGCCTTCCAGCTGGAAAGTCTGGACTGGTCCAACATCCTCACCAGCATCCTCTCGTGGCTGGCCAATCAGGTATCCACGGTCATGGGCGGTGCGGTGAATGTCATCGGTAACGTGACCACGGGCATCGTCAATACGGTGATTTCCATTGTGTTTGCCATTTACTGCTTGGGCCGTAAGGAGATCCTTGCCCGCCAGTGCCGCCGGGTACTGTACGCGGTGCTGTCGGAGCGCCGGGCGGATGAGATCATCCGCATTATGCGGCTGACCAATTCCACCTTCAGCAGCTTCATTTCCGGACAGTGTCTGGAAGCAGTGATTCTTGGCTGCCTCTTTGCTGTGGTCATGGCGATTTTGAAAATGCCTTACATCCCGTTGGTCAGCGTCATCATTGCAGTGACAGCCCTGATTCCCGTGGTGGGTGCCTTTGTGGGCTGCATTGTGGGTGCTTTCTTCATCTTGGTCAACGATCCGCTGCAGGCGGTGTCCTTTGTGGCCATGTTCCTTGTGCTGCAGCAGCTGGAAAATAACCTGATCTATCCCAGAGTGGTGGGCACCTCCATCGGCCTCCCCGGCATGTGGGTGCTGGTGGCGGTCACTATTGGCGGTGAGATCATGGGCGTGGGCGGTATGCTGGTGATGATCCCGCTGGTGTCCGTGCTGTATACGCTGGCCCGGGAATTTACCAACCGCCGTCTTGCGGAGCGAAATATTCCTGCCCAAAAGCTAATGGAGCAGCCTCCAGAGATCAAAAATCAGTTTGACCGGAGAAAAGAGCAAAAAAAGAAGCTGGAACTTCAGAAAATGAAGGAAAAGTTCCAGAAACTCCAGGAACAGCAGAAGAAAAAATAAACAGAAAGGGCGTGTCCGAATGGAGCTCATCACCTCGCAGCTGCCTGCCAAGGCCTACTGCGCGTATTTGAAGCAAAAGCTGGATAGCCCTTTTTATTTTTGGGACGAACGGATGAACGGCATCGTCATTGGGCCCTTCTTTTCTCTAGCCCACCATGCCGAGTGGGAATGGAACCGCAAAATCACCGGGGAGATCAACCGGGCATGGGGCTTCGTCCAGGAAAAGGACGGTGTTACCGAGGTTCGTTTCCTCCGGGGAAAGGGCCTGCTGGCTCCTAGCTGGATGCTGTTTATAACAGTTTTGGGTGTGGCTGCCCTGTATTTCAACATTGGCGAGATGATGGAGCAGTTTTGGCCTGCCTGCCTTGCCATTGCGCTGGCAGTGGGGATCACGACAGCGATTCAAGCCAGCTTCACCGAAAACGGCGTCGCCGGAGCCGGAGAGATCACCCGATTTCTTCGTGATCCTAAGGAATATTATTGTTGAAAAACGAAAAACAGTAGGGCGGGAGCATGCTCCCGCCCTACTGTTTTATGAATTATACTTGCGTAAATTCATAATCCTCAAATTTCAGCTTATCGCCGATATCTGCGCCGAAGGGCAGCAGGGCGATGGCAACCTCGGAGACTACGCCGGTGTCCTGATATTTGACATAGGCATAGTCACCGCGGATATCGATGATGGTGCAGATCATAGTGTTATCCTCTTTCTAACGTAGGGGTCGATGCCCACATCGACCCTTTTTACGAAAAGGAAATGAACGGTATTAGGGCCGATGTGGGCATCGGCCCCTACGGTTTAACGGATGAAATTGGTGAAGACCTTCGCCTCCGGCTCCGGCAGACCCAGCTCTTCCTTGCCCATGGCGATTGACTTCATGAGGAAGACCATGTTCTTGGCCAGATTGCGCATGGTGCGGATGCCCTCGGCATCGGCTTCGGCATCTCCCGGCTTGCCGCCGTGGATCTGGTTCCAGTAGGTGGAGGAGGCTACCGGCATGGAGGAAATGGTGAAATATTTATTCAGCACATCCATGGCTGCTGTGCAGCCGCCCCGCCGGGCGCAGACTACGCTGGCACCCACCTTCATGGACTTGTCGATATGTCCGGTGGAGTAGAACAGCCGGTCAAGGAAGGAGATCAGCGTGCCGTTGGGAGAGGCATAATAGACGGGACTTCCCACCACGATGCCGTCATAGCTATCCAGCTTGGCTGCGACTTGATTCACAAGATCGTCAAAAACACACTTTCTTGTCTTGTAACAGCTGCCGCAGCCGATGCAGCCCCGGATCAGCTGGGAGCCCACCTGCAGGGTTTCCGTTTCCACGCCGTTTTCGGCAAACACCTCCGCCATCTGAGCAAGGGCAAAGGCAGTGTTGCCGTCCCGCTTGGGGCTGCCGTTGAGAATCAAAACTTTCATAATCAGGATTCCTCCATAGGGTTACAAATGGCGTACCAATAGACATCTGCCCACCGCCCATCAGGAGCCCGGGTATGAGAACGGAAGGTCCCCTCGTGGGACATGCCCAATTTTTTCATCAGGGCCACAGATCGGACGGGGTCAATGGTTTCTGCACAAAGCTTATGCAGCTGAAGCTCCCGAAATCCATAGTCGATCATGGCGCTGCAGGCTTCATAGGCATAGCCCTGATGCCAGTAGGCGCGGTTGAAAAACCAACCGATTTCATAGATGCCGGCTTCCTCCATGGGAAGCTGGTGAAACAGCAGATGGCCTATGACCTTTTCGGATTGAGCAAGCGTGACAGCATAAGCGATCTTACTATCCAGAAAATAGGCTAGGGTCTGCCGGGTCTTCTCCTCGTCATAAACCGGTTCGCAGTGACGCATGACCTCTAAATCTGAGAAAATCTCGTGAAGATCAGATAGGTCAGCCGGGGAGTACTCCCGGATACACAGTCTTTGGGTACGAATCAGCATAAGGACCTCTTTGAAAAAGCCCGTCCCCCGAAGGGGACGGGCCAAAATTTAGCTTAGAGCCAAGTGGCGGATGTACTTAGAGATTAGTCCTTGTACAGCTCGACCAGCTTGTTCAGGTGCTCCCAACGCTCCTTAGCAGCAGCCTCGTTCTTAGCGAACAGATCGGTTGCACGCTCGGGGAACTCACGGGTCAGACGAGCATAACGAGCCTCGTTCATCAGGAACTCCTGATAGCCGCCCTTAGGTGCCTTGGAATCCAGCTGGAACTTGTTGGTCTCCTTGCTGGGATCGAAGCGGAACAGGTTCCAGTAGCCGCACTCGACAGCCTTCTTCATCTCAGCCTGGCAGTTCATCATGCCGCCCTTGATGGAGTGCATCTCGCAGGGAGAGTAACCGATGATAAGGGAGGGACCGGGATATGCTTCAGCCTCCTGAATAGCCTTGATGGTCTGAGCGGTGTTAGCACCCATAGCCAC
>JAFSCK010000160.1 GCA_017436785.1 Oscillospiraceae bacterium | reverse complement strand
TACCTGGATTACTATAACAACAGACGCAGCAAGGCAAAGTTAAAGGGCTTGCCGCCTGCTTTGCACAGACAACAAGCCCTTTTGGTTGCTTGAACAATTTGAGTTAGAAATAT
Source organism: Oscillospiraceae bacterium (assembly GCA_017436785.1). Classification (GTDB taxonomy): domain Bacteria; phylum Bacillota; class Clostridia; order Oscillospirales; family Oscillospiraceae; genus Faecousia. Next base: position 16,280 of record JAFSCK010000160.1, on the reverse strand, counting down.
TTGTCTAACTTTTTGGGGTCACTTCAATGCGCGAAACCTGTTTCTTTTTTTCTTTTCCTCTGGAAATCAGAAAAGAAATCCGTTATAATGAAAGAAAAAATAAATCAGGAGGGAATCCCCATGAAACTGCTGACCAAAGCCAGCTATTCTCCCGATGTAAGCCAGCGGGAAAAGGAAAATCTGCAGGTTGCTTATCAGGCTGCCTGCGAAGGCATGGTGCTTCTGAAAAACGATGGTGCACTGCCGTTCAAGACCAAAAAGGTGGCCCTGTATGGTCCCGGCGCATCCATGACCATCAAAGGCGGCACCGGTTCCGGCGAAGTCAATGAGCGCCACTCCGTCACCATTCTGGAGGGATTGGAAAACCGGGGCTTTGAGGTGACGACCCACCGCTGGATCGAGGATTTTGAAAAGCATTATGCACAGGCGGAGGCTGATTACAAGATCGAGAAGAAAAAGCGGGTGAACCTGCTGAAGATGGACTCCATCATGAGTATGCTGTTCGATAATTTCCGCCCCCCTGTAGGCCGGGCCATTACCGCCGCAGATGTGGAGGAAAGCGCAACCGATTCCTGCATCTACGTTCTCAGCCGTCAGGCAGGTGAGGGCGGTGATCGGAAAGCAGAAAAGGGCGACATGTTCCTGACCGACGAGGAGCGGGAAGCTATCCGCTTCTGCGCAGAGAAATACGAGAATTTCCTGCTGGTCATCAACTGCGGCAGTTCCATCGACATGGCCTTTGCAGAGGAGATCCCCGGCATCAATGCCATTTTGTATCTATGCCAGCTGGGCACCGAGGGCGGCCACGCCTTTGCGGATGTCCTCAGCGGTGCGGTAACGCCCTCCGGCAAGTTGTCCGACACTTGGGCCAGACAGTATGCCGATCTTCCTTTTGCCAATGAGTACAGCTACCTCAATGGCGATTTGGCAGAGGAATACTACAAGGAAGGCATTTTCGTCGGCTACCGCTATTTTGACTCCTTTGGAGTGGAGCCTGCTTATCCCTTCGGCTTTGGCCTGAGCTATACGGATTTTTCCATCCATTCCGCTGGGGTTGCCGCAGAGGGCAGCCGCATCACCGTAAAAGCTGCCGTCACCAATACAGGCGATACCTATGACGGCAAAGAAGTGGTCCAGCTCTATGTGTCCGCGCCCAATGGCGCTCTGTGCAAGGAATATCAGAGCCTTGCTGCGTTTGCTAAAACCGATCTTCTGAAGCCCGGCCAGCAGGAAACGGTGGAGCTGGTCTTCGACCTGAAGAATCTGGCAAGCTACCGGGAAGCCGATGCCAGCTATGTGCTGGAGGCTGGCGATTATATTCTCCGCATGGGCAATTCCTCTCGGAATACCATGGCGGTCGGTGTGCTGCAGGTGGCGCAGGAGATCCTCGTTTCCAAGCACGAGAATATCTGCCCTGTTCAGAAGCCCTTCCCGGAGCTGAACGCTGAGCCCTATGCCTTTGAAGCGATCCCCGACAGTCTGCCCCATATCCGCATGGACAGCGCCGCCTTTGAAGCTGTGACCTATACCTATGAGATCCCCGCAGTCTGTGGGGATGACCGGGTGCAGGCATTCCTGAACACGCTGACCTTGAAGGATATGGTGGATATCGTGGTAGGTGCCGGTATGTTCGGCGTTCAGAACCGGTTCGATCTGCCGGGCTCTGTGGGCAATACCACCTCCAAATTCTGGGACAAGGGCCTTGCCAATGTGGCTCTTTGTGATGGCCCGGCCGGTCTTCGGATCCAGAAACGCTCTGCCGTCGATAAGAAGGGGAAGATCAAGCCCATTGATATGGCCCTGTCCATTTTTGAGGCCTTCCCCAGCTTTGTGAAGAATATGATGACCGGCGATCCGGAGAAGGATACGGTCCTCTACCAGTACACCACAGCCTTCCCTGTGGCCAATGCACTGGCACAGACTTGGAATACGGCGCTGATGTATGAAGTTGGCACTGCTGTGTACCGGGAGATGAAGGAATACGGCTGTACCTACTGGCTGGCACCTGCCATCAACATCCACCGAAATCCTCTGTGCGGCCGGAACTTTGAATATTTCTCTGAGGATCCCCGTCTGTCCGGTGCCATGGCTGCTGCCATTACTCGGGGCGTCCAGCAGGAGGAGGGCTTCTATGTCACCGTGAAGCACTACGCCTGCAACAATCAGGAGGATAACCGCAATTTTGTTTCCAGCAATCTGTCCGAGCGGGCGCTGCGGGAAATCTATCTGCGGGGCTTTGAAATCTGTGTCCGGGAGGGCGGTGCCAAGGGTATCATGACTTCCTACAATAAGATCAACGGCGTTTATGCACCCAACTGCCACGACATCTGTACGAAGACACTGCGCAATGAGTGGGGCTTCGACGGCGTGGTCATGACCGACTGGTTCTCCACCAACAAGGGACAGGCAAACAATGCCCTCGCCATGAAGGCAGGCAATGACCTGATCATGCCCGGCGGCGGAAGCTTCAAAAAGGAGATCCTGCAGGGGGTCAAGAGCGGCATCATCTCCGAAGAGGATGTTCGCCGCTGCTGCTCCAACGTAGTGAAGTCGATCTTTGCCAGCGCTACTCAGAAGGAATATATCGGTTGATTCAAACAGCCCGGTACGAAAGTACCGGGCTGTGATTTTGATGCTGCAATAAATGGGGATTTATCGCAGCATTGTAGGGGGCGGCGTCCTCGACGCCCCGACTGAAAATCTGCCCTCAATGGGCGGATTTTCGGAACGATGCCACACACGATAAGGATCTTGCACCTCGACGGGGCAAAATCCTTTCGGGGTGTCCGGGAGGCCGCCTCCTACAGTTCCTTAATCGGCAAAAACAGGACTTCCTTTCGGAAGCCCTGTTTTCTTATGCAGTTAATCCAGCTGGACATAAGCCATGGAGACCCAGCCGGTGCCGATGTTGCCCCAAGTGATGCCGTCGCCAACAGTGGTGCTGGAAACGGTGACACGGTCGCCGGAGTTCAGGGTACCAACGCTGCCATAGGTCAGGCCGGGACCGCTGCGGACGTTCAGACCGTCGCCGGTGATGGTGCCGGACTTGCCGGTGGTGGTCGTGGTGTTGCCGTTGCTGCCGTTATTATTGTTGGTAGTATTGTCGGAGTCATCTCCGTCCATATCTACATACTGCAGGGAGATCCAGCCCTTGTTGGTGCAGCCCCAAGTTACGTTGTTGTAAGTAAACTGCTCCAGAATGGTGACACGGTCGCCCTGTCTGTAGGAACCGACAGTGCCATAGCCGGTGCCGGGACCGCTGCGGATGTTCAGCTCACTACCGGTGACAGTGCCTGCGCCGGTCTTGGTGCCGGTGGTGCCGTCCTGATAGACATAGTTCAGGCTGATCCAACCATTCTTGGTACGGCCCCAAGTGCCGCTCTTTTCCAGAATCTCAACACGGTCGCCATACTTCAGTCCACCCACACGAGTAGCGCTCTGGTTGGCATCCGCGCGGACATTCAGTTCTCCTGCGATGACGATGCCGCGGAACTGGACGGTGGTGCTGCCGTTGCCGGAGATGGTGACCTTATTGGAAGTATCCTTGTCATCATCCTTATCATTGGTGCCGGTTCCGGTGGTGTTGACGTAATCCAGCTTGATCCAGCCCTTGCTGGTGCGGCCCCAGCCATTCTTGGTTTCCAGAATGGTGACCACATCGCCCTTGTTGTACTGTCCCTGAACCTTACCATTGGTGCTGCCCTCGCTGCGGATGTTCAGACCATTGGTGTTGATGACACCCTTGATGTTGGTGACAGTGGATTCTTCGTCCTTCTTGTCATCGTCTTCCTCAGGTGTGGTCTCAGCAGGAGCGGTGGTTTCGGGGGGAGTGACGGTAGTGGGAATGTCCATTTCCACATAGTCCATCATGACCCAGCCGGAGGTTCCGTCAGGGAGAATGACCAGTGCCCAGTCCTTTTTGCCGACCTCTTCCACGCGGCTGACCTCAATGCGGGTGCCCTTGTCCAGAACGACCATCTCCTGACCCTCAAGGGTAGGCGCGCTGCGGACCTTCAGGTCCTGCGTAACGGTAGCGGTCTTTTCGTTGATGACGGGCTCCGTGGTTTCGGGAGCTTCTGTGGTATCCTCCGTAGACTCGGAGGAGTTTAGATTCAGGTTCAAACCGGGATCGGTAGGATCCTCGGCGGGATTCTTTTTCTTGCAGCCTGCAAACAGGGTTGTCAGCATGACCAGAACAAGAATCAGGCTCAGCAGTCTGCTGAACTTACGGTTAATAGAGAAAATCATGGCGTTACCTCACTTTCGTCTCATTTCTCGACCTTATTATACTAAGAAATAGGGGTACTTGTCAATAGTGTAAGAATTTCTTAAGAAATTCCCAAGGAAGATAGTGGAAATTTGACTGGTTTTGCTTGACAAATCTCCTATGGCAGTGGTAAAATATATCGGAAAAACGGAATATCGCAATGAACGGAAAGAGTACCGCACCGCTTACCCATCAGAGAGCAGGGGCCACCGGCTGAAAGCCCCAGCAGGAAAAGCAGCGGGAAAGTGCGTCCGGGAGCGAAAACTGCTTTGAGTGAAAAATGAGAGTGGAACCGCGGCTTACCCCGCCTCTTATGCCTGTATGGTATAAGAGGCGTTTTTTATTGTAAACTATACTTGGAGGAAAACGATTATGTATTTGTATAATTCCCTGTCTCATAAGAAGGAACTGTTTGTTCCCAACGATCCCAGCCTTGTGAAGATGTACACCTGCGGCCCCACGGTGTATCACTTTGCCCATATCGGCAACCTGCGCACTTACATCATGGAGGACGTGCTGGAAAAGGCACTGCGCTATGAGGGCTACAATGTCAAGCGTGTTATGAACATCACCGACGTGGGCCATCTGGCCTCCGATGCCGATACCGGCGAAGACAAGATGGTCAAGGGCGCCAAGCGTGAGAACAAGTCCGTCATGGAGATCGCTCAGTTCTATACCGATGCCTTCTTCTCCGACTGCGACAAGCTGAACATCAAGCGTCCTGACGTGGTGGAGCCTGCCACCAACTGCATTGACGAGTATATCCACATGGTCCAGACCCTGCTGGATACCGGTAAGGCCTACCTTGCCGGCGGCAATATCTATTTTGACACCTCCACGCTGGAAAAGTACTATGTTTTCAACGATCACGATGAGGAAGACCTTGCTGTGGGTGTTCGTGAGGGTGTTGAGGAAGATACCAACAAGAAGAATAAGAACGACTTCGTCCTCTGGTTCACCAAGTCCAAGTTTGAGGATCAGGCCCTGAAATGGGATTCTCCTTGGGGCGTTGGCTATCCCGGCTGGCACATCGAGTGCTCCTGCATCTCCATGAAGCATCTGGGTGAGGATCTGGATATCCACGCAGGCGGCATCGACAATGCCTTCCCCCACCACACCAATGAGATTGCCCAGTCTGAAAGCTACTTGGGCCATAAGTGGTGCAACTACTGGTTCCATGTCCACCATCTCAACGATGCCTCCGGAAAGATGAGCAAATCCAAGGGCGAGTTCCTGACGGTTTCCTTGCTGGAAAAGAAGGGCTATGACCCCATGGCCTACCGCCTGTTCTGCCTCCAGAGCCACTACCGGAAGAATCTGGTCTTCACTTGGGAGAACCTTGACAATGCCGTTGTGGCCTACAACAAGCTGATCGCCAAGATCGCCACCTTCAAAAAGGAGGGCGAGGTGGATACCGAGGCACTTGCCGCACTGAAGCAGCGCTTTGTCAAGGCGCTGGAAGGCGACCTGAATACCGCCGTGGCGGTCACCGCCGTTTACGACGTGCTGAAGGCTAAGTGCAATGATGCCACCAAGCTGGCTGCTCTGGCAGATTTTGACCGTGTCCTGTCTCTGAATCTGATCTCCGCAGCCGAAGCGCTGGCCAAGAAGCAGGCCGAGGAGGAAGCGGCCAATGCCGATCCGGAGATCGACGCACTGGTGGCTGCCCGTACTGCCGCCAAGAAGGCAAAGAATTTTGCAGAAGCTGACCGCATTCGTGACGAGCTGAAGGCCATGGGAATAGAGATCATCGATACGCCTCAGGGCACCAAGTGGAGAAAAGTATGAAGCTGCTGATTTTAGACGGCAACAGCGTTATCAACCGAGCCTTTTTCGGTGTAAAGCCCCTTACCACCCGGGAGGGGCTTTATACCCATGCCATTTACGGCTTCCTGAATATTCTGGAACGAATGGAGAAGGAGGAACAGCCGGAAGCCATCTGCGTGGCCTTCGACCTCCATGGCCCCACCTTCCGCCATCTGAAATACGACGGCTATAAGGCTAACCGCCACGGCATGCCGGAGGAACTGGCTATGCAGATGCCGGTGATGAAGGATGTCCTGCGGGCCATGAACATCCCCATCTATGAATGTCAGGGCTGGGAGGCCGACGATATCATCGGCACTGTGGGCAAGATCTGCTCCAACAATGACTGGGAGTGCGTCATCGTCACCGGCGACCGGGATTCTCTGCAGCTGATCGATGAGAATGTTCATGTGAAGCTGGTGATCTCCAAGCCCGGCCAGACCACTGCTACTCTCTATACGGAAGAACTGTTCCGGGAGGAATACGGCTTTGAGCCGAAAAAGCTCATTGATCTGAAGGCCCTAATGGGGGATTCCTCCGACAATATCCCCGGTGTGGCAGGTGTGGGTCCCAAGACCGCCAAGGACCTGCTGGCAAAATTCGGCTCTCTGGATGGGGTGTACGCCAACCTTGATGACAAATCCATCCGTCCTAAGCTCCGGGAAAAGCTGGAAAAGGATAAGGAAAACGCCTATCTTTCCTATGACCTTGCCACCATCCGTCCCGAAGCTCCCATTGACTTTGCGCCCCGGGATGCCATCATTCAGCCTTATAACCGCCCAGAGCTGTATAATCTGTTCCAAAAACTGGAATTTGTCCGGCTGATCGACAAATATGGCCTTCGCGGCGCGGCTGCAGAAGCGCCGAAGCCTGTTTCCAAGGTAAAAGCCCTGCCCCGGGTGGATGCCATGCCGGAGGATGTGAGCACCTGCGCCGTCTATGTGGCGGGAGATGGCAGCATTGGCCTTGCTTGGGAAGAGGGTGTCTGCGTTTTGACACCTATGGAGGCCCAGATGGGCGGCTTCTCACTGTGTGGCAAAGAAATTCTGTTCCATGACAGCAAGACCACCATGCACCGTTTGGATGACATGGACATCGCCTTTGGAACCTGCATTTTTGATACGGCCCTTGCAGCCTATGACTTGAACCCCTCCCAATCCGACTATCCCGTTTCCAAGCTGGCGACCAACTTCCTTGGCTCCTCTGTAGAGGATGAGGACGCAGCCGCCTGTGCCGAAGCCCTCTGGAATTTGCGGAGCGTTTTGACAGAGGAACTGGAAAAGAACGGAATGAAAAAGCTCTACGACGAGATCGAGCTGCCCCTGTGTCAGGTCCTCTACCGCATGGAAAAGCGTGGTATCTCTATCGACCGTGCGCAGCTGGAGCAGTTCGGCACCATGCTCTCGGAGCGGATCGCCGCCTGCGAGGAGACCATCTTCTCTTATTCCGAGGAGAAATTCAATATCAATTCCACCAAGCAGCTGGGTGAGCTGCTGTTTGAAAAGCTGGGTCTGCCTCCTGTAAAGAAGACCAAGACCGGCTACTCCACCAATGCGGAGGTGCTGGAAAAGCTGAAGGGCAAGCACCCCATTATTCCCGCCATCATGGATTACCGGATGCTGACCAAGCTGAAATCCACCTATGCCGACGGCCTGATCAAGGTGATCCAGCCGGATGGCCGTATCCGCACCACCTTCCAGAATCTGGTGACGGCAACAGGCCGCCTGTCTTCCACAGAGCCGAACCTGCAAAATATTCCTGTCCGTACCGATCTGGGCGCGGAGATCCGGAAAATGTTCGTGCCCAAGCCCGGCTGCGTGCTGGTAGACGCGGACTACAGCCAGATCGAGCTGCGGGTGCTGGCCCATATTGCTGAGGATCAAACCATGCAGCAGGCTTTCTGCTCCGGTGTGGATATCCACACGGCTACCGCTGCGCAGGTCTTCGGTGTCAGCGTGGAGGAGGTAACGCCCCTGCAGCGCCGGAATGCTAAGGCTGTCAATTTTGGCATTGTCTACGGCATCAGCGAATTTTCGCTGGCAGAGGACATCGGTGTCAGCCGCTACGAAGCCCGGGAGTATATCGACAATTATCTTGCCAATTACCGCGGTGTCCGTGCCTATATGAAGAAGGTAGTGGAAAATGCCAAGGAGACCGGCTATACCGAAACCCTCTACGGCCGCCGCCGCTATATTCCGGAGCTGAAAAGCAGCAATTTCAATATCCGCAGCGGCGCAGAGCGGATCGCTCTCAATACCCCAATTCAAGGTACTGCCGCTGACCTCATCAAGCTTGCCATGATCCGGGTAGAAGATGCCCTCAACGCCAATTTCCCGGAAGCGCAGCTGCTGCTGCAGGTCCACGACGAACTGATCGTAGAGTGCCCTGAAGCAATGGCAGAGGAAGTGGCAGCCCTCGTCAGCCGGGAGATGCAGTCTGTGGCAGAGCTGAATGTCCCTCTTACCGCGGAGGCAAAAATTGGAAAGAGCTGGTTTGACGCAAAATGACGATCGTTAAAATGAATGCAGACCATGTGTCTCAAATCGCGGAGCTGGAAAAAATTTGCTTCTCCGACCCTTGGAGCGTAAACAGCATTGCATCCGAGCTGGAAAACAAGCTGGCCCATTGGTTGGTGGCGCTGGAAGGGGAGACCGTGGCGGGCTATATCGGTTCTCAGACTGTCATGGGAGAGACCGACATGATGAATGTAGCTGTCCATCCCGATTTCCGCCGCAATGGCATTGCACAGGATTTGGTAAACCAACTGGTGGAGGACTTAAAGACGCTGGAAAGCCACTGCCTGACACTGGAGGTCCGCGCCTCCAACGCTCCCGCCATTACCCTATATGAAAAGCTGGGCTTTGCGCAAATCGGCAGACGGAAAAATTACTACCGAAACCCCAGAGAAGACGCACTGATCCTGAGAAAGGAGTGGGAAATTTGAATATTTTAGCAGTAGAATCCTCCTGCGATGAAACCGCTGTCGCCATCGTCCGGGACGGACGGGAAGTGCTGTGCGACTGCATCGCTTCTCAGGTGGACCTGCACCGCATCTATGGCGGCGTAGTGCCGGAGATCGCATCCCGGAAGCATATAGAAGCCATCTACGGCCTTGCGGATCAGGCGTTGCAGCAGACTGGTCTGACCAAAAACGACATTGATGCCGTGGCCGTCACCTATGCCCCCGGCCTGATCGGTGCCGTGCTGGTGGGGGTGAATTTTGCCAAGGCTGCGGCCATGGCTATGAACAAGCCCTTGATCCCGGTCCATCACATCCGGGGCCACATCGCAGCCAATTATATTGCCTACCCCAATCTGAAGCCCCCTTTCCTGTGCCTTGTAGTCTCCGGCGGCCACACCATGATCGTGGAGGTCAAGGATTATACGGATATGAACATTCTTGGCACCACGCTGGATGATGCAGCCGGTGAATGCTTCGATAAGGTGGCTCGTGTCCTTGGTATGCCTTATCCCGGCGGTGCGGCACTGGACAAAGCCGCCAAGCTGGGGGACGAAACAAAATACAATCTGCCCCGGTCTAAGCCCGGTGAGAATCCCTATAACATGAGCTTTTCCGGCCTAAAGACCGCTGCACTGAATCTGATCCACCATGCAGAGCAGGTGGGGGAGGAGCTGGACATTCCCAGCCTCTGCGCCTCTTTCTCTGCCGCTGTTTCCGATACACTGGTTCCCCGTGTGGTGATGGCCTTACAGCAGACCGGATACCGCAAGATCGCCGTAGCAGGCGGTGTGGCGGCCAATTCCCGCATTCGGGCCGATATCCTTGTTGCTGCCGAAAAGCTTGGGGCCGAGGTCTATATGCCCCCCTTGAGCCTCTGCGGTGACAACGGCGCCATGATCGGTGCACAGGCCTACTATGAATATCTGGCAGGAAACACAGCCGATATGAGCCTGAACGCCTACGCCACAAAATCTATCCTAGGCGAAGCAATATAAAATGAAAAAATGTAGGGCGGCTTGCCTTCAATCCGTCGCAAACCGGTAATCTGGCCGGTGCGGCGGGCTGAGGGCAGCCCGCCCTACAGTTATTTGTTATAAATTTACAACATTCTGGGGTTTTCCATCCAAGAATGCCCGAATATTCTCCACCACACAATCCAGCAGCCGCTGGCGGCTTTCCACCGGAGCCCATGCGATGTGAGGGGTGATGATGCACTTTCGGGTAGACAGCAGGGGATTATCAGCCTTCATAGGCTCCTGAGAGACCACATCCACCGCAGCACCCCGGAGTTTACCGGATTCCAGAGCCTCCACCAGTGCAGTTTCGTCCACCAATCCGCCCCGGGCGGTGTTGATGAGCATGGCACCGTCCTTCATTTTGGCGATGGTTTCTGCATTGATGAGATTGGTGGTCTGTGCCGTCTGAGGACAGTGGAGGGAAATAAAATCAGACTGGGCAAACAGGGTATCCAGATCCACATAGTCTGCAATGGCCCGGCCCTCGTCGCACTGGCTGCGGTTGTAGGCAATGACATTCATGCCGAAGGCTTTTGCAAGGGCTCCTACAGCCTGCCCGATCCGGCCGAAGCCGATAATGCCCAGCGTCTTTCCAGCCAGCTCCATCTGAGGGGTCAGCCAGTAGCAGAAATTGGTGCTTCTGGTCCAGTCACCCTGATGGACGGAGTGGTTGTGCAGACCGATACGGTGGCACAGTTCCAGCATCAGGGCCATGGTGAACTGAGCCACGGCAGCGGTTCCGTAGGAGGGAACGTTGGTCACAGGGATGCCCCGGCGTGCGCAGGCCTCCACATCCACAATGTTGTAACCGGTAGCCTGCACGCAGATCAGCTTGATGTTGGGGCAGGCGGCCAGTATATTTTCCGTGATCGGCACCTTGTTTACCAGAACGATCTCACTTTCTCCAATACGTTCGATCGTTAGCGCTTCTCCCTCCGTCCGGTCGTAAGAAGTTACATCGCCAAACTGGTTGATGCAGTCATAGGACAGGTCCCCGGGATTCAGGGCGGTGGCATCTAAAATCACGATTTTCATAAGTTTTCCTCCTTCCGCTTGCATTGCGGCGGTATTTTTGATAGGATTAAGAAAATGATGTCATTGCGAGGAGCGAAGCAACGTGGAAATTCTATATTCCGATCCCGACATTCTGGTTTGTATCAAGCCTGCCCGGGTCCTGTCCACCGACGAGCCCGGCGGCCTGCCTGATTTGGTCCGGGAAGCGCTGGGGGATCCCAAAGCAGATGTGCGAACGGTCCATCGTTTGGACCGTGTGGTCAGCGGTGTCATGGTGCTGGCACGAAATGCCAAAGCCGCCTCGGAGTTATCCCGACAGATTCGGGAAGATCTGTTTGAAAAAGAATATTTAGCCGTTGTCCACGGCAGCCCCGAAGTACCCAAAGGGGAATTGCGGGACCTGCTGTACCGGGATAAAGCCCGCCGCATGACTATGGTGGCCACAGAACCTGCCAAGGGTGTGCAGGAGTCTCTGCTGGATTATGAGGTCCTGAACCGGACTGAGGATAAAGCTCTGGTCCGGATCCACCTGCATACCGGCAGGACCCACCAGATCCGGGTCCAGTTTGCCAGCCGGGGTATGCCTCTGATAGGGGAGCGAAAATACAGCACATTGGAGGATCCCTGTGAGATCGCCCTGTGGTCCCATCAGATCGGTTTTCACCATCCGAAAACAGGGGAGTGGGTGACTTTTGTCAAGGCCCCTCCAAAGACCCTGCCGTGGAGCGAATTGCTTTGATTATACCATAATATAGTTCCTGTGAAAAGCACTTGGAGGAAGGAATATGGCAAATTACGATTTTTTTCAGCATCGGGAATGTGAGTATTTCCCATGCCACTCCGGTGCCGACCCGGAAACCTTCAGCTGTCTGTTCTGCTACTGTCCCCTATACTGTCTGGGAGAAAACTGCGGCGGCAGCTACCGCTATACAGAAGAGGGGATCAAGGACTGCTCCCACTGCCTGCGGCCTCACCTGCGGAAAAACTATGCCTCCATTTGTGAGAAAATGGAGGAAGTCCTGAAACTGACGAAAAAATCCGCCCCCAAAGCGGAAAAACCTTGATTTTTTCTCCATCCGTTGCTATAATATCCAAGTCTTTGGAGATGTACCCAAGTGACTGAAGGGTGCGGATTCGAAATCATGTTGGATTTAGCAAGCCTACCGGTGAAAAGTAATTGCGCTGCAATCACTTTTTGGGGAGTTCAAATAAATTTGTCCTCCAGTTCTCTCATGTAGTTCTCTCCTAAAGCCTTGTTCTCTCCAGGTCTGCGGGAGAACCGTGGGAGTTCGAATCTTCTCCGATAAAAGAAGCCACCTAAGAGGGTTACAATCTTAAGTGGTTCAATTAGAATACAGGACTCGAAAACGTGTTGTCTGGGAGAGAACACAATTTCGAAAAAGTATTGATTACCAATCGGTTTTCCGTTTCCATTGACATCAAAATCATTTCAGTTCTCTCCAGCAGTTCTCTCCTGTTTTTTGGAGTCTGTTGAAGAATATACAAGGAGATGTACCCAAGTGGTTGAAGGGTCCGCTCTCGAAAAGCGGTAGGGGCCTAATAAGCCTGCGAGAGTTCGAATCTCTCCATCTCCGCCATGGCCCACAAGAGGATTGTCCTCTTGTGGGCTTTTTCTTTACTCAAAAACCCTGAGTGCGTTGCTAAGTCCATTTACCATTGCATCAGCGGAAGCCATCTTGGAATTGTAGTCGAGATGTGCGTAGATGTTTGCAGTGGTTGAGAAATCACTGTGTCCCAGCCAGTCCTGGATCTGCTTCATGGGAACACCATTTGCCAAGAGAAGGCTTGCGCAGCTATGTCTTAAATCATGGAAACGAATATGCCGCAAACCATTTACTTCCAATAGCCGTGGAAAAGCAGCAGACAGATAATTGGGAGAAAGACGCTTTCCCATTTCATCAACACAGATATAGTCCAGATACCGTCTGTCATAGCATCTACGGAGGTGAACAGACAGTGCATACAAACACTGACATGCTTGGTAATGTAATCAAACAGGCACGCCAGAGAGCTGATGTTACGATAGAAACTCTAGCTGAAAAAGTTGGTGTAACTGACCGTTACATCTACCGGATCGAGAACGAAGGCAAAAAGCCTAGCTATGAGGTTCTGTGCAAGATCATCCAGACATTACATATTGATCCGGATTTGATCTTCTACCCTAAGAAGCCGACCAAAGATTCTGAGGTAGAAGATCTCCTCCGGATGCTTTACAACTGCGATGAGCGTTCTCTGGAAGTCGTCAAAGCAACTGCGAAAGCCTTAATCGGTACAGCGCCGGAAAAGTAGCCGAAAGGCTACTTTTCTATTTTGCACCATTTTGGATCTTACAAAAATAGTATAAAATGTGAAACTTAATTGCTCTTAAAATGAACCTTAAGTATACTTAAAGGAAGAAAAGTTATCAAATTATTCATAAATTTCCAGAATTAAAGGACGAGAACCGTTTTAGGTCTCGTCCTTTCGGTTTGTTCAATTATCGGATTCTTCGTCAGGAACCTCTACGGTTGAAGAAGGGACACGGATAATATCATCTGCCGATATTTCATCTTGACTATAGTAGATTATATCTTCATCAGCAGATGTCATTTCATCAGGAACTTCTACAATCGAAGATGGAACACGAATGATGTTATCTGGAGATATTTCTCCCTGACCATAATAGACTGTATCCTCATCTGTGCTCTCTGTGGCATCTGCCATTTCTGTAGTGGCTGTGCTCTCTGAAATTGTTAAGGTTTCAGCCGTAGTGGCTGGTACTTCCTGATTATGACATCCGCAAAAAATGATCGCTACGGTCAGAAAAAGAATTTTGACAAGAGTCTGTTTCATGAGGTTGCCTCTTTTAAGCTATGTACTTCTTCAAATCAACTGAGATCATACAGAATATAGCCTGTAGTCAGAACGGTTGTACCTTTATTCCGAACATATACACTGTATCTTCCTGCAGTGAGGTTGGAGAATGTTTTGGAATAATCAACTACTTGGCCACCTGTTCTTACTACATACCAATTCTCTCCGGTAGTCCAGTTATAAATGCCAATTTCCAGATTATTTGATTCCGGTGCCCAGACGCAAACATCAACAGTTAAGGTGGCAGAAGAACCTGCGGAAATTACATGTTCAATAAAGTCACTATATACACTGCCCGATACTGCACCTGCAAAATCATAAGAGAGATAACTTGCACGAGCCATATCCACTGTATTCGGTGTCACACGGACAAACTCTTCCGGGTTCAACTCATTGATACCATAATATATGATGTCTTCATCAGCGGTAACCACATCGTCGTCGTCAGGAACCTCGACGATGTTATAAGGAACCTTGGTTACGGTGGAAATCTCCGATTGTCCATAATACACGGTGTCCTCATTGGTAGACACCTCTGATGCAAATGCGGGAACGCATATGGAGAGCATCAAAACGAGTGCCAATGAAAAAGAAAGTAATTTCTTCATAATGTCCTCCTTAAGTTACAAATAATGCTATCAACCTTAGCCTCTCACTGCTGATAGCCTACAGTGGCATAAAGCGGATCATTAACTGTGCACAGGGTCAATGAAACAAGGACTATTATGAACTGCTGATCAGACAGATTCATACTTTCACTATCATTATAAATTAGTAGCCTTAAATGTACTTAAAGGCTGGAAACAGTTACCAGATTGTTCATAATTTTAAGCTCTAAGAGGATAAGACCGCGCTTACCCTCTTAGAGCTTTTGGGATTTTATTCCTGTTCTTGAACTGTAATTGATTTGATCACTGGCTGTGCGTCCGGATCGATGCTGCCGTTATTGTCAGTAGGTTCAGCAGATTCACAAATGGCATCCACAATATCCATGCCATCGGTCACATAGCCGAAGACCGCATACTGCCCGTCCAGAAAGGTACTGTCCTCGTGGACGATAAAGAACTGGGAACTGGCACTATTATAATCATTGGAACGAGCCATGGAAATTGCACCACGGGTATGGGACAGGTTGTTGTCATAACCGTTATCTGTGAACTCACCCACAATGTTTTCGTCGGAGCCGCCGGTGCCGTCACCGTTGGGATCGCCGCCCTGCATCATAAAGTCTTCCATGATGCGGTGGAACGTTAGACCATCGTAGAAACCGCTCTGAGCAAGGGAAACGAAGTTTTCAACTGTAATGGGGGCTGCGGAAGAATCCAGTGCAACTGTGATCGTACCGTAATCTTCGATTTCAATTTGGGCGGTGTAGGAGATCAAATCGGTTTCTGCAACCTCTGTTGCAGGCGCTGTGGTTTCTTCCTCATCCGCATCCTTGATATCAAATGGCTCGGTAACTTCGCTTTCCTCTGCTGCAGCAGTGGGGTCGACTTCTTCTGTTGTTTGGGTTGCAGCGGTAGTTGCTGCTGTTGTTTCACTGGTTACACTGGATGAGGATAAAATGGCAGTGAGCGCCAAAATGCAGACTACAATGACACTGACTGCAATGGCGATATTTCTGTGCTGGACTTGCGTTTTCTTTCTGACAGGCTCAGAAATCTCAAAAATGAAATCATCCATCTGTTCATTGATTTCATCGGGAAGTCGCGTGCGTGAAATAGCATCAGCAAACGAGCGGGTAATCAGTTCCGTTGTGGGTGCGGCGCAGCGGCCACCAACCGCCTTGACACATCGAAAGATTCTTCCTAGATTGTCTGCTTCAGCGGCAAAAGCATTTTCGACAATGCCCGGTTCCATGCCGATACAGACCCCAATCTGACCAGCGGACATCTTGGCAACATAGCGGAGAACCAGGATAAAACGGTGCAGTGCAGGCAGACAATTCAAATAATTATCTACCGGGCCTGCTTCCGGATCAATAGCTGCTTCATTGATGTGCAGCAGACGGAACTCCTTCTTTGCAGGAACACGAAATGCTTTCGGGTCTTTTTTTAGAGTCTCCTGTTTGCACGCATTGATGACTTGCTTTACGGCGTGGAGCAGATAATCTTCTTCGGTTTTGATCTCACCATTCAGCAGTGACCTGGTTGCGGATTTCAGTGCATGAACTGTAATGCCGGGAGGGGCATTGTTTTGTAACAGCGCACAGGACAGATGAACTGCACCCCATTTGTTAGACAAGTATGATATACTTGTACTAAGAAATGGGGTGCTTTTATTATGCCTAAAGGAATACCGAACAAGCGATATACGGGAGAGTTTAAGCAGATGGTTGTAG
>JAFSCK010000159.1 GCA_017436785.1 Oscillospiraceae bacterium | reverse complement strand
CCTTGCAGGTTCATACCTGATTCGTACGCGATCGGACCCCTTCCGGGGCGTTAGCCGTCGTCGCACAAGCTTCAGGTCTCCACGGAAACCGGGTCGTATGCGCCATGCCATTGGCGCGCGCCCGGGATCCTTAACCCCCAGCATCCACCCTAAACTGGGCGTAAAAAGCAGACACCAGGGACTTCATCGATGTGCCCTTCAAAGGATTTTTAGGCCCTTCCTGGAAGATGGTCACTCCGACTAGGATACTGCACCGTCAGAGTGTATATTAGCATACTTTTCATGAATATACAAGTATTTTTTCATATTTTTGCATATTGTTTACATCTATATGCAAAGTCAGTTGTCATTGCGAGGAGCGAAGCGACGTGGCAATCCCCCTTCTCAGTTCTGCCCATGAGCCCAAAACTGATACATCAGCAAAACTTGCCGGAGATTGCCACACCAGTCTGCAGACTGGTTCGCAATGACATTCGTCTTTTGCTGCCATGCAGATAAATTACAGCTTGTCAACAAACTGTTCCTTCACGATATCGGCATGGGTGATGGCGATCTCAATGTCCTTTAATTCTTCCTTTGTGAAGAACCGCAGGTCCTTGGATTCTGCACTGATGCGCATAGCAGGCTCCTGCGCAAAATCCAGACCGTAGACCACGATGACCATCCGCCAGATGCTGCCATCCCGGTAGGCGGCAATGCGGCCGGGGTTATCGTAGACTGCCAGCTTTTGGAATTTCTCTTTGGGGATGCGCAGTCCCAGCTCCTCATAGGTTTCCCGGGCAATGGCCTCCCGTCCGGTTTCTGTCTTCTTACAGCCGCCGCCAATGAGGCCCCAGATATCGGAATCCCGGCGCTTCTCCAAAAGCAGTCTTCCCTTGCAGGTAATGATGGCGTTGGCACCTAAGTGGGCGGGCATGGTGGTCTTGGGTGCATCCTTGGGATCACAGTTATAGAAGGTCACGATAGCCATGGTGTTTCTCTCCTTATGAACGGTAATAAAAACATTATACGGCAAAAGCCTCCGGATTTCCAGTCAATTTTCATCCGACTGTCCGCATCAGCCACCATGTGAAGGTACGGACAGAATATTTCAGTTCAAAGGTCCACATCCGGTCCCAAACCCGGGCACGGCACAGGTAGATCCTCGCCTCTGCGCCCACGTGCTGGATCTCTTTCACATCCAGCACCTTATCGATGTTGATGCGAAGCATTTGGTGGCTTTCATCCTCCAGCCGCAGCCGCAGCGGGCGCAGCTCTCCCGCCGCCGTGCAGACGGAGATCACATCCACCGGGCGCATTGTTTTGTCCACACCTTTCACCTCCTGTTTTCACTATTATAGCACATTCGTTCGCATATGGCAAGCAGGTTTTTTCTGGTTGCACCCATGACCCGTGTTTGCTATAATAAAGAAAAAAGAGGTGAGAGCCATGAAGCTTCTTCGTACTTTCGGCATTGGAGAAGATAAAATTCTCGCAAAGAACCACAGCGTTCCCGGAACGGTCACAATGGTGCAAAAATCCTACCTTTATGTCATCAAAAAACCGGTGCGACTTTACATTAACGACAGCAACACCCTGTATTCCCATTTCATCACTTTCCGGTATGTGGTAGGCTCCGAGATCTACACCGGAAAGCGCTTTATCACCCCCTATTACCGCTGCCCTCAGAAGGGTGAAAAAATCGAGGTTTTTTATGACCCGGAGAAGCCGGAAAACTATGCCTGCTACGCCTTCGGACCGGCAGCCAGACCCATTGGATGGTAACCAATATGCTGAAATTTCCCTGTCTTATCTTAGATCACGATGATACGGTGGTCCAAAGCGAAGCCACCGTCAATTACCCCTTTTTCGTCTATATTCTGGACCAGTTCCGTCCCGGCACCACCATTACGCTGGAAGACTATGTGGATGGCTGCTGTCATTTGGGCTTTGCGGACATGTGTCGAAAATGGTATGGCTTTACGGAGCAGGAGCTGGTAGATGAATACAAGGGCTGGCAAGGCTATATCAAGGACCATATTCCCGCACCCTTTCCCGGCATTGAAAAGATCATTCACCGACAGAAAGCTATGGGCGGCAGGATTTTCGTGGTATCTCATTCCAGCGACACCAATATTCTCCGGGATTATCGGGCTCATTTCGGCATGGAGCCGGATGGCATTTACAGCTGGGACCTGCCGGAGCAGCTGCGCAAGCCCAGCACCTATGCACTGGAGGATATTCAGAAGAAGCACGGCTTTTCTCCCGCTCAAATGCTGGTGGTGGATGATATGAAACCTGCCTGGGAAATGGCTCATAACGCCGGGGTTCCCATTGCCTTCGCTGCATGGGGACGAAAGGATTACCCGGAGATCGCAGCAGAAATGCGCAGGCTTTGTGATTTTTCCTTTGATTCCACAGAAGCATTGGAGCAATTCTTGTTTGTCGAGATGCGAGAACTGTAGGGGCCGATGCCCACATCGGCCCTTTACACAAGGTTATGACTTCGCCGTAAAACGGCACATTTTACGGCGGGGCGATGTAGGCATCGCCCCCTACGATTTCGTAATTCTGACTTTTTTATACACTGGGACAGGGGCAGTGACCCCGCCCTACAATAACGCATTAGGAGAAGGATAATGGCAAGAACAGAGCAGGCAATTTTCACCGTATTGGTGATGGTATCGGACCCGGAAGGACGGATCCTGGTACAGGACCGTTTGGATCCCAGCTGGCCCGGAATCTGTTTTCCCGGCGGCCATGTAGAGCCGGGCGAAGCCTTTACCACCGCCGCCATTCGGGAAACGCTGGAAGAAACCGGGCTGACCATTGAAGATCCCCGGCTATGCGGTGTGAAGCAGTTCCAGACCCGGGAAAATGCCCGGTATGTGGTGTTTTTCTACAAAGCCACCCAGTATACAGGCGAACTGCGTTCCTCCGAGGAGGGCGAGGTTTTCTGGATCAGGCGGGAGGAGTTGGCAAATTATACCACTGTGGAGGATTTTTCAGATATGCTGCGCGTATTCGACGAGGACGATCTGAATGAATTTTATTACTATACGGAAAACGGACAATGGCAGCTGAAATTACTGTAAATTTCCCGTTTATTCCTCTTGACAGTTATGGTATAATATTTTTTAGAAAAAGCGCAGGAGGTGAGATCATCTGGAAAAGGCAAGCGTAAAGGTCATGGCGCGGAACCGGGAGGCCTATCACGAATATTTCGTGGAGGAAGAAATCGAAGCCGGTATCGAGCTGGTGGGCACGGAAGTCAAATCCATCCGGGCCGGTACTTTGAACCTGAAGGACGCATGGTGCGGCATCAAGGATGGCGAAATGATCCTGAACCAGATGCACATCTCCCCTTACGACCATGGAAACCGCTTCAATGTGGACCCCCGCCGCCCCCGCCGCCTGCTGCTGCACAAGCGGGAGATCATGCGGCTGTTTGGCAAGGTCAAGCAGGACGGTTACTCCCTGATTCCCCTGTCGGTCTATTTCAAGGGCAGCCGGGTAAAGGTCAATGTGGGCCTGTGCAAGGGCAAAAAATTGTATGATAAAAGACAGGCTGCGGCCGAGCGGGACATGAAGCGCCAGATCGACCGGGCCATGAAGGAGAGATTACGATAATGGCAAATCCTACTTTTAAGATCACCATGGAAAACGGCGGTGTCATTGAAGGCGAGCTGTATCCCGAGAAGGCACCCCAGAGCGTTTACAACTTCATCGACCTGTGCAATCACAACTACTATGACGGCCTGATCTTCCACCGTGTTATCCGCGGCTTCATGATTCAGGGCGGCTGCCCCGAGGGCACCGGCATGGGCGGTCCCGGCTACTGCATCAAAGGCGAGTTCATGTTCAACGGCTTCCCCAAGAATGACATCAAGCACAAGCGCGGCGTTCTGAGCATGGCACGTTCCCAGTCCCCTAACTCTGCCGGCTCTCAGTTCTTCATCATGCACCAGGATGCCAAGCATCTGGATAAGCAGTATGCTGCTTTCGGCAAGGTCACTTCCGGCATGGATGTGGTGGACGCCATCGCAGCCACCCGCACCGGCATGGGCGACCGTCCCCTGACCGAGCAGAAGATTGCTTCCATCACCGTGGACACCAAGGGCGAGACTTATCCCGAGCCCAACAAGCTGCCCGATCCCTACGGCAGATTCTGATATTACTGTCATTGCGAGCCAGTGCGCACACTGGTGTGGCAATCTCCTGATGAATGAGGGGATTGCCAGCTCTGCATAACGCTCTGTAAGCAGCCATGCTGCAACAGAGCGTAAACATCGCTGCGCTCCTCGCAATGACATACTAACCACACGCTACACGGGGCCGTACTGGTTTCGACGGGGGTAGTGAGGCTGGAATAGCGGGCCGTGGCGCCTGGCCACGATAAAACGGGCATTTCTTAAAATTAACTGACAACAATACTGTTGCTCTGGCTGCCTAATTAGGCGCCCATCCGCCCCGGAAGGTCTACGAGCCGGGCTCGGGTGTGATTTGAGTAGAGAACGTGCGCACGCAAAGCTTTGCGCGTGCCATGCATTATGAAGCTACTGATTCCCGCAGGGTGTTTGTTCCCGTCGGGTTGAGGGAATGTAAATAACAAACTGCGCCCGGAGAAGTTCTTTCCAAGTTGCTTTCGGACAGGGGTTCGATTCCCCTCGGCTCCACCAAACGGGCATTACGTGAACACCTACTTTTTCTATGGTGGTTTCGCCTTAAAAGTACCGTTCATCAGTAATGTCGATATCGAAAAGAAGTCAAGGTCTTAATGATCTTGACTTCTTTTATATTTTTATATTAATAATCATCTTCGTCATCTTCATCATCTGCATCATAATCATAACCCGCAGAGCATTTTGGTGATTCATACTGTCTTTGTAATTTTCGATTTTTCTTGATCCATGCGTCATAAAACGCTTTACCCTCTTCCGTAGAGAAAAAGTACTTCATATCGAGCACTTGGTGCTTTGCAAAAGCTTGAAACTGTCTATCAAAGCTTTTGCTGTTTATTGCATGTATAAATTCTTTACTAGCAAGTTCCATTTATCCTCCAAAATAAAAAACCCAGTTCACATACACGTGAACTGGGTTTTTGAGAAATTGTGTATTATAGTTGTTTTTTCTTTCTGGGTATTCTAGTGGGATCGTACTTCATCATTATGGCCATTGTAAGTTCGCTGATGATATATGCCTTTACGTCCTCATCCACGACGTATGTAACCACGCCTTTGCCAGCTACCATTTTCTTTTTTGATGCTTCAACGATAAGAGGCTCATAGTGCTTCAGAATTGTCTTCAGGGCTTCTTCATCCCCCAACTTACAAGCAACGATTGTGTTATATGGAATTCTATCACTCATCGATTTTTCCCTCCAACAAAACCTTCAACTGTTTTAACGCCTGCTTCTTCCGATAAGATACAGTTGAATTCGTAATCCTTAATGTGCGTGCAATTTCGCTATCTCGGTAATCCATAAAAAAGCTCAACAGCAGTACAGCTCTCTTATTAGGCATGATATACTTGAGCGCTTCTCCTACGGTTTCATTTGTTACAACGACCTTCAAACCATTAACGTAGTAAATTCTCTCATATTTGTTTAGATTGTAGGTGTCTTCAGTCATTATAGATTTAACATAGGTTGCAAGAAGTTCCTCATCTGAGGTCGTCATGGTTTTCTTCCAATATATTCGTTTCGCATCTACAGCTAAATTGCGAATGGCCTTTTTACAGAAGGCATCAAAACTGCATTCATGATATAGTTCCAGTTCATCTTGTTTCATATTAATCCCTTCTTTCAGTGAATTAGGCATTGATTTTGCCTTATACTACTAATTACGAAATTAAAGGAAGATTATTATAAAAAAGCGACACCTAGCTACATAAGTATATAAAAAATAATATTTTTCGTCAAAATATCATATCAAAGAAAATGCCTCCTGTAATGAACAGGAGGCTAAGATTATGTTAAATACTAAACAGGTCTAAATCGCCAATCATTTCCATGATTTCCTTGCTAACAGCATCAGCAGAGCTTGTAAGGCAAGTAGCTGTAGTAGGAACTACTGGTACATCGATTCCCGCCAGTCTTTCTTCGATCATGGACTGTATCTTGGTTTCTAATTCCGGAAGGGATAGTAAACTGATATTAACTATGGGATGACTACCGTCTGATAGTTCCGGATGATGATCCAAATACTCATTCAGAGCTGTGATGATTACGGAACTTTTCTTCCTGCCGAGTGTTTCAAGGAACTCTCCTGCCCGAATCTCCAGCTCCGTTTTCCCCGGAAACTGAATGTTGTACCGATAAGAGCTTCCATCTTTCATAGGCAGTTTATTAAACGGGTTTCAGACTCATCTGCGCCTCTGCCATAGTCCGATAGCCAATGGCATTTGCATTGGGATTATCAATGAAGGAGGCAGATGCCACCATCGGTGTATCCTCCAGATACTCTCTGAAAAGCACGCTGCCACCGCCAATAAAGACCGCTGGATTGGAACGCAGATCTACCTGGAGCTCGCGGAGCTTGTCCAGAATATCCTTGGCATGATGTTTTGCAGATTCCCGGATCGTCTTTTTCACGGCTTCCGGAAGGATCGTTTCCTTATCTGTAAGAACGGCGCTGATATGTTCATCTTCGATCCGCATATCGTGGAGAGCGCCGACCCGGCGAATGATATCGTTATTCATGGTAATAACGCCCATCTCCAGACTCCGACAGAACTGCATATCTGGTTTTCCATTGCGCAGTAGTAATACGTCGGTGGTATATCCGCCGATATCGACCAAAAAAACTTGAAGATGATGATTCAGCTGGGCCTTAAGAGGTGCTATCGCCGCAAATGCCTGAGGATAAACATAGACATTTCCCATCATGATTGTCATGGGCTTATCGTTATAGCTGAAGTGAATTGACTGGGGACGTTTGAAATACTTCGAGAACTTATCCTTGAGAATGCCATAATGCTCCGGAGGCAGACCTACAGCCAAATGGATTCTCTCGGTGGAATTATAATTGCCTGCATAACCCATTTCCCGGGCAATGGCAAATAAGGTCAGGATGAAGTAGCTTTCATCCTTTGTCTTATCTCTGCGGTAGCTGAGCCGCTTTCCGGAGAGTGTCCAGAACCTGCCTTCATACTCTAGTACTTCATCAGCCATGGGCGGACGTACAGAGTGTTCTGCCAGTCCGGCCATGAAACTATAGTGGGGTGTTTTGATATTGTAATTTCCATGATCAACTGCGATTAACAAGATGATTCCTCCTTATAATTGAGATTGCTATATTACACGATTGGTTATGTGTTTTTGCAATGCTAAAACACATAATTTTGCATAATACACATAAAAAAGAGGCGAACACATTGTCCGCCTCTTCCCTATCTGTTTTTCTTTTGGTAGCAGCATTGCCACACATAATCGTCAAGTCCCTTATATGCAGGATCCCATAGGTATGTACCATATTGGAATCCCATCTCTGATAATAGTTTTGCAAGTTCATAATAACCATTCTGAACATGGGGGTTAGTCATGTAGTCCATATCAAAGGCAGTCATGACATACCTTGTCCCCTGCTCTTTCAGGTAATTTAATACGGGTTTCAGCTGTGTCAGAGAATTTACTCCTGGAACAGCCAGTACTGTCTGCCCCGTCAGAAAATGGATCACATCCGCTTTCATCGGACCTTCTGTCAAAAGGATCTTTTCCTGTGGCGGCCCAGCCATATGCGTCCAGCCTTCTGCTCTCGTGCCGTCTGTCTTACCGACACTGGATACCCATCGAAACTTTCTTTTGGTTACATTATCTCTGCGGATCTGAAGTCCCTGGATCTTTCCTTCAGGATTTCTTACAGGGATGAGGATCCCTCGGTCTTCCCGAATAAAGCTCCATTCTCCGGATGCTGTGTGATAAAACCCAGGAACTCCAGGCAGGTACTTCCCTTCTGCAAGCAATTGCTTGGCCAGAGCGGTATTACCGATTACTGGGGTGGTTCTGTATTTCAACTGGGAAATAACGTCATCTGTCAATCCGCGCTGAAGAAGATTGTCTCTGTGATCGGACGCCAGAGAAAGCTTACTAAGGAGTGCGCTGTATGTCTCGTGGCGGGTATCCACATCTGTGATTGGACATTCCGGAGCAATTTCCATTGGAATCGCTCTTTTTGGCTTTCGATCTATATATGAAGAATCCATATTGAGTCTGGCATACAGGATCTCTCTG